>JBGUQG010000333.1:0-2383 GCA_045130815.1 Christensenellales bacterium
TCGCAATTCCACGGCCTGTTCGCGGGTGACCTCATGCACACGTACCAGGCCGCTGTTGATGTGCTGATCCAACGTGCCGTCCTCATCCAGCACCCAGGCGATGCCGCCGGACATGCCCGCGCCGAAGTTGTCGCCCACCGGCCCCAGCACCGCCACGCGGCCGCCGGTCATGTACTCGCAGCCGTGGTCGCCCACGCCTTCCACCACGGCCCACGCACCGGAATTGCGCACGGCGAAGCGCTCGCCCGCCATGCCGGCCACGAAGGCGTAGCCGCTCGTTGCGCCGTCGAGCGCCACGTTGCCGATCAGGGTATCCTCTTTCTTCCAGATGGAATCCGCAGGCGGGCACACCGCCAGCGTGCCGCCGGACAGGCCCTTGCCCAGGTAATCGTTCGCCACGCCGTACAGGGTAATCTCCTGTCCGCGGGCCAGGAAGGCGCCGAAGGACTGCCCGCCGCAGCCCTGGGCCTGAATATGCCGGTCGCCCTTCAGCATCGTGCCGAAAGCCCGGTCGGTGGTCATCAGGTGCACATGGTCCTGGTAAAGCCGCGCGTCCGCCCGTTCCGCCAGGTGGAAGTCGTGCTTTGCCGCGGGCTGGAAATGCGTGTTCCGGGCAAATCCGGTCAGGTCAGCCAGATCCATTGCCGCGTCGTCCTTCACCGCCAGCAGGTCACTGCGGCCCACCAGCTCGTCCACAGTGCGCGCACCGAGCTTCGCCATGATCTCCCGCATCTGCTCAGCAATGAAGAGCATGAACCGTTCCACATATTCCGGCTTGCCCTTGAAGCGCTTGCGCAGTTCCGGGTTCTGAGTCGCGATGCCGAAGGGACAGGTGCCCAGCTGGCACACGCGCATCATCCGGCAGCCCATGGTCACCAGCGGCGCCGTCGCGAAACCGAACTGTTCCGCGCCCAGCAACAGCGCCACCATGACGTCGTGTCCGGTCATCAGTTTTCCGTCCGTCTCCAGGGTCACGGTCTGCCTCAGCCTGTTGCGGCACAGCACCTGGTGCGCTTCCGCCAGGCCGATCTCCCAGGGCAGGCCCGCGTGATGTACGCTGCTCATGGGCGCCGCGCCTGTACCGCCTTCGCCGCCGGAAATCAGAATACCGCCGGCGCCGGCCTTGGCCACGCCGCTGGCGATGGTGCCCACACCCGCGGAGGCCACCAGCTTCACGGTAATCTTCGCGTCCTCGTTGGCACACTGCAGGTCATAGATCAGTTCCGCCAGGTCCTCGATCGAATAGATGTCGTGGTGCGGCGGCGGGGAGATCAGGGAAATCCCCGGGGTGGAACAGCGGGTCTTGGCCACGCTGTCGGTCACTTTCGCGCCGGGCAGGTGTCCGCCTTCGCCGGGCTTTGCGCCCTGCGCCATCTTGATCTGGATTTCCTTCGCGGAGAGCAGGTATTCCCGGGTCACGCCGAAGCGGCCGGAAGCCACCTGCTTGATTGCGGAGTTCAGTTCCGTGCCGAAGCGTTCCGGCAGCTCGCCGCCCTCGCCGCTGTTGGAGCGTCCGCCCAGGCGGTTCATGGCCTTCGCCATGCACTCGTGGGCTTCCTGCGAGATGGAGCCGTAGCTCATGGCGCCGGTCCGGAAGCGTTTCACGATCTCGCCGGCCGGTTCCACTTCCTCCAGCGGAATCTCCCGGCAGGCGTCGAACCGGAAGGAGAGCATGGAGCGGATGGTCCGCGGTCCCTCGTTCTCCACCCGCGCGGCGTATTTGTCAAACGTTGCCCGGTCGTCGTTCCACACCGCCTGCTGCAGCAGGTGGATGGTTTCCGGGGCATACAGGTGCTCCTCGGCGCCTTCTCCCCTCCTGTACTTGTGCCGCCCGATGCTGGGCAGGCCGGGGACGGAGGCCGCCGCGAACGCAGCGTCGTGATGGAAGCGGCTGTCCGCCTCCACCCGGTTCAGGTCAGTGCCGCCCAGGGAGCACGGGGTGTTTGTGAAATAGGTCTCCACCATGCCCCGGTCCAGGCCCACCGCTTCAAACAGCTGGGCGCTCTGGTAAGCCTGCAGCACGGAGACGCCCATCTTGGAGGCGATCTTCAGCACGCCGGCGGTCAGCGCCCTGTCATAATCCCGGATCGCGTCCTCCGGCGTCTTTTCGACCTGTCCGTCTTCGCACAGCATACGCACGCAGTCATGGGCCAGGTACGGGTTCACCGCCCGGGCGCCGAAGGCGATCAGCATGGCCAGCTGGTGAACGTCCCGGGGCTCGCCGCTCTCCAGGATCACGGAGACCGCGGTGCGCTTTTTGATCCGGATCAGGTGCTGTTCCAGCGCGGACACCGCCAGCAGCGAGGGAATCGCCATCGCGTCCGAACCCACGCCCCGGTCGGACAGGATCAGGATGTTGATATGGTCGCGGCAGGCCTGGTCG
>JBGUQG010000334.1:0-8727 GCA_045130815.1 Christensenellales bacterium
AAGAACAGCAGGAGCGCGGAGGCCAACCGGCTGGGCGGCGAGCTGCGCTCGGCCCGGGAGGGGCTGGAGCGGCTGTATGCCCGCTACGGCAAGGCCTGCTACGCGCTGCAAAACGGCAGGGGCAGCCGGGACGAGGCCGCGGAGCTGGCCCTGCGCATCCGCGCCGAGGAGGAGCGGATCGGCGAGCTGAGCGATGCCTACGACGCCGCGCGGGAGGTCAAGCGCTGTATGAGCTGCGGCGCGATGTTCCCGAAGGAGGCCCGCTTCTGCTCGGCCTGCGGCAAGCGCCTGCCAGAGGAGGACCCGAAGCCGGAGCCGGTGGCCGAGGGGGAATACTGTCCCGCCTGCGGCGCGGCCCGGGAGCCGGGGGATCTCCGCTGCCCCGTGTGCGGCGCGGATTTCGGGGCCCCGTCCATCGGCGAACCCGCGCCGGCGCTGGAGACCGACGCGCCGGACGGCCCCGACATCGAGGAGCCGGACGACGTGATGGAATGACACACGCCTTGACCATTCGGAGGAAATACAAATGCAAAACAGACCCAATCCATCCGGGCCGCGGCGGATGACCCGCCGGCAATACGAGGCCCTGCAGCGCCAGCGGCGGCAGAACCGCCTCGCCATCGCGGCCATCGCGGCTATCGCGGTGGTTCTCGTGGTGGCGGTGATACTGATCCTGCGGGCCAAGCCCGCGCCGGACGCCGTGACCGCCATGGTGGACGCCGGCCCCGGCGCGCCCGCCCAGCAGGCGGCGGAGGTCACCGCCGAGCCGCAGCCGCCCGCGGCGGCACAGCCCCAGGGAGGGGGCGTGGACCTGGCCGCGCTGACCGGCACCGAGCCCTCTTCTCAGTCGGAGGCGGCCACGGAGTCGGAGCCGGAGCAGGAAGCGGAGGCCCCCGTCCAGGTGGAGGTCACCCCGGTGCCCGCGCTGCCCGAGGCCGTGGAGTCGGTCACCAGCGCGCCCAGGCCGGACGGCGCGCTGCGCTCGGTGCGCATGCGCGTGGTGGGGGACATCATGTTCTGCCAGTCCCAGCTGGTGTTCGCCCGGGACAGCGGCTATGATTTCCACAACCAGTTTGACCTGATCGCCGATCAGCTGGCCAACGCCGACTACACCATGGGCAACATGGAGGGCACGGTGGGCAAGTACAAGAGCAGCAGCTACTCCGGCTATCCCCAGTTCAACGCGCCGGACGTGTGCCTGGCCCCGCTGAAGGACTACGGCATCGACTTTCTGACCCTGGCCAACAACCACATGCTGGACCGGTGGAGCGGCGGCATGACCGGCACCGTGGACAGCGTTGAGAAGTACGGCTTTGCCCACGTGGGGGCCTACCGCACCCAGGAGGAGAAGGACACCCCGGTGATCTGCGAGGTGGGCGGCATCAGGTTCGGCTTCCTGGCCTACACCCACAGCACCAACACCATGGAGCGGCGCGGCACCGACGACTGGGCCGTGGCGCTGGTGCCCTACCTGAAGAACGCGGACTTCAAGGCCGACGTGCAGAAGCTGCGCCAGGCCGGGGCCGAGGTGATCATCGCCTTCCCGCACTGGGGCAAGGAGTACGTGCGCACCCCCGACGACAGCCAGAAGAAGTACGCCAAACAGCTGGCCGAGGCCGGCGTGGACATCATCCTGGGCAGCCACGCCCACATGGTGCAGCCCTGCGGCTACCAGACCGTCTCGAATGCCGACGGCTCCAGCCGCCAGGTGTTCACGATGTTCTGCATGGGCAACTTCATCAGCGACCACGTGGTTCAGTATACCGACAACGGCGTGATCCTGGATTTCACCGTGAACGAGCATTCCGACGGCAGCTTCACCTGCGACAGCGTGGGCTACATTCCCACCTACACCTGGAAGCAGGACGGCGCGATCCGGGTGCTGCCCTCGGGCAAGTATGTGAAGGACCGCCCCAGCGGCATGGATGACGAGAACTACAACCGCATGGTGGCCAGCTACTATGAGATCATAGAGGTCATCGGCGACAAGTTCCAGCTGATCAACGGCTGACGGAGGGTGAAATGGAGCGATATCTGACGGGCCCGGCGAAGAAGCGCGCCTGGTGGGAGGTTCCCACGGCGATAATGTCCGGCTTCGTGGGCGCGGTGGGCGTCGACGTGCTCGTCGAGGATGTGCAAAAAGGGCTCAGCGATCCCGTGATCGAGCTGCTGGCCTACTATACGGTGCTGGCGCTGGTGCTCGCGCCGCTGTGCGCCGTGGTCCGCCGGGCGCTGCGCCGCTACTGGGCGAAGCGTATCGCCCGGGCGCTGTCGGGCCGGTCGGCGGTTCCCATCGACGAACTGGATAAGGTCACCGGCGTGAAGCACGCGGCCAAGAGGCTGCGCACGCTGTTGGACCGGGGCTATCTGCAGCGCATGGCCTTCAGCGGGGACGGCATGACGCTGTTGATCGACGATTTGCGCGAGGCGGAGGAGGAGGCGCCCGAGCCCGAGGCTCAGAACGACGTGATCGCGCGGATCCGCGCGCTGAACGACGCCATCGACGATCCCGGCGTGTCCGCGCAGATCGAGCGCATCGAGGCGCTCACCGCCGGCATACTGGACACCGTGCGCCAGCGCCCGGAGCGCGCCGACGACGCCCGCCGTTTCGTCAGCTACTACCTGCCCGTGACGCTGAAGCTGCTGGAGAGCTATCGCCTGATGGAAAAGCAGAGCTACCAGGGGCAGACCATACAGTCCTCCCGGACGCAGATCGAGGCGGCGCTGAAGAAGCTGGTGTTCGCCATCGAACAGCAGCAGGACCGCCTGTTCCGCTCCGAGGCCATGGACGTGGACGCCGAGATCGCCGTGCTGGAGACGATGATGCGCTCGGACGGTACGGCGGGAAATAGGGAGTAGGGGCTACCGCGCCCCTACTCCGCCTTCGTCTCGCAGTACAGGCACCGGTACACGGCCTTTTTCGGGTCGGTGAGCACGAATACGTGGGCAAGCTCCTGCTCCACGCTGGTGATGCAGCGGGGGTTCTTGCATTTCAGCACGTCGCGGATCTGGGCGGGCAGGGTCAGGTGCTTCTTTTCCACCAGCGCGCCGTCCTTGATCACGTTCACGGTGATCTGGGGGTCGATGAAGCCCAGGATGTTCAGATCCAGCGCCATTTCGGAATCGATCTTGATGATGTCCTTGCGCCCCTGCTTTTTGCTGGGGGCGTTTTTGATGATGGCCACCGAGCAGTCCAGCGCGTCCAGGCCCAGGAAGCGGTAGATCTCCATGGCCTTGCCGGCCTTGATGTGGTCCAGCACGATGCCGTTGTGTATGGAATCGATATTCATTTATTCCACCTCCAGGAGCTTCAGGATCAGCGCCATTCGGATGAACTTGCCGTACCGGGCCTGCCGGAAGTAGCAGGCGCGGGGGTCGTCGTCGATGGCGGTGGAGATCTCGTTCACCCGGGGCAGCGGGTGCAGGATCGACAGGTCCGCCTTGGCGCTGTGCAGCTTCTCCGGGGTCAGTATGTAGCTGTCCTTCAGGCGCAGGTAGTCCTCCTCGTTGAAGAAGCGTTCGCGCTGTACCCGGGTCATGTACAGTATGTCAAGCTCCGGCATCACGGCGGCCAGGTCCGTGGTCTGCACGTACTCGATGTGCTGTTGCTGCAATATCTCCTTCTTGATGTAGCTGGGCAGCTTCAACTCCTCCGGCGAGATCAGCGCGAAGCGCACGTTCTCATAGCGCGCCATGGCCGCGATCAGCGAATGCACCGTGCGCCCGAACTTCAAATCGCCGCACACGCCGATGGTCAGATCGTGCAGCCTGCCCTTCTCCCGGCTGATGGTCAGAAGGTCCGTCAGCGTCTGGGTGGGGTGCAGGTGGCCGCCGTCCCCGGCGTTGATCACCGGCACCGTGGCGGCCATGCTGGCCACCAGCGGCGCGCCCTCCTTCGGGTGGCGCATGGCGATGATGTCGGCGTAGCCGGACACCACGCGCACCGTGTCGCTGACGCTCTCGCCCTTGCTGGCGGAGCTGCTCTGGGCCTCGGAGAAGCCCAGCACCTGGCCGCCCAGCTCGTACATGGCGGCCTCGAAGGACAGCCGCGTGCGGGTGGAGGGCTCGAAGAACAGCGTGGCCAGCTTCTTGTATTTGCACTTCTCCCGATAGGCCTCGGGATGGGCGATGATGTCGTTGGCCACGGCGATCAGCTGGTCGATCTCCTGGACGGACAGCTGCTGTATGTCGATGAGGCTCCTCATACGCCCACCCCGATCCAGCTCTCGTCCGAGGGGTTGTCCCGGAACTTCAACACCCGAGCCACGTCCTCCGGCCTGATATAGCCCTCCCGGGCGGCGACCTCGGCCACCGCGTCCAGGTTGGTCAGGCTCACGTTTTTTACGTTGGCCGCGGCCAGTCGGTCCAGGCCCTTCTGCATGCCGTAGGTGAATATGCTGACGATGCCCAAAACCTCGGCTCCGGCCTCCCGCAGCACGTTCACGACCTCGACGCAGCTGCCGGCGGTGGAGATCAGGTCCTCCACGACCACCACCTTCTGGCCCTTTTCCAGCCGGCCCTCGATCTGGTTGCCCCGACCGTGGTCCTTCGCGCCGGAGCGCACGTAGCCCATGGGCAGGTTCATCAGATGGCCCACGATGGCCGCGTGGGCGATGCCCGCGGTGGATGTGCCCATCAGCACCTGGACATCCGGGTACTCCCGGCGGATGATCTCCGCCAGCCCGTTCTCCACGTCGTTGCGCACCTCGGGCGCGGTCAGCGTCAGCCGGTTGTCACAGTAGATCGGGCTCTTGATGCCGCTGGCCCAGGTAAAGGGCTGCTCCGGGCGCAGGAATACCGCGCCGATTTTGAGAAGATCCTTTGCAATGCGTTTGTCCATGGATTGACACCTCCGTATTTGTTGAATTAGGAATGAGGAATTAGGAATGAGGAATTGTGGTGGAAATCCCTACGGGATTTCTTTTTGTTTTTCCAGGCCTTCCCTGGTGGACTTGGTGATGCTGGACAGCAGGCTGTGCAGTTCCTTACAGTCGCCTACGATACTGGCATATTGAGAGTCATTCAGGTAATCTGTTCGATGGAGCAGCTCAATCCAATAGAGTGTTTCAGCACATTCCTTCAACGATATATACATCTTGTTCAGAAAATCGTTTCTGGAAACGGCATACTGAGCTTCGTTGATATTGGCGCCAATGGAGGTCCCGCAACGAAGCAGCTGCTTTGACAAGGTATACTCCTTGCGCTCAGAGCAAAGATGCTGATATAGTCGAACGATGCGTACAGAAAAGCCCATGCTTTTGTCAAGTACGACATTCTCACTATTCATTCCTCATTCCTAATTCCTAATTGATTAGTACTATTCCACAAATTCAGAAAGACACCTTCGATACGCGCTTACCGGATCGTCGCTCGCGGTGATGGGGCGGCCTACGACGATGTAGTCGCTGCCCAGCTCGCGGGCCCTGGCGGGGGTGGTGACGCGCACCTGGTCGCCCACCGCGCCGTCCGCAAAGCGCACGCCGGGGGTGACGGTGATGAAGCCATTGCCGCAGCCGCCGTGCACCACGGGGCTCTCCAGCGGCGAGCAGACCACGCCGTCCAGCCCCGCCTCGCGGGCGTTCTTCGCGTAGTGCATCACCACGTCCGGCAGGGGCCGGTCGATCAGCAGCTCGTCCTTCATCCGCTGCTCGCTGGTGCTGGTCAGCTGGGTGACGGCGATCAGCAGCGGCCGCGTGCCGTCCGGGCGGGTCAGGCCCTCCAGCGCGGCCTTCATCATTTCGATGGTGCCGAAGGCGTGGAGGTTCGTCATGTCCACGTCCAGGTCCCGCAGCACGGCCATGGACTTCTTGACCGTGTTGGGGATGTCGCACAGCTTCAGGTCCAGGAAGATGCGGTGTCCCCGGGCCTTGATCTCCCGCACGATGTCCGGCCCCGCGCTGTAGAACAGCTCCATGCCGATCTTCACGTAGGGCTTGCGGGCCTCGGCGCTGAATTTGTCCAGGAATGAAAGCACTGCCTCGCGGCTGGAGAAGTCGCAGGCGACGATGACGTCCTTACCCATGTTATCCTACCTCCGTATATTGTTGATCTACAGGAATGCCTGGCCCACGGCGATGATCACGGGCAGCGTGCCCGCGAACAGCAGCGTGGACAGAAGCACCGTGTGGGCGGCGAACTCCGGCTCCATGTCGCATTTGATGGCGTAGATGCTGGTCAGCGTGGCGCAGGGGCAGGCCAGGTACACCAGCACGCACAGCCGCGCCTCCGGGCTCATGGGCAGCAGCCTCAGCAGCGGCATCGCGACCAGCGGTATGCCCAGGTTGCGCAGCGCCGCGATCAGATACGAGCGCCTCTGGCGCAGCGTCTCGGCGATGCGGCTCTCCGACAGCATCACGCCGATGATGATCAGCGACAGCGGCGTGACCATCGACCCGACGCCGGAGACCACCGTCTGCACCGGGTCCGGAAAGTGCAGCCCCGCGGCCAGCATCACGATTACCGCCGCGGTGGACAGCACCGCCGGGGTGACGAGGTTCTTCAGGTTCATTTTGCCGCCGGTGAACAGGCTGTACTGCACGGTGAAGAACAGCACGTTGAAGGCCACCAGGGCGCTGGCGTTGTACAGCAGCGCCATATCGCCAAACAGCGCCCGGCACAGCGGCAGCCCCAGGAACGTACAGTTGGGATAGGTCAGCAGGCTGGTGGTCACCGCCCGGATGCCCCGGGGCGCGCGGTGCGCCCGGTGCAGGGCCAGCGACGCGCCGGTGACGCAACCGTACAGCGCCAGCGTGAAGCCCATGGCGGCCAGCATCGCGGCCATGTCCCGCCCGTCCACCGACTGGGAGGCGGCGGAGAGTATCGTGAAGGGCAGTATCAGGTTGGAGCACAGCCCGGACAGGTACTTGCGCTGCTCCGGCAGGATCAGCCGGGCCTTGCCTGCGCCAAAGCCCACCGCCACGTACAGCAGTATGATCAATATCTGCGAAAACACGAGCCGCATGGACACGGGGAAACGCTTCCTTTCCGGGGTCAGAGTTCCGAGAGGGCCTCGATGCCGTACTTCGCCATCTCGGCGGGCAGGGCCTCGATGATCTTCTTGCAGGCGAAGGGGTCAGTGAGGTTCGCCGCGCCGACCTCCACCGCCGCGGCCCCGGCCATCAGCATCTCCAGCACGTCAGCGGCGCTGGAAACGCCGCCCATGCCCACCACCGGGATGTCCACCGCCCGGGCCACCTGGTACACCATCCGCAGCGCCACCGGGAAGATCGCCGGGCCGGACAGCCCGCCGGTGGTGTTGGCGATCACGGGCTTCCGGGTGCGCAGGTCGATGCGCATGCCCATCAGCGTGTTGATCAGGCTCAGCCCGTCCGCGCCGGCGTCCTCGCAGGCCCTGGCGATGGCCACGATGTCGGTCACGTTGGGCGAGAGCTTCATGATCACGGGCTTCGTGGTCACCTTCTTCACAGCCCTGGTGACTTCCGCGGCCATCTTCGGGTCCGTGCCGAAGCTCATGCCGCCGCCGTGCACGTTGGGGCAGCTGATGTTGACCTCCAGCCAGCCCACCTGGTCGCAGCCGTCCAGCCGCGCGCAGGTCTCGGCGTAGTCCTCGATGGAAAAGCCGGAAACGTTCGCCATCACCGGCTTGTGGAAGATCGTCGCCAGGTTCGGCAGCTCCTCGGAGATCACCTTTTCCACCCCGGGGTTCTGCAGCCCCACCGCGTTCAGCATGCCCGCGGGGGCCTCCGCGATGCGGGGCAGCGGGTTGCCCAGCCGCGGCTGCAGCGTGGTGCCCTTGAAGGAGAACGTGCCCAGGATATCGATATCGTACAGCTCGGCGAACTCCCGCCCGTAGCCGAAGGTGCCGCTGGCGGGGATGACGGGATTCGACAACTCAATGCCGCAGAGGGAAACGGAGAGGTCTACCATGCGATCTCCTCCTTGAACAGTATCGGTCCGTCCTTGCAGATGCGCTTATAGCCGGCGAGGGTCTCGCAGGTGCAGCCCATGCAGGCGCCGAAGCCGCAGCCCATGCGGGCCTCGAAGGAGAACTGGCCGCCGGAGGCTTTGGCGTGCACGGCCCTCAGCATCGGCTCCGGGCCGCAGGCGCAGACGTACTCGCCGCCCTTCATGGCGTCGGTGACAAAGCCCTTCACGCCCGCGCTGCCGTCCGCGGTGGTCACGGTCACGGGAAGGCCCAGCGCGGCGAACTCCATGTCGCAGAAGATCTCCCCGGCCCGGTTGAAGCCCAGGATCACCGAGGGGGTCCTGCCCGACGCGATCAGCCGCTTGGCCAGGCCGTACAGCGGCGGAACGCCCACGCCGCCGCCCACCAGCACGGGGCTTGAGGGGCAGGCGGAAACGTCGTAGCCGTTGCCCAGCCCGGACAGGCAGTCCAGCGTCTGGCCGGCGGTCATGTGGGAGAGCTGTTCGGTGCCCCGGCCCACGACCTTGTAGATGATCACCAGGACCTCGTCGTTCCAGTCGCACACCGAGATGGGCCTTCTCAGGTACAGGCCGTCCAGTTGGATGTTGATGAACTGCCCCGGGGCGGTGATGGGGGAGGTGTCGCCAGTCAACGCCATGCGGTACACGCCGGGGGCGATGGCCCGGTTGTCGGTGATGGTGTAGATAACTTGCTTCATGGTTGCTCCTTGTCGGTGGAAATGTGCTCGATAAATTGGAATTTGTCATTCAAACGCCAATAGATTTCCAAGGGAAATAGCAAACCCCAGCGACTGATACATCTTAACATCACAATCTGCACAA
>JBGUQG010000335.1:0-2794 GCA_045130815.1 Christensenellales bacterium
CAAGGCGGCTGTCCTTCGTCTTTTCGCTCGCCTCCACCGCATTCCAAAGAACCGCCCGATCCTCCCATTCCTTCGGCGCGTTCTCCGGCAGAAAGACCTTCTGCCAGACGAGCCCGAGCTTTCGCGTGTAATCGTGCTGCACACCGTCGTAATCATTGTAGATCTGCGAGCAGCTCATGTAAGCCGCTGCCGCGACAGCGGAGCGTCCCGCGCCGCGGCTGATGACCTTCGCTTCCAGATGGTAAATTGCTATTGGGTATCATCTCCGTTTCCTTCATTGCTCTTGGTACTCCACGCAGGAAACCTGCCTGTGGCCGGTTTCCTGCCGCAGCTGGCGAGGCGCGTTGGCGCGCCTGCATGGTGGAGCCATGCGCTCTGCCCGGAGACAGAGGCCAGCTGCCCAGCCAATCTCGCGCAGCGATATTGGCTGAAAGGCGTCCGCAGACGCCGCGTCCCCCTCGGAGAGCGCACGGCCCGACCAACGGGAGGGATACCACCACTCGCCAATGGCGAGTGGTGAGTAAGTGCGCCCTTCGGGAATATGTTGTACGTCACAAGTCCTTCAGCCTCCCTTCGAGGATACGTTTCAGCGCGTCCAACTCAATATTGGCAATCCAGGGGACGACGCTCTCCAGGATCGCGCCCTCCTGAATCAGCCTGCGCGTTCGGGCCTTTCGCTCCTTCACGCGCTGCCGGGCCTCCGCCTCTTCCAGCCGGTGCCGGGCTTGCAGAAGCTCCTTTTCTTCCGGGGTGATAACTCTGTTTTCACTCATTATGTATTCCTTTCCAGCGTTTCCCGCCTTTTCTGGTGCTAGTTCTCTATCGGATGGTGCTGATTCTCGCGGAAATCAGCACCGACTTCAAAAAACAGCCTTGTTGTTCTTGTTTTGCTACCAGTCTTCTGCTATACTGATGTCAGAAACCGTCAACTGCCGTCAAATTGGGTCCGTTTTCGCACCGAGCCGTCATGTGGCGGCACCCCAATATTTTGCTTCTGGCCGAACCGCTGTTGACGCCAGTTTGGCGTCAGTTTTCTTCAAAATCTGTGGTTGACGCCACATTGACGCCAAGCCAAAAATCGAGGAATGAGATGCCCCGTCATCCGCGGCATCAGATGACGGGGCTATAGTCATCGTTTATCCGTCGCTTTTCCCCTCCTTCATCCCGTTCAGTGTTGTGTTAATCTGTCGGATGGTCTCCAGCAGCTCGTCCCTGACCTCGCCGCCGGCCTCGATGCGCCGCAGTTCCTCCAGCACCGCTGCCAGATGGATCCTGAGCGCCCGATACACTCTCGGATTACCTTGCACCACGATCTCCCGCTCCATGCATCGCCGGTAGCAATATTCCTGCTTTGGCAATCCCGACAGGGCCACTGCCGCGTTGATCTGCTCGTTCTCCTCCGGCGATACCCGGAAACCCACCGTGACGCTGCGCCAGCGGTTGTGATTGTCTCGATTCTTAGCTGACAATTACATCGCCTCCCCTCGAAAACTGTTGAGCTTGCTCGCCATGTCCGTCTGCGTCGTCGGAAACAGGTGCGCGTAGTTCAGTGTGATGTGGATGCTCTCATGCCCCACCCTGTCAGCTATCGCCACCGGAGAATACCCCATGTCGATCAGCAGACTGATGTGGCTGTGCCGCAGGTCGTGGATACGAATGCGTTTCACACCCGCCGCGTCCGCCCCACGCGTCATCTCGTGCTGGAGATAGCTCTTGGTCACCGGAAACAGCCGGTCCTTGTACCCGATGCCGTACATCTGTCCGATATAGTCCTTCATCTCCTCCGCAAGGAAGTCCGGCATGATGATGTCCCTTACACTTTTCGGCGTCTTGGGGTCGGTGATGACATCCCGCCCGTCAATCCGCTGATAGGATTTCGTGATGGAAACCACCTTCCTCTCGAAGTTGAAGTCCGCCGGCGTCAGCGCCAGCAGCTCTCCCTCTCGGATGCCGCACCAGTACAGCATCTCGAAGGCGTAGAAGGACAGCGGCTTGTCCATGACGGCGAAGGAAAACTTCTCGTACTCCTCCCGCGTCCAGATCAGCATCTCGCGGTTCTTCGCCTTCCCCATGTTGCCCACCTTCATCGCCGGGTTCTCCCGCAGGCCGTAGAACTTGCAGGCATGGTTGAAGATCGTGCTGAGCTGGGTATGTACGGTCTTGAGATACACCAGCGAATAGGGCCTCCCGTTCTTGTCCCGGCTGTTCAGCATCTCGTTCTGCCAGGCCAGTATGTCCTTTGGCTGGATTTCCGCAATCTTGCGCTTGCCGAAATACGGCAGCAGCTTGGTGCGGATGATGTGCTCCTTGGTGTGCCAAGTGTTTTCCTTGATGCGGCTCTTCACGTCAGCTGTGTAGACTTCGACGAAGCTTTTGAAAGTCATGTCCAGGTCGCTTTGCGTCTTGTGCATCTGCTCGCGCTCCCAGGCCAACGCCTCTCGCTTGGTGGCAAAGCCGCGCTTGGTGGTCTGCTTTCGCTCGCCCTGCCAGTCGGTGTAGCGGTAGTAGACCTTCCAGGTGTTCGTCTTGCTTTCCTTATAGACGGACATTCAGTTCACCTCCCTGTGTTCGTAGTTGCCATCTGATCCACCGTAGCAGACCTTTTCGTTGAAGTACCGTCGGTTGATTCTCCCGGCGATGGTAATGAATCCCTTGTCCTTCAGCTCCTGATTAAGCCGGTGGACGATCTTGTAGGCGTGGGACTTGGAGATTCCCAGAGTCTCCGCGACCTCCGCGACTGTCATAAAAGCTGTTCTTTGCATTTGGTTCCTCCCGTATATCCTTTTCATTCTGA
>JBGUQG010000336.1:0-6725 GCA_045130815.1 Christensenellales bacterium
GGCGACAAGTTTGACAGCCTTGACGCCCTGCGCCGGATGAAGCTGTTCAGCCTGGGGCTGGATTCCATCGACGAGGTGCGCCTGCTGGACGTGGCCAGCGTAGAGCTGACCGACGACCGGGACCAGGTGTTCACCAAGCTGAACGGCGCGGACGGCATACTGCTGTCGCTGGACAAGCAGTCCACCTATTCCACCGCCGACGTGGCCAAGACCATACTCGCCCGCGCCGACGCGCTGATGGCCGAGGACCCCGGCCTGCACATCGTGGACCTGATGAACCAGGGCGAGTACATCAGCATCATCGTGGATTCGGTGCTGAACAACCTGCTGTCCGGCGGCGGCCTGGCGATACTGATACTGCTGCTGTTCTTGATGGACCTGCGGCCCACGATCACGGTGGCCTTCTCCATCCCCATCAGCGTGGTCATCGCCTTCGTGTGCATGTACTTCAGCGGCATCACGCTGAACGTGCTGTCGCTGTCCGGCCTCAGCCTGGGCATCGGCATGCTGGTGGACAATTCCATCGTGGCCATCGAGAACATCTATCGCCTGCACGACGAGGAGGGCGTGCCGCTGCTGCGCGCCTGTGTGGAGGGCGTGAAGTCGGTGTCCGGGGCGCTGTTCGCCTCCACGCTGACCACGATCTGCGTGTTCCTGCCCATCGTGTTCGTGCAGGGCATGGCCCGCGACCTGTTCAGCGACATGGGCCTGACCATCGCCTTCTCGCTGCTGGCCTCGCTGCTGGTGGCCATGACGGTGGTGCCCGCCATGTGCTCGTTCCTGATGCGCCGGTCCAAGCCCCACAGGCACAGGATCTTCGGCGCGATCCAGCGCTTCTACACGGCGCTGCTGCGGGGCGCGCTGCGCGTGAAGCCGCTGGTGCTGCTGGTGGCGCTGGGCCTGCTGGCCTTCTCGGCCCTGCAAGTGCCGAAGATGGGCATCTCCTTCATGCCGGAGGTCAATTCCCGCCAGATGAGCGCGGACCTGGCCTTCGACCCGGAGATGACCGACCAGCAGCAGAAGGACCAGGCCATCGCCATCATGAACGACATGATGGCCATCGACGGCGTGGAGACCGTGGGCCTGATGGGCGGCAGCGGCGGGCTGATGTCCGGGCTGTCCGGGGGCGGCGGCATGTCCTACTACATCATGGTCGACGAAAACTCCGGCCGCAGGAACGCCGACATCGCCCGGGATATGACCGCCATCGGCGAAAAGCTGGGCGCGGACCTGTCCGTCAGCGCCAGCACCATGGATATCTCCATGCTCACCGGCAGCGGCATCAGCGTGGAGATCACCGGCGACGACCTCGATACGCTGCAGCGGATCGCCGTGGACGTGGCCGAGCTGGCCCGGCAGACCGAGGGCGTCACCGACGTGGACGACGGCCTGGAGGACGCCGTGCCCGAAATGCGCATCCAGGTGGACAAGGACAAGGCCATCGACAACGGCCTGACCACCGCCCAGGTGCTCCAGTTCATCGCCCAGAAGGTCGCCGGGCGCGTGGAGATCACCAAGGTGACCCTGGACGGCAAGGAGCTGAGCGTGTACGTGGCCGACGGCGCGAACAGCAAGCTGAAGCCCGGGGAGCTGGAGGACCTGGAGATCGAGGTCAACACCGAAAACGAGAGCAAACGGGTGCGCATCGGCGACATCGCCACCGTGCGCGAGACCCAGAGCCTTTCCACCATCAACCGCGCCAGCCAGCGGCGCATGGTGACCGTGTCCTTCGCCATCGCGGAGGGCTACAGCGCCAACCTGGTCAGCGACGCCTTCTCGGCAAAGCTGAAGGACTACGCCGTGCCCGCGGGCTACAGCGCCAGCCTGGCCGGCGAGAACGAGACCGTCATGAAGATCATGAACGACCTGGTGTGGATGGTGCTGATCGCCGTGCTGCTGATCTTCCTGATCATGGTGGCCCAGTTCCAGAGCTTCAAATCCCCCATCATCGTCATGTTCACGATCCCGCTGGCCTTCACCGGCGGCCTGCTGGCGCTGCTGATCACGGGTATGGACCTGTCCATCGTCAGCATGCTGGGCTTCCTGGTGCTCTCCGGCGTGGTGGTGAACAACGGCATCGTGTTCATCGACTGCGTGAACCAGCTGCGCATCGGCGGCATGGAGAAGAAGGAGGCGCTGGTGGAAACCGGCCGCATCCGCCTGCGCCCGATCCTGATGACGGCGCTGACCACCATACTGGGCATGTCCACCATGGCGCTGGGCCAGGGCATGGGCGCGGAAATGATGCAGCCCATGGCCGTGGTGTCCATCGGCGGCCTGGCCTACGCCACGCTGATGACGCTGTTCGTGGTGCCGGTGCTGTACGACATCTTCAACGGCAAGACCATGAAGGCCCGCGAGATCCAGATGATCAGGGAGGCCGCCGGCATGAACGGCGACGAGGTGCTGTCGGGCGAGACCCCCACGGATGCGCCCGCGATCCCCGCGCCGGAGACCGAAGCGGAGGCAACGCCCGAACCCGAAGCGCCCGCGCCGGAAGCCCCGCCCGAGCCCGCGCCGGAGAGCGAAGCGCCCGCCGCCGTTGCGTCCGCGCCCGCCGCGCCGGAGAGCGAAGCGCCCGCCATCCCCGCCATCACCCCCGACAGCTTCCGCTATACCCCGCCGGTCAAGGCCGTGCGGGTGAGGATGGGAAGGCGGAAGGGATAAGCAAGTCCGGGTATTCAAAAGGCTGCATCAAAACGACATCAAGTCTTTCTGATGCAGCCTTTGTTGCGATATCACGTTGAGCGGCGGTCAGCATATCCGCAGACTTGGCAAGGCGATACCGTGATAGATCGATCCTGGTTTGGTCAGGCACTGATCCGCACTCCTTCCCTCTGGATGTTCATGTAGAACGGAAACAGATCGGCATTCTCGTGGAAGTATTCCCTGTTTTCCACGATGGGAGAAACGACAATACCGTGCTCCATGAGAAGGTCCGCCGCGGCTTCCCCAATTTGCCAATGCTTTTCCGCAATCACTTGGCGAGGTGCGTCCACAAGGAACATGACATCAATGTCGGAATCGCTCTCAGCCTCGTTCCTGGCATAGGAGCCGAACAGTATCGCTTCAAAATCAGCTTTGGGGAACAGCGATTCCAGGCTGTCCCGTAATTCACGGATGATGGATATAGCCTCATTCTGCGAACACATACGTTCACCTCCCTGTTCACATTATAGCATGGATGATACACCGCATTCAAGCACAAAACACCCGACCCGCAGCATCGAGCCGTCAAGCGTCAGGCGTTGTTTCTTCCCTGAGCATTTCCCCAAATGAAGTCCTCCGGTTCCGTCGCGCTGCGAGGCATCCGTCGGGTCGGCTTGGGCGGAGCGATACAGCTCGGAACAAAAGGGGCGGCCAGTGAATCGGCGTGTCCCGACAGGTAATCCGTAGAGATACCCAGCGCATCCGCAATTCGGATCAGCGTATCCGGCGCCGGCAATCTGTTCCCTGTTCTATTCCGCCCATGCCTTCATCGCCTCCAGCGTATCCTCCAGCAGCCTGTCCAGCTCCCAGCCCAGGTTTTCCGCGCCGCGGGCGATGACCTCGCGGCTGCAGCCGGCGGCGAACTTCTTGTCCTTGTACTTCTTCTTGAGGCTCTTGAGCTCCATATCGGCGCAGCTCCTGGAGGGGCGCATCAGGGCCGCCGCGCCGATCAGGCCGGTGAGCTCGTCGGCGGCGAAGAGCACCTTTTCCATCTCGTGCTCCGGCCTGGGCAGGTCGCCGGCGCTCACGCCGTAGCCGTGGCTGGCGCAGGCGCGGATCAGCCGGGGGTCCAGGCCGCGCTCGGTCATCAGCTCCTGCTCCTTCACGCAGTGCTGCTCCGGCCACTGCTCGAAGTCCAGGTCGTGGAGGATGCCCACCGTCTCCCAGAAGTCGGCCTCGTCGCCGTAGCCCAGCTTACCGGCGTACCAGCGCAGCACGCGACCCACCGTGACGCCGTGCTCGATGTGGAAGGGCTCCTTGTTGTATTCCTTCAGCAGCTCAAGCGCTTCATTGCGATCCATGTTCAACCATCCTTTCATCGTTCGAATACCACGATCCCGTCCCCCTCGGGCCAGGCCTGCACGGTCTGCACGTAGTCGCCCTCCGCGCCGGTGACCTGGCCGGTGAGGCGCAAATACCACATCACGCGGCGCTGGGCGTAGGCGGCCAGCTCGTTCAGGGTCACGCTGCCGTCATAGTCGGCGTCGGCGCGCAGGCTGGCGCGGGCGGCACGGTCCAGGCTCCAGCCCCCGGCCTCGCACACGGCCCGGGCGAACACGGTGGCCATGTCCGGCTCGGCGGCCTCCCGGCTGAAGCTGAGGCGATAGCTGTCCTGCTCCAGCGCGGCGCTGGCCAGCACGTGGAAGCGGCTGGTGTCCATCACCGCGGGGCCGACCTGGCCCGTGAACACGGCGTCGATGCCCTTCAAAATATCCCCGGTGTCGCCGTAATGACCGATGGCCCCGCCGCTGCCGCAGCAGTCGATCAGCACCACCAGCTCGCCCTTCACGCCCCGCAGCGCCGCGGCCAGCTCCGCCGCGGTGAGCACCGAGCCGTCGTACATCTGAAAGCGGGTCATGCCCCCGGCGTATTCGCCGTGGCAGGTGATGTAGAACAGGTTCACGTCCCCGTCCGCGGCCTGGCCGAAGGCGTCGGCGACGGCGGCCAGCACCCCGTCGCGGGAGATGTCCAGCCGGGTCCGCACCTGCACCTTCCCGCCGCCGAAGGACAGGTTCTCCAGCATGCTGCGCAGCGCGGACACGGAGTTGACCGAGCCGGTGCGCACCGTGGCCACCGTGGAGGCGTAGTTCTGCTCGCCCACCAGCAGCGCCCGCCAGCGGCGCGGCGCGGGGCCGACGGCCACCGTCAGCGCGCCGGAGAGCCCGCCGTCCCGGGAGCGCACGGTCACCGTGGCTTCGCCCTCCTTCAGCGCGAGCAGCACGCCCCGGCGGTCGACACGGACCACGCCCTCCGGCTGCACGCTGTACAGCAATCGCGGATCGCTGGCGTTTTCGGGCAGCACCTCGCACTCGATGGCGGCGTCGTCGCCGACGCTCAGCGCGATGCCCTCCGACATCAGGCGCAGCGCCTCCACGGGCACGTAGCTCACCTCCACCCGGCAGCGGTCGCTCTCGCCCCCGGCGGCATAGGCGGTGATCACCGCCGTGCCCACGCCCACGCCCGTCACCGTGCCCAGGGCGTCCACCCGGGCCACCGCGGGGTTGGAGCTCTCCCAGTACAGCACGCCGCCCGCGCTCTCCGGGCTCACCCGCGCGCCCACGCGCGCGGAAGCGCGGCCCGCCAGCGCCAGCGATTGGGCCTCCAGCGCCACGCGGTCCGCGCGGTCCGCGCCGGGCAGGCGCACCAGGCGCAGATCGTACAGGCCCGTCGCGCCGTCGGCGGTCACCAGCCGCATGTAATAGCGCCGCCCGGGCCGGGGCGTGAAGTCCATAAGACACGCGCCTCCGGCGGTGCTGGCGGCCTCGGCCAGCAGGTGGCCCCCGTCGTCAAACAGCATGGCCGTCAGCCGCACGCTGTTCTCCGCGGGCACGCCAACCAGGGCCAGCACCGCGGCCTCATCGGCGTCCACCGCGTACCAGTGGGCGTCGCCCTGGCGCACGAAGGCCTTGGAATAGGCGTCGCCCAAGGCGTTCAGCAGCATGGGGCTGTCATAGCAGCGGCTGAGGGCGTGGCGGGCGATCTCAAGGCGCACCCTCCCCTCGCCCCGCAGGCGCAGCACGTACTCCGCCCCCGCCACCAGGCGAGCGCTCAGCGCGGGCATCAGGCCGTCCCCCTCCGCCACCCGCCGCGCGCCCCGGTACAGCTCGGCGTGCACGTCGGTCGGGACGCCCTCCTCCGCCGGGAACAGCCAGGCCTCGTACACGCTGCCGCTGGGCGCGGTAAAGGCGAAGGCCGCCTCGCCCCGGGCGAGGTCCACATCCGCCATCGCCCCCGCGGGCAGCGGCTGCGCCGCCTCCGCGCGCGCGCAAAGCCAGGGCCCCGATACGAGCATCGCGGCCAGGACCAACGCGGCGAACCAAAGGCGCTTCATGCAATCTCTCCTTGGGCGAAAAATGAGCTTGCAGAGTGGAGAGCGGGGTTTGGGTTGGCGATTCGGGCCCCTGGCTGACTATATCTCAGCTCTCCACTCTCCACTCTAATAATCCAGATACTCCTCCTTCACGAACCCCTCGAGCTCGGCGGTGTGCACGGCGACCCAGCCGTCCTCGTTCGCCTCGCCGGACACGATCAGGCGGCGGCCCAGGGCCAGTCGGTCGACCACGCGGGCGGCGGTGGTGGGCTGCTCGCGCAGGTTCAGGGCGGAGGCGTTCACGGTGGCGTAGCGTTCCCCCGCCTTCAGCTCGGGCAGCGGCCCGGGGGTGGGGGTGGGCGTGGGCTTGGGCCGGGCCGCGCCCACGCTTTCAGGCAGCGCGTCCAGCTCGGAAAGCATCGCCCCGGACCAGGCCATGCGCTCCACGGACAGGCCGGGATAGTAGAAGGCGATGATCTGCTGCCAGTTCATGCCGTAGTGCCCGGCCATCCACTGGGCTCCGCGCTGGCTCATGCCCACGCCGTGGCCGAAGCGGCGCATGATCAGCGTGAACGCCTGGGCCGCGCCGTCCGGGCCGGCCTGGGTGTCCACCGAGATCAGCTCGCAGTCCGAGCCGTTCAGTCCCAGGGACAGCGCGTCCTTGATCTGGTCGTACACGCCCAGCTTCACGGTGTATAACTGCTCC
>JBGUQG010000337.1:0-3756 GCA_045130815.1 Christensenellales bacterium
GGCGTCTTTTCCGCCCTGGCTTTGCTTCGCTTCGGTCAACGATGCGCTGCATCGCCTCCCTCCGCTCAGCTTTGCCAGAACGAAAAAACCACTCCGCATTTGTATATATCTTAGAAGGAATTCAGTATGAGAATCAGGGTTGGCCGGTCCCCCTTTGCACAATGCGAAGATCCTTCACTTCGTTCAGGATGACAACGAACCGTATCGTGTCATCCTGAGCACAGCGAAGGATCTTCGCGTTTTGGCGATGGCCTATCGGGCAAAGGGAACCGTACCGGTTGACTATAGCCGCTCCAGCACCTCCTCCATCGCCGGGACGCTGGAGATGCCGCCGTGCTTTTGGGTGGAGAGGCTGGCGGCGGTGCAGGCGAAGCGGGTGATGGCGGCGAGGTCGGCTTCGGCGAGGTCGTCGGGAGCCTTGCCCAGGGCCAGGAAGCGGCTCATGGCGCTGCCGCCGAAGATGTCGCCCGCGCCGGTGGTGTCCACCACATGGATGCCGGCGGGGGAGGGCACGGTGACGGCGGCGTGCTTCGTGGCGGCGTGGCAGCCCTTCGGGCCCAGCGTGGCGTACACCAGCGACGCGCCGTATTCGTGAAGCAGCTTCTGCGCGCCGGCTTCGGGGGAGAGGCCCCAGAGGAAGTCGATCTCCTCGTCGCTGATCTTCACGATGTCGGCCTGCCGCAGGCTCCACTCCAGGGCGCGCTTCGCGGCGTCCATGTCGGGCCAAAGGGGTTTGCGCAGGTTCGGGTCCACGCTGATGAGGGCCCCGGCGGCCTTCGCCAGCGATACGGCCCTCTCGGTGGCCGAGCGGGCGGGCTCGTCGGTGAGCGACAGCGTGCCGAAGTGGAACACCCGGCTGCCCCTGATCAGGGCCTCGTCCAGCTCCTCCGGGCGCAGGCAGGTGTCCGCGCCGGGCTTGCGGGCGAAGCTGAAATCCCGGTTGCCGGACGCGTCCAGCGACACGAAGGCCAGCGTGGTGAACCGGTCCGGGTCCATCACGACGCCCCGGGTGTCGATGCCCGCGGAGCGCAGCGTGTTCACCAGCAGGCGGCCGAACATGTCGTCGCCCACCTTGCCGATCATGGCCGTGGCGCGGCCGTAGGCGTTCAGCGCCGCCAGGAAGTTTCCCGGCGCGCCGCCCGGATTCGCCGAGAGCACCGGATAGCCCGCGGCGTTGGTGGAATGGGGCGCGAAGTCGATGAGCAGCTCGCCCAGGGCGGTGACGTCAAACATAATGATTACTCCTTTTCAATGAAATCCCCCGGTTGAACCGGGGGATTCTTCGGTCAGGCTTCGGAGAACATGTCCTTGCCGACGCCGCACAGCGGACACTCGAAATCGTCGGGCAGGTCCTCAAACTTCGTGCCGGGGGCGATGCCGTTCTCGGGGCTGCCGAGCTCCTCGTCGTACTCCCAGCCGCAGGCGTCACAAACGTACTTGGCCATGATGAATACCTCCATGTTTTATTGGGTAGCTCCATTATACACGATAACCGGCGAATTGAAAAGGGGGAACGGAAAAATCTCATCCGTCAAACTCCGCGCTGGCCTTTTTCAACAGCTCGATGATGGGCAGGTGCTGGGGACAGACGCCCTCGCACTGGCCGCAGGCGATGCAATCCCCGGCGCGGCCGTGGCCCTGGCCGATCAGGTTGTTGTAGAAGGACTGGGGGCGGAACTGCTCGTTGTTGTACAGCCTGCGGGTGTTCAGGGCGCGGAACACATCCGGGATGGCGATGCTCATCGGGCAGCCGTCGGTGCAGTAGCGGCAGGCGGTGCAGCCGATCTGCTCCACGTTCAGCATGATGTCGCGGACCTCGTCGATCACCTGGCGCTCGGCGTCGGTGAGGGGCTGGAAGCGGGTGAAGGTATCCAGGTTGTCGGCCATCTGCTCCGGGTTGCTCATGCCGGACAGTACGGTCATCACCCCGGGCAGCGAGGCCACGAAGCGCAGCGCCCAGCTGGCCACGGACTTGTCCGGGTGCACGGCCCTGAACTTCGCCTCCAGCTCCGGGGTCAGGCTGGCCAGCGTGCCGCCCTTCACCGGCTCCATGATGACCATGGGGATGCTGCGGGCGCGGAGGATGTCGTACAGCGCGCCGGAGCGGACCACGGGGTTCTCCCAGTCGGCGTAGTTCAGCTGGATCTGCACGAACTCCACCTCCGGGTGGGCGTCCAGGGTTTTGACCAGGTAGTCCGGGCTGCCGTGGAAGGAGAAGCCGAAGTGTCGGATCCTGCCCTCGGCCTTCTTCTCCATTGCCCAGCGCCAGCAGTCCAGCGCGTCGTAGGTGTCGCCGTTGGCGCCGTCCTCCACCGAGTGCAGCAGGTAGAAGTCGAAGAAGTCCACGCCGCAGCGCTCCAGCTGTTCATTGAACACCCGGTCCCGGTCTTCCTTCGTCTTCAGGCACCAGGCGGGCAGCTTGGTGGCCACGGTGAAGCTGTCCCGGGGGTGGCGCTTTACCAGCGCCTCCTTCACGATGCGCTCGGAATTGCCGCCGTGGTACACGTAGGCGGTGTCGAAGTAGGTCAGCCCCGCGGCCAGGTAGGCGTCCGCCATCCGGCACACGGCGTCCAGGTCGATGCCGCCGTCCCGCTCCGGCAGGCGCATCAGGCCGAAGCCCAGCTTGGGCATGCGATTCAGGTCGATGGACATGGTTGCAGTCCTCCTTTATCGTATTGTTGACAAAACCAGTATACCATGTTATGCTGAAAAAAGGATGACATATCGATGCGATAATTGTCATATTGATGTGGGGAAATGGGGGAAAGAGGCATGGGCGCAAACCTGAAGATCGCAGAGTCGCTGGAAAAGCTGACCTTTGAGCACCGGGAGGCGGACTATCACCATCACAGCTACAGCGAGGACATGAAACAGTACGAGCTGATCCGCCGGGGCGACGCCCGGGCGCTGGAGCTGGGACGCAGGATGTTCGAAGGGCCCACCACGGGAAAGCTGGCGGACGATCCGGTGCGCAACTACCAGTACCTTTTCGTGGCGTCCATCACGCTGGCCTGCCGGTTCTGCATCGAGGGGGGCATGCCCAGCGAGGACGCCTTCAACCTCAGCGACCTGTACATCCGCCAGGCCGACGCCTGCCAGAGCGTGGAGGCGCTGTTCGAGCTGCACGACGCCATGTTCCGGGATTTCGTGAAGCGGATGCAGGGGCTTTTGCGCAGGGAGGTGTACTCCCGCCCCGTGCACCGCTGTATGGACTACATCGACCGGCATTTGCAGCAGCCCCTCACCGTAAAGGCGCTGGCAGAGGCGCTGGAGCTGTCGGAATCCTACCTCTCCACGCTGTTCAAGCGGGAGACGGGGGTGGCGCTGTCCCAATACATACGGGACAAGCGGGTGGACACCGCCAGGGTGCTGCTGGCCTATACCGAGTTTTCCTGCGTGGAGATCGCCGAGTACCTGTGCTTCGCCTCCGACAGCCACTTCTCCCGCGTGTTCAAAGAATACACCGGCGAGACCCCCAGCGGGTACAGGAAAAAGCATTGGCAGGGACATTGGAGGAAGTGACCCGCGGGCGGATCACTTTTTCAATGGGGAATGAGGAATGAGGAATGAGGAATGAGGAATGAAAGCCAGTGGACCTCATCCGACCTCGCTGCGCTCGGCCACCTTCCCGAACCTCATCCGTCAGCCCTTCGGGCTGACACCTTCCACGGGTCTACCGACCCCACCGACGGGGGCCTACCAAACGCGCGCGCCCAGCGCCAAGGCGCTGGGTCCCATCGCGCACGGACGGGCCCG
>JBGUQG010000338.1:0-2288 GCA_045130815.1 Christensenellales bacterium
CATCAGTATCCCCCTCAGCTTCTTCGCGGGGCTGGGCGGGGCCGGCAACCAGGGCATACTGATCAAGGGCTCCAACTACCTGGAGACGCTGTCCAATGTGCGCACGGTGGCCTTTGACAAGACCGGCACCATCACCAAGGGCAGCTTCGAGGTCACCGCCGTGCACCACAACCCCATCGACGCCCAGCGGGTGCTGGAGCTGGCGGCGCTGGCGGAGTGCCATTCCAGCCACCCGATCAGCCTGAGCCTGCGCAAGGGCTACGGCAAGGCCATCGACCAGACCCGGGTGACGGACGTGCAGGAGATCAGCGGCCACGGCGTGATCGCCCGCGTGGACGGCAGCGAGGTGGCCGTGGGCAATGAAAAGCTGATGAACCGGGTGGGCGCGGCGTTCATGCCCTGTCACCACGTGGGCACCATCATCCATGTGGCCGTGGAGGGCGCGTATGCCGGGCACATCGTGATCGCTGACGAGCTGAAGGAGCACGCCCGGGAGGCCATGGAGGCCCTGCGCCGCGCCGGCGTCACCCGCACGGTGATGCTCACCGGCGACGCCGAGGCCGTGGCCAAAGCTGTGGCGGGCGAGGTGGGCCTGACGGACTACCGGGCGGGACTGCTGCCCCAGGACAAGGTCTCCTGCGTGGAGGCGCTGTCCGCCGAATCCCAGGGGAAGGGCAGCCTGGCCTTCGTGGGCGACGGCATCAACGACGCGCCGGTGCTGGCCCGGGCGGACATCGGCATCGCCATGGGCGCGCTGGGCAGCGACGCCGCCATCGAGGCCGCCGACGTGGTGCTGATGGACGACGATCCGCTGAAGATCGCCAAGGCCATCCGCATCTCCCGGAAGTGCCTGGGCATCGTGCGACAGAACATCGGCTTCGCGCTGGGCGTGAAGGCCGTATGCCTGGTGCTGGGCGCGCTGGGCGTGGCCGGCATGTGGATGGCCATCGTCGCCGACGTGGGCGTGATGATACTGTGCGTGCTGAACGCCATCCGCTGCCTGTTCGTGAAGCACCTGTAGGCACAGAGGGATAGAGTGTGTTTCCAAAATACCTGAAGCGCATTTTCGGCGTCTTTGACTGCATTCCTGCGTTGATTCCCCTTGATTTACCGCCAGTAAACCTGCGGGAAATCGCCTTGAAATGCAGTCAAATCCACTCGAAACTGCATCTCCCGGCATTTAGAAACACACTCTAGCATTTGCCTGTCCTTTGTACTGGACGACCTCATCCGACCCGCTTCGCGGGCCACCTTCCCCATCTCGTGCGCGATGGGACCCAATGCGTCAGCATTGGGCGCGCGCGATTCCTTGTATGGATGAGGTCGCTTTGCGCACACCTCAGTTTGGTGATACTGCGCAAAAAGATTACGCTTGACTAATGCCGGGATGACCGGTTATCATAGCTCAAACACCTGATCAGGCCCATGGGAGCCGGGTCACAGCCGTGACAGCAGAGCAACATTTCTGCGGGACAGTCGTAGTATGAATGTGACTGTCCCGATTTCTGTTTTGGAGGGAAGATCTATGGAAAACACATCCAGCCAGGCGCTGCGGGTATCGGTGGTCAGCATCGCGGTGAACCTGCTGCTGTCCGCGGGCAAGCTGGCCGCGGGCCTGATCGCCCGGTCCGGGGCCATGGTGTCCGACGCGGTGCACTCCGCCTCGGACGTGTTCAGCACCTTCATCGTCATCATCGGCCTGAAGCTGTCGATGAAGGAGGCGGACCGGGAGCACCCCTACGGCCATGAGCGCATGGAGTGCGTGGCCGCCATCGTGCTGGCGGTGGTGCTGCTGATCACGGGGCTTCTGATCGGCTATGCCGGCGCCAGACAGCTGCTCTCCGGTCGGGCGGAGGCGCTGCCCGTGCCCGGCGCGCTGGCGCTGGTTGCCGCGGCGGTGTCCATCGCCGTGAAGGAGGGCATGTTCTGGTACACCCGCCATCACGCGCGGCAGCTGGGCTCCCCGGCGCTGATGGCGGACGCCTGGCACCACCGCTCCGACGCCCTCAGCTCCGTCGGCGCGCTGATCGGCATCGCCGGGGCCCGCATGGGCGTGGCGATGCTGGACCCGCTGGCCAGCGTGGTGATCTGCGCCTTCATCGTGAAGGCCGCCTTCGACATCTTCCGGGAGGCCGTGGACAAGATGGTGGACCACAGCGGCGACCCCGCTGCCGAGGCCGCCATCCGCGCCTGCGTGGAGGGCCACGGGGACGTGCGCCGGGTGGACGTGCTGCGCTCCAGGGAATTCGGCAGCCGGCTGTACATCGAGCTTGAGATTGCCCTGGACG
>JBGUQG010000339.1:0-18738 GCA_045130815.1 Christensenellales bacterium
TTATTGTGGTTCCCTGCATCTGCTCGGCAAATTAATAAGGGGCTGTGAAGCTCAAGCATTATTCAAATGCTTTTGTTTCACAGCCCCATCATCCCGGCAGCGTCACGATGAACGTGGCGCTCTTTCCGTATTCGCTTTCGGCGCGGATATGGCCGCGGTGAGCTTGCACGATGGTGCGGGCGATGGCCAGGCCAAGGCCGTTGCCGGCGACCTCGCGGTTGTGGGAGGCGTCCTCGCGGTAGAAGCGGTCGAAGATCCTCTCCAGGTTCTCCGGGGCGATGCCCTGGCCGGTGTTGTACACGGTCAGCATTGCGCCGCGGCCCCTGGGGGCAAGCGTCAGGCGGATCAGCCCGCCCTCGTTTGAATACTTCAGCGCGTTGCTCAGCAGGATCACCGCCAGCTGCTGCAGCATGGCCGCGTCGCCCTTGATGAACACGCCCTCTGGGATGTCGGTCTCCAGCGTGCGGCCCGCCTCGAACACGGTGCTCTCGAAGGGCAGCGCCACCGACAGCAGCGCGTCGGAAAGGTTGAAGCGCGCGATCTCGGCGGCCACGGCGCCCTTGTCCATGCGGGCCAGGGTCAAAAGGCTCTGCACCAGGCCGTCGGTGCGCCGGACCTCCGATTGGATGTAGCCCAGGTATTCGTTGGGCCCGATTTCCCGGCTGAGCACCTCCGCGTTGGCGGAAATCACCGCCAGGGGCGTCTTGAATTCGTGGCTGGCGTCCCACACGAACTGCTTTTGCCGGTCGAAGGAGGCCTGTACCGGCTGGAGCATCCGCCGGATCAGCAGGTACGCCCCCAGACACAGCAGCACCGCCGCCATCGAGGCCACCAGCGCCGCCGTGCCCAGCACGCGCCGTGCGGACAGGAACTCCAGCCGGGCGTCCAGCACGATCAGCAGCTGGCCGCCGGAGGCCTCGTCCGCCAGCAGGCTGTAGTACTGGGTGTCCACCCGGCCCTGGGGCTTGCCGGACTTCAGCGCGTCGGCGGCCACCGTCCGGATCTCCTCGTCGGTGTACAGGTCGGCGCGGTCGCTGCTCCAGCCGGTGACGCTGCCCTCGCCGTCCAGCCGGACGGTGTAGGCGTTGGACAGGCTGGCCAGCGAAGCGCCGCCGCCCATGTCCATGCCGGGGCCGGCGTGGGGCTGGCCCTCCTCCGGGATCGGGGGCGGGGTTGCGTCGCCGTCCTCGGACCTGGGCGGGGGAGCGCTTTCGCCCTGGCCCGCGTCGCCCTCCGGCTTGGGGGGCGGGGTACCCTCCGCCTCCGCCATCGGCGGCTGCTGGTCGGGGCGACCCTCGAGCGCGGGGCGCTGGCCCCGGTTCTCGCTCAGCAGCGCGAGCGCCGAGGCCGCCGTGGCGTCGATATTGTGCAGGTTGATCAGGTGGATCGACAGCACGATGCCCAGCGCCACCAGCGCCACCACGCCCACCACCAGCAGCGTCAGCCGCCGCCGAAGCCGGGGGATCATGTCCCGGCCTCCAGCGAGTAGCCCAGGCCCCGGGTGGCCTTCAGCTTCACCCCCGCGCCAACGAAGCTGAGCTTCTTGCGCAGGAAGGACACGTAGACCTCCAGGTTGTTGTACTCCGCCTCGCTGTCATAGCCCCACACCCGCTCGATCAGCGTCTCCTTGGGCAGGATCTGGCCGGGGTTGCGCAGAAACAGCTCCATCAGCTGATACTCCTTCGCGCCCAGCTTCACCGACTGGCCGGTGGCGTCGTTTTGCAGCTTGCCGTCCTTTTCCGACAGCGATATGCCGCCGTAGGCCAACGTCATCACCGGCGTGCCGTCGCCCCGGCGGGTGATGGCCCGCAGACAGGCGATCAGCTCGCCCATCTGGAAGGGCTTGGGCAGGTAGTAGTCCGCGCCGCCCTCCAGCCCGCGGATGCGGTCCTGCAGGTCGCCCCGGGCGGTCAGCATCATCACCGGGGTCTTCACGCCCTCGCTCCGCAGCCTCTCCAGGATGGTGAAGCCGTCCATGCCGGGCAGCATCACATCCAGTATGATGGCGTCGTAGCCGCCGGACAGCGCGCAGTCCAGCCCCTCCGGGCCGGTGTAGGCGACGTCCACCACAAAGCGCTCGCCCTGCAGCAGCCGGCACACCGCGGCGGACAGGTTCTTCTCGTCCTCAACCAACAATATGCGCATGGGGGAACCTCCTGTTGTCCAAATCAAAACGCACCCGCCCGCGGGCGGATGCGTTTTGACTCATTCTCAGAACCGGTCCACGTGATACACGGGCGCGGCCTCCTGGACCCAGGCTTCGACCTGGGCGTTGTAGGTGTCGTTCATCTTGTCGGTCAGGGCGGCGTCGTACACGTCGTCCCGGATATCCTCCAGCGGCACCGCGCCGGGGGTGATGTCCGCCATATAGTAGATGATATAGATGCCGTGGCTGCCGTACAGGGGCGCGCTGATCTGGCCCACGGATTCGATGCTCATGGCGCCCTCGGTGAAGGTGGGATCCCATGTGGTGGAATCCGCCGACACGGCGTAGCCAATGGTGGCGGTGGGCTCATTCTTCATGCCGGGATCGTCATTGTACTTTTCGATCAGGCTGTCGAAGTCGGCGCCCTGGTTGAACTCGTCGATCACCTGCTGGGCCTCGGGCAGCAGCTCGCTGTACAGGGCCTCCTTCTCCGCGCCAATGCGGCCGATGTCGGCCTGGATCTCCTCGCGGCTGCGAGGCGCCTCGGTGGGCTCGGCCTCGGCGGTCTCCTCGGTCTCGGCCTCGGCGGGCGCGTCCAGGGCCTCCAGCTCGTCGGTCAGATTGTTCAGGGTGCTCTGCAGGTCGTTGTAGCGGGCGGTCTGATCGTCGTCAAACTGGATCAGCACCTGCTTCACGGCGCGATAGCCCTCGGGATTCCAGGTGATGGTCGTGCCGGATTTGCGGGCGTTGTTGTAGGCGGCGTCGTCGGTGTAGGCCGCCTGGTCATCGGCCACCATCTTGTCATACTTGGCCTGTACGTCCTCGTCGGTGGCGTCGATGCCGTCCACCACCACGGCGTGCAGCTGCTCGTCCACATAGCTGTTCAGCATCTGCTCGTACAGGGAATCCTGGGTCATGCCATAGCCCTCCAAGGCGGCGATGGTTTGCTCCCGGGCCTCCTCGTCGCTGGCGCCCTCCTGGGCGAAGTAGCTCTTGTAGTTCTCGATATACGTCTCGAAGTTCTGGGCGGTCTCGGCCTCCAGGTTGGCCTTCTGCTCGTCGGTCAGCTGGTCCACGCCCAGCTCGGCGGCCTTCGCGTCCAGCACGGCGTCCTTGACCATGGTTTCCAGGATGTCGGCCTTGATCTGGTCGGCGTAGTCGTCGATCTTCAGGCCATACTGGGAATAGTAGCTGGCCGCGGTCTCGTACTCGGCCATGGCGTCGTCGCGCCAGATGATGCCGCCGTCGCCGTACTCGGCCACGATCTGCTTTTCATAGTAGGGCTTGTACAGCTCCACCTCGGCCTGCAGCTGTTCGATCTGCGCGTTCGCTGCGTCCAGCCGGGCCTGCAGGTCGCCCTCTTCGGCCAGCGCCATCGCGCCGAAGCACAGGCACAGCGCCAGCACCAGGCACAGCAGCTTCTTGATATTCATATGCGTTGCCTCCATTTCTTCTCCGCGATCTGCGGAACGTCGGTTTGAATTATAGCATACGCACGGGAAAAGCACAATGAAAGGGGGGAAGAATTCAAAGTTCATTTACAAATTGGGGAGCGGGGGACGGTGGGCGGTGGACGGTGGAATTTACTGTAATTCTGAATTTTCGGTTAATCTGTGGGAAGTCCTTGACACCCCGGCGCTTTCCGTGTATAATATTTCTGTTGCTTGTGAGGCACAGCCTCTGTCGGCGGGGTGTGGCGCAGTTTGGTAGCGCACGTGCTTTGGGAGCATGGGGCCGCAGGTTCGAATCCTGTCACCCCGACCACGCGACCTCTTGGTCAAGCGGTTAAGACACCGCCCTTTCACGGCGGTAACACGGGTTCGAGTCCCGTAGAGGTCGCCATTTTTATTTAGCCGTGTAAAGGTTAAGGGCCTTTAGCTCAGTGGTTAGAGCAGTCGGCTCATAACCGATCGGTCCGGGGTTCAAGTCCCTGAAGGCCCACCACATGGCGCGGTAGTTCAGTTGGTTAGAATGCCAGCCTGTCACGCTGGAGGTCGAGGGTTCGAGCCCCTTCCGCGTCGCCAAGCAAACGCCCCTTGTTCAAAGGAACAAGGGGCGTTTCAAATTACTGTCCACCGCCTACTCTTCCCTCATCCACGCCTCGTACACCTGGGGGGAGTAGCCGGCGGCGGCCCTTTTGCCATTGCGCACGATGGGCTGTTTGAGGACCTGGGGGTGCTCCAGCAGGATCTCCTCCTTCTGGGCGGGGGCGGCGTACTGTACCCGGGCCAGGGCGTCCCTGTCCCGGGCGTTTTCGTCGATCAGCGCGTCCAGGCCGCCCAGGGCCTGGGCCACGCTCTTCAGCTCGCCCCGGCTGATGCCCTTGTCCATCAGGTCGATATATTGCGCCTTGACGCGGCGCTCCTTGAACCAGCGCTCGGCCTTGCGGGCGTCGCTGCTCTTCTTTGTGCCGAAGATCTGTATGTTCACGACATCAACAGCTCCTGTTCGTTGAGTATGTCAAAATAGTGGTCGTGGGCCTCGTGGTACTCCCGGTTGAATTCGGCGTCCTTGCCGGCGTGCAACCGGGACACATAGTCGTGGATCTGGTGCTTCAGCGCCGGGTTGAGCCGGGCGATGGTGGCCACGCCCACGTTGCTGCAGATGTCCGACACGCGCTCCAGGTCCGAAAGCAGGTTCAGGAATTCCGTGCCCGCCAGCACCGAGCATTTGCCCTGGCGCAGGCGCTCCAGGTGGTTCTGGCGCAGGGCGTGCACCAGGTCGTCCACGACCTCCTCCAGCGGCTCGATGTGCCGGGCCGCGGCGGCGTCGCAGTTTTTGAAGGCGTTGCCGGCATAACCCAGCACCGCCCGCAGCAGGCTGCGCAGCACGCCCAGCTCCTTCAGTGCGTATTCGGAGAAGGCGACGCCCTCGCGGTGCAGCTCCTCGGCATACTCGGCCATGTTCATGGCGTGGTCGCCCAGGCGCTCGAATTCGGAGATGGCGTCGTAGTAGTGGTTCACGATCTCCACATGGTCGGGGTCGGCGATGTGTGCGGACACCTGGATCAGGTAGTTGCTGACCCTGTCGGCCATGGCGTCGATGGCGTCCTCGTCGGCGCGGATGCGGGCGATCAGGGCCTCGTCATAGCCGTTCAGCACGTCGAAGGCGCGGCCGATGTTCTGCCTGGACAGGTCATACATCTCCAGCAGCACGTCGTAGCAGGCGTTCAGCGCCAGCCCCGGCGCGCTGAGGAACACCGGGTTCAACCCGTCCAGCACCTTGACCGCCCCCTGGGGCGCGTCGTCGTCGCCCTTGACCAGGCTGTGGCTCAGGCGCTCGAACAGGCCCATCGCGGGCAGCAGCAGCAGGGCGCTTGCCAGGTTGAACACCGTGTTCGCATTGGCGATGCCGCCGGAGGTCATCACCTGGTCCCACAGGCCGCCCATCAGGCCCAGGGCGCGAACCAGGTGTATGCCGATCAGGATCAGCGCGGTCTTGCCCAGGTTGAACAGTATGTTGGCCACGCCCACCCGCCGGGATTCCTTCTTCGCGCCGATGTTGCACACGATGGCGGTGGTCACGCAGTCGCCCAGGTACACGCCGCACAGCACCGGGCAGATGCCGCTGAAGGTCAAAAGCCCGGAGATGGAGAAGGCCTGCAGTATGCCGATGGAGGCCGAGGAGCTCTGCAGCACGAAGGACACGGCCAGGCCGATGGCGTAGCCCAGCAGCGGGCTGTCGTCGATGCGGGTGAACAGCGTTTCGATGATGCCGGATTGGGTCAGCGAGCTGACCGCGTCCGTCATGTTGATCAGACCGGAAAACAGTATGCCAAAGCCGATCACCACCCGGCCCAAGGTGTCCGAGCCCTTGTCCTTGCGGGTCATGATCACTGTGATCCCCGCGATCAGCGCCAGCGGCGCCAGGGTGGAGGGCTGGAAGAAGCGCAGCACCGACGCCCCGGAGGCGTCCAGGTCCAGCAGGCGGATGATCTGGCCGGTGACGGTGGTGCCCACGTTCGCGCCGATGATGATGCCCATGGACTGGTGCAGCGTCAGAAGCCCCGCGCCCACCAGGCCGGAGGTGATCACGATGGTGGCCGTGGAGGATTGTATCACCGCCGTCATCACCAGGCCCAGCAAAAAGGCCTTCACCGGCGTGCCTGTGACCCTTTCCATCACCCGCTTCAGCGCGCCGGAGGAGCCCTCCTTTAATCCGTCGCCCATCAGCCGCATGCCATACAGGAACATGGCCAGGCCGCCGAACAGCGCGATCAGGTTGAATATGCTCATGTGCCCCATCCAATCATAAGAATATATTTGGTTTTTCCAACGATATGTTATCGCATTCCCGGAAAAATGTCAACGGAGAACGTGTTATATTTGGCCCGGCGATGGGATTGGGGTCAGACAAACGGCAGGTCGATTCGGGCCTGAGCAAGGCAGAAAATGTCCCCGCCCCGGATTGACGCCGGAATGACGCAGAATTATGTTAAAAGAACAGCTTTGAGAAGAATTGTTTTCGATTTGTGGCAAATTGCGGTTGACGCTGTGTTTCATTTATAGTAAGATATTGTTGATAGAATTGGTGGTGTCCGAACTGACGACCGAAAACGTTTTATTCTCGGGGTCATACGGCTTTCCCGGCGAGGAAGGCTTTGAAGCGATTGAAAGGGGTCAACAGGTATGAAGGGCCGGTGAACGCCACGCCCGGCTGGACGAAGTCCGGCGATACCTGGACCTACGCCTTCCGGGGCATGAACGCCACCACCGCCGCGGGCATCGCCATCAACTACACCGTGGCGGAGACGCCGGTGGAGAACTACGAGACCGTCGTCGACGGCTACGACATCACCAATACGCTGATCCCCCGCGAGCCGGAAAGGACGGATATACTGGTGGGCAGCAAGACCTGGATCGACGGCGACGACGCCGGGGGCCTGCGGCCTGACGAGGTGACCGTGCAGCTGCTGCGCGACGGCGTGGTGGTGGAGACGGTGACCGTCACCGCCGCGGACGGCTGGCGCTACAGCTTCGGCGAACAGCCCCTGGACGATGGCTTTGGCAATGCGTACGCCTATACGGTGCGCGAGAACGGCGTGCTGCACTACTTCACCCGCACCAAGGGCCTGGACGTGTACAACGCGCTGCTGATGGACGAGACGGAGATCCCGGCCGGCGATACGCCCAAGGGCATGACCACCCGCGAGCGCATTTCCGAGCAGCTGTCCCACATGTCCGAGGCGGAGCTGGAGGAGCTGATGGAGCTGTTCGGCTACGGCACCCCGCTGTGGGGCATGCTGGGCACCGGCGACGAGACGCCCGCCTGGCCCTATGCCTTCGCCGGCCTGGGCGCGCTGGCCCTGATCGCCCTGGCGATCCTGGGCAAAAAGCGCAGGCGCGCAAAGTAAGGCGCATCGACAGTTAACAAAATAGTAACTTGACATCGCTTTACCATGCTGCTATAATCCCACTAAACCGATGAGAGAGAGGAGTAACCTCCGAAACGGCATTCCAGAGAGTCGCGGGCGGTGGAATCGCGGCATGCACGGCGGCGGCGAATGGGCTCTCGAGGGCGAACCGAAGGGCGAAAGGCCTTGTAGGGGAGACGGAGTTTCCTCCGTGATCAAAGAGCGCCGTATGATGGTACGGCGGCGAGCGGGCGCGAAAGCGCCAAGCCGGGTGGCACCGCAGGGAGCAAAGCTGATTTCCCCCTGTCCCAGCAAACACTACTGGGACGGGGGTTTTTGTATGCCCCGCCCCGAAGCGAACCGAGGAAAGGAGCATCACCATGAGCGAAAACAAGAAGATCCCCTACAAGATTTACCTGGAGGAAAGCGAGCTGCCGAGGACCTGGTACAACGTGCGGGCGGACATGAAGAACAAGCCCGCACCGCTGCTGAACCCGGGCACGCTGCAGCCCATGACCGCCGAGGACCTGGCCCCTGTGTTCTGCGAGGAGCTGATCAAGCAGGAGCTGGACAACGACACCCGGGACTACCCGATCCCCCAGGAGATCGTGGATTTCTACAAGATGTACCGGCCCTCGCCGCTGGTGCGGGCCTACTGCCTTGAGGAAAAGCTGGGGACCCCGGCGAAGATCTACTATAAATTCGAGGGCAACAACACCTCCGGCAGCCACAAGCTGAACTCCGCCATCGCCCAGGCCTACTACGCCAAGAAGCAGGGCCTGAAGGGCGTGACCACCGAGACCGGCGCGGGCCAGTGGGGCACGGCGCTGTCCATGGCCTGCAGCTACTTCGACCTGGACTGCAAGGTGTACATGGTGAAGGTCAGCTACGAGCAGAAGCCCTTCCGGCGCGAGGTGATGCGCACCTACGGCGCGAGCGTGGTGCCCAGCCCCTCCGACACCACCCAGGTGGGCCGCAAGATACTGCAGCAGTTCCCCGGCACCACCGGCAGCCTGGGCTGCGCCATCTCCGAGGCCGTGGAGGTGGCCGTGTCCAACCCCGGCTATCGCTATGTGCTGGGCAGCGTGCTGAACCAGGTGCTGCTGCATCAGTCCGTGATCGGCGTGGAGACCAAGACCGCCATGGACAAGTACGGCATCAAGCCCGACATCATCATCGGCTGCGCCGGCGGCGGCAGCAACCTGGGCGGCCTGATCGCCCCGTTCATGGGCCAGAAGCTGCGGGGCGAGGCGGACTATCGGTTCATCGCGGTGGAGCCGGCCTCCTGTCCCAGCCTGACCCGGGGCAAGTTCGCCTATGACTTCTGCGACACCGGCATGGTGTGCCCGATGGCCAAGATGTACACGCTGGGCAGCGGCTTCATCCCCGCGCCGAACCACGCCGGCGGCCTGCGCTATCACGGCATGAGCAGCATACTCTCCCAGCTGTACCACGACGGCTATATGGAGGCCCGGGCCGTGGAGCAGACCAAGGTGTTCGAGGCCGCCGAGCAGTTCGCCCGGGTCGAGGGCATACTGCCTGCGCCTGAGAGCAGCCACGCCATCCGGGTGGCCATCGACGAGGCCCTGAAGTGCAAGGAGACCGGCGAGGAGAAGACGATACTGTTCGGCCTCACCGGCACCGGCTACTTCGACATGGTGGCCTACGAGCGCTTCCATGACGGCCAGATGGGCGACTACATCCCCACCGACGAGGACCTGGCGAAGGGCTTCGCGGGGATACCGAAGATCGATCTGTGACCTGAAAGACGCGATCCCGAAGCACTGGCATGATTCAGGGAACCGGATTGCCACGTCGGCCAGCCTGAGGGCTGACCTCCTCGCAATGACATACTGCGAGATATAAACGGATCATGTCATTGCGAGGAACCCCAGAGGGGTGACGTGGCAATCCGGTTCCCTTTATTTCAACGTTTACTATTGTGCCGGGACGGAAATGAGGGTATAATGTGAGCATACAAATGCGATAAGAAGGTGCTTACACATGGATTTTTCCAGGCTGACCGCGTACTTGGATTCACTGGCCTCGGTGGGGGTGCCGGGGTGCGATTTGGCGGTGTACCGGGATCATGAGCCGCTGTACCGCCACGCGGCGGGCTTCCGGGACGGGGCGAACACCCTGCCGATGACCGGGAACGAGACCTACTGCCTGTACTCCTGCACGAAGGTGTTCACCACCTGCGCGGCGATGCAGCTGATCGGCGCGAGCCGCATGAATCCGGATGACCCGGTGAGCGATTACCTGCCGGCCTACGCGAAGCTGACCGTGCGGGAGGCGGACGGCAGCGTGCGCCCGGCCCGGCGCGTGATGACCGTGCGGCACCTGATGAGCATGCAGAGCGGCCTGGACTACGACCTGGATACCCCCGCCATGCGCAGGGTGCTGGACGAGACCCGGGGACAGGCCACCACCCGCCAGCTGGTGGACGCCCGCGCCGAGGACCCGCTGGCCTTCGATCCGGGCGCCGATTTCCTGTACAGCACCAGTCACGACGTGCTGGCCGCGGTGATCGAGGTCGTGTCCGGTCAGCGCTTCGGCGAATACCTGAAGCACCACATCTTCGGGCCCCTGGGCCTTGAGACCATCGGCTTTAAGCTGAAGCCGGAGGACGAGGCGCGGCTGTGCGCCCAGTACCTGTTCGACGGCGAGAAGGGCGTGGCCACCCTGTGCCACGGCGACATCAACAACTATCGCATCACGCCCAACTATGAAAGCGGCGGCGCGGGCCTGTACAGCGACGTGAAGGACTACATCACCTTCGTGGACGTGCTGGCCGGCGGCGGCGCGGGCATACTCTCCCCGGAAATGATGCAGCTGTGGAGCGCCAACCAGCTGGGCCCGAAGGCCCGGGCCACCTTCGACGCCTGGAACCGCAAGGGCTATTCCTACGGCCTGGGCGTGCGCACCCGGGTGGATATGACCGTGGGCGGCCGGGGCCAGTACGGCGAGTTCGGCTGGGACGGCGCGGCGGGCGCCTGGGCCATGATCGACCCGGTGAACCGCCTGTCCGCGTTCTACGCCATGCACGTGCGCTCCTTCGGCTACAGCTACGACGTGATCCATCCCACGATCCGGAATCTGATCTATGAAGCGGTGAAGGGATAGCCCGGAAAAGGTCAGTAGCCCCGCACCCTGAACCCCCGCTCATGGGGCAGGACTTCCAGCTTTTCCACGGCCACGCGGTCGATCTCGAACCGGGCCTTGAGCTTGGACAGCAGCTTTTCCAGCTGCATCGGCGGGCCCTGGACCTCCATCGCCACCCGGCCGTCGGGCAGATTGTCCACCCAGCCGGTCACGTACAGCCCCCGGGTGAAGTAGTAGGCGGTGTAGCGGAAGCCCACGTGCTGCACCCGGCCCGTGAACAGGAACCGCAGCCGGGTCAGGCCCTTTCTGCCCTCGTGTTCGGTCATGATCGCGCCTCCTTTGCATACAGATGACGACGACCACCGGCCCAGCCGATGGTCGTCGCACGCCCCTACGGGCGGATTACTTTTTCTGCACGTACTTCAGGCAGTCGATGGTCACGGCGGAGAGGATGATGATGCCGCTGAACACGAACTGCAGGTTGGTATCGACGCCGAGGATCGTCAGGGAGTAGGTGAGGGCCGTGAAGATCAGCACGCCCACCACGATGCCCTGGATCTTGCCGATGCCGCCCTTGAAGGAGATGCCGCCCACCACGCAGGCCGCGATGGCGTCGGTCTCCCAGCCCTGGCCGTAGGAGGAGGAGCCGGAGCCCACCATGCGGATGCACTCCAGCCAGGCGCCAAAGCCGTAGAGTATGCCGGCGATGATGAAGGTGATGATGGTCACCTTGAATACCGAGATGCCCGACACGGCGGCGGCCTCCTGGTTGCCGCCCACGGCGTACATGTTCTTGCCCAGCTTGGTCTTGTTCCAGATGAAGTACATCACGATGATGGCCGCGATGGCCCACAGTATGATGGAGGGGAACTGGCCGGCGATCTTCGGGATGATCATCTTGGGGATCGTCATTTCAATGGCGCCGAAGGACACGCCCTTGGTGGCAAAGGTCATCAGGCCGAACATGATCAGCATGTTCGCCATGGTGGAGATGAAGGGGTGGATCTTGAACCTTGCGGTGAAGAAGCCCGCCAGCGCGGCGAACAGCGTGGTGACGCAGCAGCAGACCACCAGCGCCATCACGATGCGCAGGCCCACCGGCAGCATGGAGAAGTCAAACACCTTGCCAAACAGCATGCCGGTGTTGATGCCCTTGTGCATGATCATGGTGGACAGCACCATGCTGGTGCCCACCATGCGGCCCACAGACAGGTCCGTGCCGCCCAACAGGATCAATCCGCCGACGCCCAGCGCCAGGAACATGCGCGGCGAGGCCGCCTGCAGGATGTTCAGGATGTTGTTCATGGTCAGCAGCTGGGTGTGCTTGATGATGGGCGTCAATATGCACAGCAGCACGAACACGAACACGATGGCGATGTAAAGGCCGTTCTTCAGCAGGAACTGCTTGACGTTGAAGGTATACTTGTAGTTCTCCCACCTCTGCTTCTGCTTTTCGGCGAAGCTGAACTTCGACAGGCGCAGCAGGTCGATCAGGTGATAGCGGTGGGTGAAGGCGTCGTGCTGGCGGTCCTTGATCTCCTGCAGCGTGGAGTCGTGCTTCAGCTTGGCGTCGAACAGCCTGTTCTTGAAGACGTACTTCTCGTCCTTGATCTCCGCGGCATTGGTCAGCTTGGAAAGATCCGCCTCGTGCTGCTTCTTCATCTGGGCCAGCTCTTCGGCGTAGCGGGCCTGTTCGGCTTCCTTCAGGGCCTCGCAGGAGGCGGTGATCTTGCTGTAGTAGGCCGAATCATAGTTTGCGTCCAGGTACTTGACGGCCTCGTCGATCAGGCCGCTCACCTGGCCCTTGTTTTTCGCCTCCACGGCCTTGGCCTCGGCCAGGGCCTGCCTGTCTGCGGCGATCATGTTGGCCTTCTCGCCCTTGGTATAGTTGGCGTTTTCGCGCACGATGGCCATGTGGTTGGTCAGGGCGATCACCCGGTCGGTGCCATCCTTGCGCAGCGCGTTGATCTTTTCCTGAATCGCGCCCACCCGCTCGTCGATGGGGGCGAGCAGCCGCTGTTCCTCTTCAACAGAGAGGATCCTGTTATCGATTGCCATTATGTTCCCTCCATATTACAGGTACTTCGCGCTCAGTCTCAGCAGCTCTTCCTGGTTGGTCTGCTTCGTTTCGACGATGCCGGCGAGCCGACCGTTGGACATGACGCCGATGCGGTTGGTGATGCCCAGGATCTCAGGCATTTCCGAGGAGACGACGATGATCGTCTTGCCCATCTTTGCCATCCGGATGATCAGCTCGTAGATTTCATACTTCGCGCCGACATCAATGCCTCGCGTCGGCTCGTCCATCAGGAAGACGGAGGGATCCCGTTCCAGCCATTTTCCGAAGATGACCTTTTGCTGGTTTCCGCCCGACAGCGCCGTGATCATGTCGGAGGGGCCCATGCACTTGGTGCGCATGATGTTGATTTCGTTGGCTGTGGCCTTCACCATCTTGTCCTTGGACAGCGCGAAGCCCGTGTAATAGTGGGACAGGTTGGTGATGGTCGTGTTGAAGGTGAGGTCGCCCTCCAGGAACAGGCCGGTGGACTTGCGCTCCTCCGTGATCATGGCAAAGCCGTGATCCATGGCGTCCTTGGAGCTGGCGAAGTTCATCAGCCGCCCGTTATAGTAAACGCGCCCGGCCGCGCGGGTGCGCACGCCGAACATGGTCTCCAGCAGCTCTGACCGCCCGGCGCCGACCAGCCCGTACAGGCCGAAGATCTCGCCCTCGCGCACGTCGAAGGAGATGTCCTTCAGATTTGGCGCGTACTTGGTGGAAAGATGCTGAACCGAAAGCACCACCTCGCCGGGGGTGTTGTCCACGGGCGGGAACCGGTTGTCCAGCGCACGGCCGACCATCGCGGCGATCAGCTCGTTCATATTCGTATCCTGCGTTTTCCTGGTCAATACCATCTTGCCATCCCGCAGCACCGAGATCTCGTCGCAGATTTCAAAGATCTCGTCCATCTTGTGGGAGATGTAGACCAGGGAAATGCCCTGGGCCTTCAGGTTCCGCATCATTTCGAACAGCTTGGCCACCTCGCGCACCGTCAGCGAGGACGTAGGCTCGTCCAGCACGATCAGCTTCGCGTTGTAGGAGATGGCCTTGGCGATCTCCACCATCTGCCGCGCGGAGACCGACATGGTCTTCATCGGGGCGGTCAGATTCACGGTCATGTTCAGCTTGCGGAACAGGTCCGAGGCTTCGTTCTTCATGCGCGCTTCATCCACCATGCCCAGGGGCGTCAGAGGATAGCGCCCGAGGAACAGGTTGTCCAGCACGTTGCGCTCCAGGCACTGGTTCAGCTCCTGGTGCACCATGGCCACGCCGTTTTCCAGCGCGTCCTTCGGGCCGGAGAAGTTGACTTCCTTGCCGTCCAGGAGGATCGTGCCCTCGTCCTTCTGGTAGGTGCCGAACAGGCACTTCATCATGGTGGACTTGCCGGCGCCGTTTTCGCCCATCAGCCCCATGATGGTGCCTTCCCTGACATCCATGTTGATGTGATCCAGAACGCGGTTTCGCCCGAAGGATTTGCACATACCGCGGATCGACAGAATATTCTTCGCTTGCGTTTCTGCCATATTTGTCATCCCGCCTTTTCGCAGCTTCTTCCCGTCATAGAGATAGGGCCATCAGGCGAGGGATCACCTGATGACCCGTTCTCTAAACCGGGTTGTGGTTCAGATTACTGCATCAGCTTGGCCATGTAGGAGGCCGCGTTGTCGGTCTTCACCATGTTGATCGCAAAGCCGTCGTACTCGGAGGGATTGCCCAGCTTGTCGATCAGGTTGGCTTCGGTCTGGCCGTCGCCCAGCACGTATTCCACATCCAGGTTCAGGGCCGCCGCGTAGTTCTTCAGCTGCGGCACATAGGTGGCGTTCAGGAAGTTGTCGGCGCTGTTGTAGATGCTCAGCCAAACCTTCTTGGCGGCGGCGTCATCCTCGCTCAGCTGGTTGCTGAAGGCGGGATTGGCGGCGGTGGCATCCAGGAACGCTTCGTAGTTGTCGGCGGTCACGGCGCCGTTCAGGGCGTAGAAGCAGCGGGTGGCGTCGTCATAGAAGTACAGGTCGTCGGTCAGGACGTTGCCGGCGGCGTCGGGGGTGCTGATGCCCACCATGATGTCGGCGTCGTCCAGGGCGTTGCGCAGGGTGCGCAGGGTCAGATAGGCCTGCACGTCCGCGTTCTGGGAGATGGTGCCGCAGTAGCCGTCCGCGATGGCGGCAACGGCGTCGCTGTTGGCGTCATAGCCGAAGGTGGGAACGCCGGCTTCCTTGGACCAGGCGTTGAACACGGCCATGCCCATGCCGTCGTTGTTGGAGACGACCACGTCGATCTCGTCGCCGAAGGAGCCTTCCCAGGCGGCGATGGCGTTGCCGGCGGTGGGAGCATCCCAGGTTGCGCCGGAGCTGTTCTTCATCTCCTGGGAGGCCAGCTCACGCACGATGTAGGTGGTGCCGTCGATCTCGATGGAGCCATCCTGGACATCGGTGGCGGTGCCGTCGGTGTTGGTGCCGATCGGGGCGGAATCGACGTCGTCGATGGTCTCGATCGCGGTCTTGCCCTGGGCGGCATCCGGAACAGCCGTGCCGAGAGCCTTGCGGGCGCCGCGGGTGCGGGCGATGGAATCGTTGTGGCCGACGTCGCCGATGCACAGCACGTAGCCGATGATGCCGTCGCCGTTGCGATCCAGGCCTTCGCCGTGGGCCAGCAGATAATCGACGATCATCTGGCCCTGCAGCTCAGCGCCCTGCTTAGCGTCGAAGCCGACATAGTAGGTCTTGCCGTTGAAGGTCAGGGCGTCCATGTCCAGCTCACCGGTGGTGCTGTTGGAGGGCTGGCGGTTGAACCAGATGACGGGCTTCTGGTCGTTGGCTTCCGCCATCGCGACGCAGACGATGCTCATGACCATCAGAACGGCCAGAGCCACGGACAGAATCTTCCTCATGGGTATGCACTCTCCTTTTGAGTTATCGTTGATCCGCGCGGAAACCTGAATTGCTGCACATACTGCGCAATTCATCGTTAAAATTATAACATACAGCGCTTAACGCGTCAATGTTGCTGCGCTTTCAATCGGTTCGACTTCATTTGCAAAAAGTTAAAAATTTTACGGACCGGACGGTCAGCTCAGCTTGTTGTACAGCTTGTTCCCAATGCTCTGCACCAGCTGAACGAACACGATCAGCACGGCGCTGGTGGCGATCAGGTATTCGATCTTGTAGGCCTGGTATCCCTTTCTTATGGCAACGTCGCCCAGGCCGCCCGCGCCGATGGCGCCGCCCATGGCGCTGTAGCCCACCAGGCTGATCATCGTGAGGATGATGCCGGAGAGTATGCCGGGGAAGGCCTCCTTCACGTACACGCGCATAAAGATCTGGCTGTCGCTGGCCCCGAAGCTGCGGGCGGCCTCGATCAGGCCGGGGTCCACCTCGCGGAAGGCGGATTCGATCACCCGCGCCACGAAGGGGATGGCGGAGATCGTCAGCGGCACGATGGCCGCCCGGGTGCCGATGGCCTTGCCCACGATGGCCCGGGTCAGCGGGATCACCAGCACCATCAGTATGATGAAGGGGAAGGACCGGAACACGTTCACGATGAAGCTGAGCACCGTGTAGAAGGGCCGGTTGGGCCGCAGGCCGTCCGGGGCGGTCAGCGTCAAAAGCACCGCCGGGATGAAGCCCAGGATCACCGAAAACAGCGTGGACCACAGCACCATGGTCAGGGTCTGGCCGAAGGCCGTGCCTATCGTTTCCCACATCTGGCCGTCAAACATATCAGCCGTCCTCCCTTACGATGTATTCGGTATTGTGCAGATAGTCCAGCACCCGTTGGGCGTCCTGCTCCTTCACGTTCAGCACCAGGCTGCCCATGATCCGGCCGCGGAAGTCGGTCATGTCCGCCCGGCAGATGGAAAAATCCACGTCCAGCGCCCGGGCCATGGCGGAGATCAGCTGGACCTGTTCGGCGTTCTCGGTGAAGAAGATGCGGATGTTTCGGCCCGTGGCGGGCAGCGTCTCCTCCGCCTTGCCCAGGAAGGCGCTGATGTCCTCGTTGGGCATCACGAACAGCTCCTCGGGCTTGCCCTCCTGGATCAGGTGGCTCTGCTTCAGAAAGGACACCCGCTCGCAGATCTGCTTCACGACCTCCATCTGGTGGGTGACCACCACCACGGTCAGGTTCATCTCGTCGCGGATCTGGGTCAGCAGGCTCAGTATCCCCTGGGTGATGCGCGGGTCCAGCGCGCTGGTGGCCTCGTCGCACAGCAGTATCCGGGGCTTGAGCACCAGCGCCCGGGCGATGGCCACGCGCTGCTTCTGGCCGCCGGACAGCTCCCGTGGCCTGGATTTCAGCTTGTCCGAAAGGCCCACCAGCTCAATCAGCTCCAGGATCCGCTGTCTGTTCTCCGGCGATTTCGGGTTCAGGCCGGCGAAGCGCATCGGCAGGGCCACGTTTTCAAACACGTTCAGCCGGGACAGCAGGTTGAAGTTCTGGAAGATCATGCCCATCTGCTTTTGCAGCGCGTGCAGGCTGGCCTTGTCCAGGGAAGAGACCTCCTGCCCGTCCACCCTGATGCTGCCGGACTGGTAGCTCTCCAGCCCGTTGATGCAGCGCAGCAGCGTGGACTTGCCCGCGCCGCTCTGGCCGATGATGCCGTAGATCTCGCCGTCGTTGATGGTCAGGCTGATGTCGTCCAGCACCGTCAGATCGCCGAATTTCTTGCCCAGATGCCTGATTTCGATCATATGGTATGAACACCTCAATACACAGTTGATGGGGCAGGAGGAATCCTCCTGCCCCGTTATACCTCAAGGGTATCTGACCGGGGGTATCGGGGACGGCAGTGCCCCGATTTTCAATCGTTGCCGGCGACATGTGCGGCGGCAACGAAACCGTTTTGCGGCAGGAAACCTGCTGACCAGAGCAAAAACGGTATCCTTGCGGGTTTTGCGGCCAGCGCTCACAGAGCGCAAGCAAAACCCGGAGGGAGGAGTATTGAGGGGGGAGCTTGCTCCCCCCTCAAAGCCTTATTCTACCAGGTCCGCCGCCGGGATGACGGAGCCGGAGTAGTTGGCCTCGATGAAGTCCACCACTTCCTGGGTGGAGAAGGCCGCCACCAGCGCCTGGGTCTTCAGGCTGTCCTTGTTGTCCTCCTTGACCACCAGGTAGTTGATGAACACGTTGCCGTTGGGGTCGCTGGACTCCAGCACCAGCGCGTCCTCGGCGGGGTTCAGCTCGCGCTGCAGCGCGTAGTTGCCGTTGATGATGGCCGCGTCCACGTCCGGCAGGCTGTTGGGGGTGTTGGCCGCCTCCAGCTCCACCAGGCTCAGGTTCTTGGGATTTTCGGTGATGTCGCTCAGCTCGTACAGGCCGTCCTTTTCGGCCAGGGTGATCAGGCCGTTGTCCGCCAGCAGCTTCAGCGCGCGGGATTCGTTGGAGGCGTCGTTGGGCAGCGAGATGGAAGCGCCGTCCGCCAGCTCGTCGATGCTGGTGATCTTTTCAGAGAACAGGCCCAGGGGCTCCAGGTGGATGCCCTTCGCCGGATACAGGTGCAGGCCGCGGCTTTCGTTTTCGCTTTCCATGTACAGCAGGTGCTGGAAGTAGTTGGCATCCAGCTCGCCGTCCTCCAGCGAGGTGTTGGGGATCACGTAGTCGCCGAACACCTGCAGATCCACGGTCCAGCCGGCGGCCTCCAGCGCGGGCTTCACGACGCCCTCGATGATCTGGGCGTGGGGCACCTCGGTGGCGCCGATGGCGATCACGTTGTCGTCGCCCTCCGGCGCGGGAATCTCAGCCGCCAGCGCGGCGACGGAGGACAGGGCAAGCAGGGAAACCAGAATAATTGCGAACAGTTTGCGAAGCTTCATAAAGGATGACCCCTTTCGTTTGAGTGGGACCATCATATCACGGGGTTGTGGTTTTGTCCAATACATGAAAGAGATTGCGGGTTATAGGATGAAGCTATATTATGGGGAGATTATATAGATAACCGTCCCTCCACCTCCGCCCGGGTCCACTTTCCCACCGCGCCGACCTGGCTGACGCACAGCGCGGCGGCGGCGTTGGCGAAGCGGCCGCAGTCGGCCAGGGGCCTGCCCTCCAGCAGCGCGGCGATGAAGGCTCCGGCGAAGGTGT
>JBGUQG010000340.1:0-12053 GCA_045130815.1 Christensenellales bacterium
TAAGATAGACTCATGAATCCCATCGAGGGGAGCGATGCGCTATCTCCGTTCAGGCTCATATCGAAACGTTGAACGACCTGTTTGCCGCGCTGTTCAGGCCGTCGGAGGGGGAGTCCCCGGTGATCCGCGAGCCCCAGCGGCCGCTCCGGGAGGCGCTGTTCGCGCTGTTCTTCCCGGACGCGCTGGTGGGCCAGTTTGAAGGCAAGTCCAAGTCGAACCTGACCTGGTTCTTCACCAGCGACGCCCGGAACAAGTCGGTGCGGCGCGCACTGGTGGCGCTGCTGCGGGAAAGCCCCCGGGCGACGGTGGACGAGACGCACCGCAAGTGCCACGCGGCGCTGTGGCCCAGGCCGGGTCAGCCCGTATTTGACGGCGGGGCGCTGCGCCGGGTGCTGGGCGACGCGCGGGTGCCGGACGGGCTGGAGAGCCGGGCCCACATCCTGGAGGGCGTCGGCGGCGCGCCGGGGCGGCTGGACGTGTTCTTCGACGTGGACGAGGCCGCGGCCCTCGCCCGCGTGCTGCTGACGCTGGCGGTGGCGGGGGACGCCCCGGCGGACGCGCTGGAGGCCGTCTGGCTGCCGGAGGTCGGCGACTGCGACTTCATGCGCGGCGACGACAGCGTGGCGGGCCGCATCCGCTATTGCCGGATGCTGGACCTGCAGGGCCGGAGCGAGAAGGCCTTCGAGGGCTATGAGCGCCTGGCCAAGCAGCTGGGCCGCCCGGCCGAGACCGTGGACGAGGCCGCCATGTACTGCCGCCTGGGCGAGATGCTGTTCACCGGCGAGGGCTGCCTGCGGGACGAGAAGTCGGCCCAGGCCTGCGACCGGCTGGGCTGCCTGGACGCGTATCCCCGCGGCTGGCACCAGCTGTCCCGCCACACCACGGGCACGCCCGCCCGGGAGGCGTTGGAGCATGCCGCGGACCTGGGCTACGGCCCCGCGATCCGGGAGCTGGGCGAGGCTTGGTATTCCGGCAGCGCACGGCTTGCCTGCGTCCGCAACCCGGAAACGGCCCGGCGCGTCTTCCAGCGGGGCATGACCCTGCCCGGCGGGGACGGGGCCTGGTGCGCCTTCATGCTGGGGCAGATCCACGAGGCCCAGAACGAGCGGGCCGCGGCGGTGAACGCCTATCGCGTGGCCCAGGAGGGCGGCAGCGCCGAGGCGGCGGAACGGCTGGCGCGGCTGGACTGGGTGGTCGGGCCGCAGCCCGCCGTGGCGGAAAAGCCCCAGGCCGGGGCGCTGATGGGCTATTGCCTGGTCAACGGTGACGAGGGCTGCAACCGGCGGTTCGTCCAGGGCCTGGCGGGCCGCTGGCAGGTCACACGGTGCGGCGATGCTCCGGAGCAGGCCCTGCGGGAGCTGGCTCGGGGCGTGTACTGGGGCGGCGCGCCCGCGTTCCCGGCGCTGGTGATCGCGCTGCTGTCGGAGGATCGCCGCAACAACGTGCTGCAGGCGGTGGCGCTGCTGGGCGCGCTGCGGCAGCTGGCCGAGGCGCTGGGCGATCGGGCCTGGGACCTGGTGGACGCGGTGCGGCTGTACGTGCTGGCGGACCATGACGCCGCCGCGCCGCTGCTGGACGCGGCCTTCGCCGGCATGGGCGAGCTGTACTTTCAGCTGCGCCTGTGCGATCCGGCGCTGGACGCCGCCGACCGGCTGCTGGCGGGCGCGCCGCTGTTTCTGCCCAGGCTGCGGATGGCGGAGGACGCGCCGGTGCGGCTGAAGCTGATCGGCTGCGGCGATGTGGCGATGGCCCTGCTGCGGCGGGCGATGGCGCTGCCGGTGCCCATGGGGGCGGAGGTGACCGTGGACGTATACGGCGCGGGGGCCGACGCCATGCGGCGGCGCTTGCTGCAAAGCTGCCCCGGGCTCCGGGACGCCGGCGGGCTGTGCGCGCCGCTGCCCCGGTTCCACGAATGCCCGCCGGAGGAGGGGCTCCTGGACGCCATGGACGGCGCGGAGGGCCTGGCCGTGGGCAACTACTTCGCGGTGGCCGCGGGGGAGGACGCGCTGAACCTGCGGCTGGGCATGCTGCTGCGGGGCGAGCTGCTGCGGCGCAACCTCAATGCGGACCGCCAGCCCTTCATCGCCGTGCACACCGCCGACCCCGTGGCGGGATGGCTGGGGGGCAGCCTGCCCGCGGGCCCCGAGGGCAGCCAGTACGACCTGACGCCCTTCGGCATGCTGGACATGTACGCTCCCCAGGCCCTGGAGAACGACGTGCTGGAGCGCCGCGCGCGCCAGGCCCACATGCTGTTTATCGGCGCGCCCAACACCCGGGACGCCCGCCACGCCGCCATGGGCGGCTATTACCGGCGCCAGCTGGGCCGGGACACGGCGCGGCTGATCGCCCTGGCCCTGCCGTACCGGATGCACCTGGCCGGGATCAGCCTGGCGGGCTGGCGGCTGTACGGCGTGCCGGAGGAGGAGGCCCGCCTGGGCGACGACTACGCCCGCTGGCTGAAGGACAGGGAGCACCTGCAGGCCGCCCTGCGGGACGAGCACGATCGCCGCAACCGGATGCTGCTGTCCCTGGGCTGGTCTCCCGCCACGCCGGAGGACGTGGCCGACTACGTGGGCCGAGGCAATCCCGGGCACCTGCTGCACGCGGCGCGGCTCGACCCGTTCATCTGCCCCTTCGAGGCCCTGGAGGACGGGGAGCTGCTGAAAAAGGTGCGCGACATCGTGCGCACCCGCTTCCCTGAAAAATCCGTGCCCGACCCCCGGCGGGACGAGGAGGCGTCCGTGCGGGATACCGGGGCCATACTGGGGGGAGATGTGTAGAAGATAAGGGAACAGGGAACAGGGAACAGGGAACAGGAATACTCCATCTCTCCTCTTCACAGGTATTTATATCCAGTCAGTGCAAACCGTTCGAATCCCGCCGGGGCGGAGTGCAGCGTGCGATGTCTGGCGAACGCGGTCTTTGTATGAGGAAGCCGGGTGCAGTCCCTCATTTTTGTCGCATTAATCACGCACGTGCGTATGCGATGCTATTATACGATATTTTTAAAAACGCAAGTGCGTACACGCCGATGCGTAATATTTTATATCCTTTCATCGTGAGGTGAGATGAAATGGGAGTAAAAAACGCGGTGGTCGCGCGCTTTACTGAAATATTGGAGCAGAGGCACATGCGGCCCAACGAGCTGGCGAATCGGGCGGGGGTGACGCCCTCCACGGTGTACAGTATGCTCGACGGGCGGCGCAAGGAAGTGACTGTGAACCTGGTGAAGAAACTGTGCGACGGGCTGGAGATGCCCTTGGGGGAGTTCTTCACCGCCCCGGTGTTTGATGAATTGGAGCAGGAGATACGATGCCCCCGTCGTGGGACGGGGGCCATGAGAGAAAAGGGAATCAAAGGATTACGGCCTTTTTGCCTTTGAAGGGATGACTTGCGCTGTGCGCCTCAAGGGCGTCGAACAAGGCGTCCGGAGATATGGCGTCATAGTGTTCGCGCTGCCACTTTGTGTAATCAAAGGACTGGCTGCGGACATAGTAGATGAACGCCTCCAATTCAACGGTGCCGACGTGTTCACGAATGGCGTCCATGCACCGGTCTGCTGTGACGGATATGTTTTCAAGCATGGCTGTTCGCCTCCTCCATCTCAGATACAAATTGAATCGGGTCAAGCAATTTCAACGCATTCGTGCGGTATTTCAGAAGCCGCTTATCGGTGGAGATCAGATAGATAGACTCTCATTCTGCTCACCTCCTGAATAGGAAGAACACTGCTCCTGCCTCTGATGCTATCACAGCCGCAGAGGATTTGTCAAGAGTGCGTGCGGCGCAGGATGTAGATGGTAGAAGGCAAGCCGCCTCGATCGAGACGGCTTTTTGTTTGTCACAATTGTGATCGGGCTCGTGCTCTGCTCGATCGGCAAGAGTCGCCCGTCATCCCGTCACCGTGAACACCTTGTCCAGGTAGTGCTGGGCCAATCCGATGACCTGGGCGTCGGGGCCGGCCTGGGCGTAGCTCAGCGAGAGCTCGTGCACCAGCAGCGATCGCTCCAGCAGCGCGTCGCGCACCATTTGCAGGAAGGGTTCGCCCAGGCATTCCACGCCGGTGAGCACGATGCGGCGAAGGCCGGTGCCGCACAGCGCGTTGTACAGCCCCGCGGCCAGCAGGCGCGCCGAGTTTTGAACGGCGGCCAGCAGCGCGGGCTCATTCGCATAGCGGGCGGCCAGCGCCTTCAGGTCGGCGGGGGGCTGGACACCGGCGTCGGTGGCGGCCTGCCGTGCGTCGACGAGGAGCGCGTCCAGATTTACATACTGCGTCAGGCATCCGCGGCTGCCGCAGTAGCAGGGCCGCCCGTTGTGGTCGATGGTGCTGTGGCCGATCTGCCCGGCGATGTTGTCCGGCCCGCCGTAGATGTCCCCGTTGATGATCAGTGTGCAGCCGATACTGCGCTGAATGTTCACGAAAATCAGGTTGTCCACATCCGGAGCGTCGGGGTTTTCCGCGTCCAGGAAGCGCTTTTCGCCGTAGGCCATCGCTCGGGTGCCGTTGAGCATGTACAGCGGCAGACCCATGCGCTTCTGGAAGGCGATGAAGGGAGCCTCGGGCAGCGAGACGCCCAGCGTGGTCCGGTTGTAGAACAGGTCGCAGCGCTCCAGGTACAGCCCCGGCAGGCTGATGCCGATCATCAGCGCGCGCTGGCGGTCGTACAGCTTTGCCCGGCGCTTCAGGATATGCTCAAACAGCTTGATGCCGGCCTCGGCGGCCTCTTCGCCGCTCATACCCTCGATGTCAAGCGAGGCCTGCTTGCTTTCGATGATCTTGCAATCCAGGTCCAGCAGGCTGTAGCGCACGCCCTCCCGCGACAGGGCGAACACCACCAGCTGGTGGGCGTCCCGGTTCAGGCGCAGGCTGATGGGCCGCCGCCCGGGCATGCTGGTCTGGGTGGGACCGGTCTCATCCACGAGCCCGCGGGCGGTCAGCTCCTCCACCAGCACGGAAACGCTGGTGGCGCTCAGGTCCATGCACCGGACGATCTCCGCCCGGGACTTGCATCTTCCGAAGCGCACCAGATCAAATATGCGTTTGATGTTGGCTTCCTTGACCTGCTGCTGATAGCCGCTGCGGCCGGCGCCGGGGTTCTCGACGGGTATGTACTTCATGGGGGACACTCTCCCTTGTGTATGCGGATCGATTGAGCCAATTTCAGCAAGCGTACAGTATTACATAAATTTTATCATATTAATTTTTAGTTTGCAAGCGTTTTAACATGAATTAATGCGGGTTTTAGCCCCAAAAAAACGTCAGCCCGGCAATTGCCGGGCTGACACAGGGGGATGCGCGATCAATACATGCCGCCCATGCCGGGGTTCGCGGCGGGGGCTGCCGGTTCGGGCGCGGGGATGTCGGTGACCAGGGATTCGGTGGTCAGCACCATCGCGGCCACGGAGGCGGCGTTCTGCAGGGCGGAGCGGGTGACCTTGGTGGGGTCGGCGATGCCGCGCTCCATCATGTCGGCGTACTCGTCCTTGGCGGCGTCATAGCCGAAGGTGGCGGACTTGCGGCCCTTGATCTTTTCGACGATCAGGCTGCCTTCGACGCCGGCGTTCTTGGCGATCTGGCGAACGGGCTCCTCCAGCGCGCGCAGCACGATCTGCACGCCGGTCTTCACGTCGCCGCTGACCTCGGTGACCAGCTTGGCCACGGACTTGCTGGCGTTGATCAGCGCGGTGCCGCCGCCGGGAACGATGCCCTCTTCAACGGCGGCGCGGGTGGCGGCCAGGGCGTCCTCGATGCGCAGCTTGCGCTCCTTCATCTCCACCTCGGTGGCGGCGCCCACGTTGATCACGGCCACACCGCCAGACAGCTTGGCCAGCCGCTCCTGCAGCTTCTCGCGGTCATAATCGCTGGTGGTGTCCTCGATCTGGCTGCGGATGGAGGCGATGCGGGCCTTGATCTCATCGGAATCACCGGCGCCCTCGACGATCACGGTGTTCTCCTTGTCGATCTTCACCTGGCGCGCGGAGCCCAGCATGTCGATGGTGGCCTCCTTCAGCTCCAGGCCCAGCTCCTCGGTGATCACCTGGCCGCCGGTCAGGATGGCGATATCCTGCAGCATGGCCTTGCGGCGGTCGCCGAAGCCGGGGGCCTTCACGGCCACGCAGGTGAACGTGCCGCGCAGCTTGTTCAGCACCAGGGTGGCCAGGGCTTCGCCCTCGACGTCCTCGGCGATGATCAGCAGCTTCTTGCCCTGCTGCACCACCTGCTCCAGCAGGCCGATGATCTCCTGGATGTTGGAGATCTTCTTGTCGGTGATCAGGATCAGCGGGTTGTCCAGCACGGCCTCCATCTTCTCCATGTCGGTGCACATATAAGAAGAAGCGTAGCCGCGGTCAAACTGCATGCCTTCCACGATGGAAAGCTCGGTCTTCATGGTCTTGGATTCCTCCACGGTGATCACGCCGTCCTTGCCGACCTTCTCCATGGCGTCGGCGATCAGCTCGCCCACGGTCTCATCGCTGGAGGAGATGGCCGCGACCTGGGCGATCTCGTTCTTGCCCTCGATGGGCTTGGACTGGGCGACCAGGCTCTGCACCGCGGTATCGGTGGCCATTTCGATGCCCTTCTTCAGGATCATCGGGTTCGCGCCGGCGGCCACGTTCTTCAGGCCCTCGTGCACGATGGCCTGGGCCAGCAGGGTAGCGGTGGTGGTGCCGTCGCCGGCCACGTCGTTGGTCTTGACGCTGACCTCGCGCACCAGCTGGGCGCCCATGTTCTCAAAGGGGTCCTCCAGCTCGATTTCCTTGGCGATGGTCACGCCGTCGTTGGTGATCAGCGGAGCGCCGAATTTCTTGTCCAGCACAACGTTGCGGCCCTTGGGGCCCAGGGTGATCTTTACGGTATCGGCCAGCGCGTCAATGCCGGTCTGCAGCGCCTTGCGGGCTTCCTCGCCATACTTAATCTGCTTTGCCATTTTATATTACCTCCGATATTATTCGACCACGGCCAGAATGTCGCTCTGGCGCACGATGATGTACTCCTCGCCGTCCAGCTTCACTTCGGTGCCGGCGTACTTGGAATAGATGACCTTCTGGCCTTCCTTCACGTTCATCTTGATTTCCTTGCCATCCACGTTTCCGCCCGGGCCAACGGCCAGGACCTCCGCCATCACGGGCTTTTCCTTTGCGGAATTGGCCAGGATGATGCCACCCTTGGTGGTCTCCTCGGCCTCCAGATTCTTGATGACCACGCGGTCGCCCAGCGGCTTGATCTTCATATTCGATTACCTCCCAGGTTGTTATGAGCTTGTTAGCACTCTTGAAATCCGAGTGCTAACCCTTGCAGATGATAGTTTAGCCGTTCTCTATGGAAAAATCAAGCCCCCAAGAGGCCTATTTTATGTTAAATATTGAGGAAATTGAGCGGCCCGGGCCGGAAACGTGGTAAAGTGGCTGTGTTCATTGACAGTACAATGCGCCGGTGATATAATTGATTAGTAAAGTGACCGTTATACAAACGGGGAAAGAAGGAGAGATTGGCATGAAGAGGATCGTTGCCGTGCTGCTGCTGCTCGCCCTGGCGCTGGGAACGCTGGGCGCGCTGGCGGAAGCGCCGAAGGCCGCAAGCGTGGCCATCAACAGCACGAATTTCCCGGCGAAGGCGCTGCGCAACTACGTGAAGAAGAACTTCGACACGAACAGTGACGGCAAGCTGAGCACCAAGGAGCGGAACGCCGTCAAGAAGATCACGCTGTTTACGGAGTCGTATTACAATAAGGGCAAGGAGCCACCGACTTGCAAGACGATGAAGGGCATCGAGCACTTCCCGAACCTGGAGGCGCTGTATTGCGACTTCTGCGGCGTCGAGAAGCTGGATGTCAGCAAGAACACCAATCTGGTCACGCTGTGCTGCATCTGCAACGAGCTCAAGAAGCTGAATGTCAGCAAGAACAAGAAGCTGGAGAAGCTGGCTTGCTATGGCAACTTTGGCCTGACAAAGCTGGACGTCACCAAGAATACCAGGCTCAAGGAGCTGCTGTGCGACACCTGCGGCATTTCCGCGCTGGACGTGACGAAGTGCCCGAACCTGAAGAAGCTGTACTGCGGCAACAGCCCCCTCAAGAAGCTGGACGTCACCAGGAACCCGAAGCTGGAGGAGCTGTACTGCGGCGGCGGGCAGGAAGGCGTCACGCCCATCGCCAAGCTGGACGTGACCAAGAACCCCAATCTCAAGATGCTGAATTGCAGCGGCACCAGGATCACCAAGCTGAACGTTTCGAAGAACCCCAAGCTGAAGTACCTGTTCTGCGAGGGCCTGAAGAAGCTCACGGCGCTGGATGTCAGCAAGAACACCGGCCTGGTGGCGCTGTACGCGGGCGGCACCGGCATCAAAAAGCTGGACATCAAGAACAACAAGAAGCTGCAGGAGAGCCTGAACGGCAAGGCGGATATCAACGGCTGGGTGGACGAAGACGAAGGGACGATCTATTGGGGCGCCAACGTGGAGGTGACCGGCGAAGAGAAGGGCGTGGTGATCAACAGGACCACCAAGCTGACCGCAGGCAGCAAGACGCTGTACAAGGGCAACAAGTAATACGGAAAACGACGCGGATCTGGCCGCCGAGACCGCCATTTTGGGCAGGATCGGCGGCCTTTTATAAAAAAAGCAACAAAAAAATCCTTCCGCGCGGGAAAGGTTTGTGACAGTTGCCGATTTTTCAAAGTGCAATTTCACATGAATAAACTTGCAAATTTACGCGGGAATTGCTATATTATTTGCAGCATAATGCAATTGGCGTTGTGCGGACATTTTTGACAGGAGGAATACGATTATGGCCAAGATCAATCAGCAGATGACCCTGCAGTTCAACGGCAACGAATTCGATCTGAGCGCCGTTGAAGCGAACGTGAAGAAGGACTGGAAGGACGCCGGCAAGAAGCTGAGCGACATCGTGGACCTGGACATCTATGTGAAGCCCGAGGAAGCCACCGTGTACTACGTGGTCAACAAGCAGGTCGAGGGCAAGGTGGCGCTGTAACAGCACCGGCCTTTCCGAATGGCGGTTCGTTGCGCAAGGCAATGGGCCGTTTTTTGTTTTGGAAACGGGGGACGGCTGTTGAATAAGCCTTCCCAAAAGGAAGGCAAAGGCGCGGCAGCCACTATTCCTGTTCCCTGTTCCCTGTCCCCTGTTCCCTTGTTTTCCACGCCTCGATGCGCTCCAATCGCTCCGCCAATCCGGCCTCCTCGCCCTGCGCCGTCGGCACATAGTACCGCCGTCCTTCCAGTCCCTGGGGCAGGCAGGTCATGGCGGTGAGCTTATCCTCGTAGTCGTGGGCGTACTGATAGCCCTTGCCGTAGTCCAGCTCGCGCATCAGGCCGGTGACGGCGTTTCGCAGGTGCAGGGGCACGGGCTCGGAAAGCCGCTTCTCCGCGTCGGCCTTCGCGGTTTCATAGGCGACGTACAGCGCGTTGGACTTGGGGGCCAGGGCCATGTAGGTCACGGCCTGGGTCAGGTGCACCGAGCACTCCGGCATGCCGATCAGCCGGCAGGCCTGGAAGGCGGCCACGGCCTGCTCCAGGGCCCGGGGATCGGCAAGGCCCACGTCCTCGCTGGCGAAGCGGGTGACCCGGCGGGCGATATAGATTGGGTCCTCGCCGGCCTCCAGCATCCGGGCCAGCCAGTACACGGCTGCCTGGGGGTCGGAGTTGCGCATGGACTTGTGCAGCGCGGAGATCAGGTTGTAGTGCTCCTCGCCGCTCTTGTCGTACAGCAGCGACTTCTTTGAAATGCACTGGGCGAGGGCCTCCTCGGTCACCTTCACGGTCCCGTCCGAATCCAGCTCGCCGTTGAGCACGGCCATCTCCAGCGTGGAGAGGGCCGTGCGGGCGTCGCCGTTGGCGAACACCGCGATGCGCTTCAGGAATTCCTCCGGCAGGTCGATCTGCTGGCCGCCGAAGCCCCGCGGGTCTTCAAGGGCGTGCTTCAATAGCGCCGTCAGGTCGTCCGCCCCCAGCGCCTGCAGCACGAACACCTTGCAGCGGGAAAGCAGCGCGGCGTTGACCTCAAACGACGGGTTCTCGGTGGTCGCGCCGATCAGCACGATGCTGCCCTTCTCCACGAAGGGGAGGAAGGCGTCCTGCTGGGCCTTGTTGAAGCGGTGGATCTCGTCCACGAACACGATCGTCTTCTCGCCGAAGCGCCGGTTCTCCTCGGCCTGCTGCATCACGCCGCGGATCTCCTTGATGCCGCTGGTGACGGCGGAGAAGTCGATGAACGCGGCCTTCGTGCGGCTGGCGATAATGCGGGCCAGCGTGGTCTTGCCCACCCCCGGCGGGCCCCAGAAGATCATCGAGGAGACCTGGTCGTCCTCGATCAGGCGGCGCAGCACCTTGCCCTCGCCCAGCAGGTGGCGCTGGCCGACGAATTCATTCAGCGTATTCGGCCTCAGCCGCGCGGCGAGGGGCTGGGCGGCTGAGGCCTCGAACATGGACATTTGCCGTTGCATAAGCTTTCCTACGATATCCTTATTCCGTAGATCGCGTTGGCGCGGGTGCCGACCACGATCATGTCGTCAAACACCGCTGGCGTGCCTTCGATGTTGCCCTTCAGCTCCACCTCTGCCGCCTGCTTGCCGGTCAGGCCGTCCAGCAGGTACAGATGCCCCCTGGAGTTGCCGACCAGCACATAGCCCTTGCCGCTTTTGGTGTACAGGCAGGTGGGGGAGGACCAGCCGTAGTAGTTCATCGATTTGGACCACACGGTTTCGCCGGTCTGCTTGTCCAGCGCGTACAGCATGCCCCGGGTGTCCACGGTGCGGCACACGTGGAAGAACACCAGGTTTGAAAGCTCGCCCTTGCCCACGGCCGGGGTGGCGAAGCCGCCGCCGCCGTTGTCGTCGTTCTGGTGGATGGGATCGGAATCCCGCACCCACAGCAGCTCGCCCGTCAGCGCGTTCAGCTTGAACATCTGGCAGGCGCCGTTGTGGCCGCGCTTGTCCAGCTCGTTGGTGGCGTACAGGCCCACCAGGCCGTCGTCCTCGGGCTCGATCACGATGCTGGCGTCGATGTCGTCCTTGGCGTCAAAGCACCAGACCAGCTCCATCGTGTTCAGGTCCACGCACTGTATGATGCCGATGTTGGTGGCGAAGTAGGCGTAGTTGTTGTAGATGGCCAGCGAGTTCTCGGTGCCCAGCTTGCCCGCGGCGGTCTGCTTGTACACATAGCGGGTCACGGTGGGGTCGATGGCCACAGAGCCGGTGTACTGCCGGGTGTTCAGCGCCACCTTGTACAGCACGCCGTTCTCGCCGCAGGTGATCATGGTGTCGGTCGCGCCGTCCACCAGCGGCGAGCAGTCGAAGGCCTTCCAGCCGCGCAGGGCCTTGGGATCGGCGCCGTCGATAAAGTACAGCAGCTTTTGGTCGATCAGGCTCCAAATGCGGGTGCCGCAGGCCACCTTCTTGCCGTCCACCTCGTAGATGCCCTGGCCGCAGTACAGCAGCGGCGCGCCCCGGGGATCCACGGTCAGGCTGCCCTTGATGGGGGCCTTGATGTTGATGGGCGCGCGGGTGTCCTCGCCGTCCTCCATGTCCAGGAAGTAGATGTGGCCGTCCAGCGTGGCGTAGATGGCCTCCACAAGGCCGTCCTTATTGATCTTGTCGCCGGCGATGTTCATTTGGGCGCGCAGGTCGGCGGGCCAGCGGACCAGGCTGCACTGGCCGGTCCAGCCCACGCCGCTCCACTCGTCGATGCCGCCGACGTGCTTTCTCCACACCACCGACATGTGCCTGGGATTCTCGGGGATCTCGCCGTAAGCCCCGCCGTCGCGGTAGTTGCTGCCGCGGAAGGTGGTCACGCCCTCAAGCTTGGCGTAGTCGGCGGAGCCGCCCATGTGGATGTCCGCCTCGTCTGTCAGGAAGATGCCGTCGGAGCGCTCGTCCGCGTAGCTCTGGGTCATGCTGATCAGGTTGTTCTGGGCCGGGTCGGCATAGGAGAAGCCGGGCGCGGCGCTCTGCAGGAACACCGATTCGGCCAGGTCGCTCATGGGCTTTTCCTCGTTCTCCGGAGCCAGCTGCTGGGTGGCGGTGGGGGCGACGGTGGG
>JBGUQG010000341.1:0-3473 GCA_045130815.1 Christensenellales bacterium
CCGCCTTCTTCAGCCGTGCCAGTTGGTTGTTCTTCCGGGCGCACCATTCCCGGTCAACCAGAAGGCTGACACGGTCCTCAAAGGGCATGTCGTTGTAGGCGGGATCCTGCAGCTGCTCCCGGAGGGTTCGGGCCATTACGGTCAGACGCATCTCATGCAGCTTTCTCATGGTATCTTCTGTAAGCATCACTTGTCCCTCCCACCGTAATAGTCAGCGCCCCGGGTAAAGCCGTACTGCGCAGAAGTGTCGGCCTTCGCGGATTCCTCCACCGGCAGCCTGTCCTGGCCAGATGCCAGAATAGCCTGTATGTTCTTGAGCGAAGGCCGCGGCGTGAAGGTCAAAGCCCGCGTACAGGCTCCCTCCAGGCGCTGGGGAGAGTACTTATCCGCCAGCTTCAATAGCCCCAGGCAGCTCTTGTACCCCTGCTGCTCCACCTTGTAGCCGGACAGTATGGCGGAGACCACCATGCCGGTGTTGGGACCAATCTTACCAGCCCAGCGGCGAAAGCGCCCTCCGTTCCACTGGGAGTACTGGCGGTGGTTGGGCGGCATATGCGCTTCGGTAGTGCTGTACTGATTTGCCCTGCCGTACAGCCGCACATGGGAACAAATGCGATTCCCTCCAAAGAACACCTCCACCGTATTCCGGGTGATGCGCACATCCACCTTCTGGCGAATGTACTCATACGGGACGGAATAGTTCATTTTCTCCACGGAGATGTGGTAGTTCGGGCCAACCGTGGCGACCTTCCACGTCGCCAGTTCAAACGGGCGGGGCGGCAACGGCTGGAGAAACGGCTTTTCCTCCTCAAACAGAAGCGCTCGGCTGCCATCCTTCTTCTGGAACGGCTTGTGGTTGAATTCCTCCAACTTTTCAAAGATGGCCTCATTCAGCTCACTCAGCGACAGGAATTGCCGGTTGCGCAGCGCCGCCAGGATGAAGGTGGAGATGACGCCCACGGTGCCCTCTACCATGGCCTTGTCCTTGGGAGAGCGCACCCGGCAGGGAATGACGGCGGCGTTGTAATGCTCCGCCAGCTCCTGGTAGGCCTTGTTCAGCGTCACCTCGCTGCGGCCATGTCTCTCCACGCCGGTCTTCAGGTTGTCGCACTGCAATATCCTGGTCACGCCGCCGAAGTAGCGGAACGCATTGACGTGCGCGGCGGTCCAGCACTCCTGGTTCATGGAGAAGAAGCCCTCCACATAGCCATATCCGCTGTACGGCAGCACCGCCACGAACACATATACATCCAGAATCTCGCCCGTAATGTTGTCGATGACTTCGGCGGTATCCCCGGCCCAGTCCACCTGCATGATCTCCCCGGGCTTGTGGTTCAGATGCATGGTGGCGCTGTGCTTGGCAACGTATTCGCCGTAGTACTTGTTGAACTGCGTGGACTGGTACGGCACATCCCCGGACAGCCGGCACTTCTCCACGTATTCCAGCCAGAGCAGGTTCAGCGTGACGCCCTTGCGCTGCATCTCCCGGTACACGTATTCGTAGTCCGGCATCCTGTATTCCGGCTTCCCCGCAACACTCGGATACAGAATCCCCGCCAGCTTCTGATCCGACAGGTCCGCCGGAAGTGGCCAGCTCAGCCCGCATTCCGCCGCTCGCCTCAGTGCACTGGCAACTGTGTTCCTGGAGCAGCCGCAGCTCGCAGCGATCTCCGTCTTGTTCAACCCGATACTGTCCAGTCGCAGTATCTCCCTGTAGTTGGTCATACACATGACCTCCTTAATGAATATTGCACCTGCTTCGCAGATGCTGATACTCATTATACAGGGTGCTCAACGGCAGCGGAATCGCTGCTCAACACCGCCGGTCTCACTGCTCAATTCGGCCGGTCGCGGTGCTCATTCTGGGGCGGAATACTCAGCTTTTCCTTGGATAGGTCTGACTTCAAGATAAAACACTTTTCTCCATTGCTCCACGTTATAGCAATATCATCTTTTTCGTAATTCCCAGGCCGATAGTTCCGGGGATTGCTTTAATATTTTTCGTACGTCAATCATCTCTCCCGCGTGTTATTAGAGTGAGAGATTGCTATTATGATGCTTCTTTCCCAAAGTGATTTGCTGTGTCTTCGCCTCTTTTCGATGGTGGTCAAAACGCTTTTCCATTCTCTCTCCGTCAGATGATCACTGACATAACGCCGCGCATTATCATAGATTTCCCGATTGAACCGCTGTCCGTAAAACTCCTTCAGCTTTTCAAGAAGGTTCTGCCAATGTTCCATAAACAGGAGCTTCCGCTGCTCAATCACCTGGTTCCAGCGTTCGGCGGGGACTGCGTTCTCGACATGGATGTACTCCCCAGCGGCAGCGTTGGCCTGGGTGGGCAGCTTCTCTTGCTGCGCGTTGAGGCGACCCCGCGTCCTTTCCATCTCAGGAATCTGCTTCTCTGCGGCGAGTGCTTCCTTGTCGTCAGCGCAGCCGAGCTTGTGAAGGATACGACCCTTTTTACTCTTCAATTCCTCAATGTCTTCCGTCAGCGTGGTGATCTGCTTCGTCAGTGCGTTGATAGTGACGACCTTGAAAGCGCTGCAAGCCTTTCGCTCGGCAACCAGGGACTTCCGCTCCTCCTGCTTGGTCTTGATCTGTCGTTGTATGATATGGTACTCCTGAAACAGCGGGCGTTGATTCTCCAACGTGGAATCAATCAGATTTATCTGCCGGGCATTGTGCATGAACTGGTACTGGAGCAGAACGACCTTGTCGCGGATGGTCTCCAGCGCCTCCGCGATGGCCGGAATGCTGTCCATGACGGTCTGCTTCAATTCCCTGATCTTCGCCTTCAATGTCCGCAACAGGGCGTTGTCCGCCCTGATCTGCCGGTTCAGCTCGCAGCGATCCGCGATCATCCCTTTGTCCTCCATCGCCCGCGCCGCGACGCCCTCGTGGACGGTGGGCTGCTTGTCCAGGCCGCGCTCCGCGTGGCTGCGGTGGTCTATGCGCTCCGAGAGGTGCCAACTTTCCATCTCCTTATTGACGACATCCGCCCATGCCTTGCGCCAGATCAACAGCTGCTCGTCGCTGTTCCAGCGTTCGGAGATGGGATTCTGCCGTCCGTATTTTGTGCTCTTGGGATACTTGGAAGCGCGCTCATAGCCCTCTGTCTCCGCCTGCGACGGAGCCATATAAACCTTCTTTTTACCGACCTTGTACTGATACTGCTTCTCCCAGCCTTCCGCTTGGGAAGCCTTGTATTCGCTGGCGGTAAAGCCACACTCTTCACCGCCGCGAACACACAGGTATTCCTTCTCCGTCTTATACTGCCAATGGCCGTTCTCATCCAGCGGCCTGACCGTCACCATGATGTGTGCATGGGGATTGTGGCCGTCCGTGTCGTGGATGCACACATCGGCGCACATCCCGTCTGCGACAAACTGCTTCCTGATGTAGTCCGACAAGATGGCCCGCCAAGATTGGGGAATCTCTATCGGCAGCGCCACGACGAACTCGCGGGCAAG
>JBGUQG010000342.1:0-4916 GCA_045130815.1 Christensenellales bacterium
CAGGCCTGCGCGCACGAAGTCGCACACGTCCTGCATCTTCTTATAGGTGAGGGTGGTGTCGAAGCCGATCACCACGATCTCGGGGTCTGCCATGTCCACCGGAATGCCGGCCTCGCGGAACTCCTCGACCAGGAATTCGTTGCCCAGCACGAAGGCCCGCTTGCCGGGGTAAAGCTGCAGAAGCTTTTCGCAGGTGGCCTCGCCGGAGGTCATCACCCGGCTGCGGTCGACGGACAGGCCCATCTTTTTGAGCTTCTGCACGTAGAAATTGGCGTTGTGGCTGGAGTTGTTGGTCAGGAACATGAAGTCCCGCCCGGTGGAAAGCACCCGGTCGATGAATTCCAGCGAGCCCTCGATCAGCCGCCCGCCCAGGTAGAAGGTGCCGTCCATGTCCAGCAGGAAGCACTTGACGTCTGACAGCCGCATCAGAATTCGATGACCCCTTCCGCCAGCCTCGTCACCGCCGCCAGCGCCTCCACGCGATAGCCCGCGGCGCGCAGCCTTTCCATGCCGGGCTGGAATGCCTTGGCGATCACCGCGCCGATGCCCGCCACATGAGCCCCGGCCTGCTCCAGCAGGCGGATGGCCCCGAAGGCGGCCTCGCCGTTGGCCAGGAAGTCGTCGATCAGCAGCACCCGGTCGTCGGGCTTGATGAAGTCGGTCTTCAGCGTCAGCAGGTAGGGGGCGTTCTTGGTGAAGGAGAAGACCTCCGTCTGGATGATGCCGTCCTTCAGGATGCTGGATACCTGCTTTTTCATGATGACCATGGGCAGATCCATCTCCAGCGCGGTCATGGCCGCGGGGGTGATGCCGCTGGCCTCGATGGTGACCACGCGGGTGATGCCCGCGCCCTCAAAGCGCCGGGCGAATTCCTGGCCGCAGGCCTTCATCAGCTTCACGTCCACCTGGTGGTTCAGGAAGGAATCCACCAGCAGCACCTGCTCGCTGAGGGCGCGGCCCTCCGAAAGGATGCGATTCTTCAGTAGTTCCATGGGTCGGTCACTCCTCTTCCTCAATCTTTTCGCCATCCAGCTTTTCCACGATGGCCCACTCCACCCGGCGCTCGGCGATCTCCTCCACGCTGATGCGCAGGCCGAAGCATTCCACCACCGGGCGCTCGCCGTCGGCGGGGATCTCCGTCAGGCGGCTGAAGATCAGGCCGCCCAGGGTGTCGTATTCCTCGTCGGTGGGCAGCTCGATGTCCAGGGCCTCGGCCACGGTCTCCAGCTCCGCCGAGCCGGACACGCGCCAGCGGCCCTCGGACAGCTGGGTGATCTCCGGCTCCTCCTTGGGGTCGAACTCGTCGTAGATGTTGCCCACGATCTCCTCCAGCAGATCCTCCAGCGTGATCAGGCCGCTGGTGCCGCCGTACTCGTCCACCACGATGGCCATGTGCTGCTTGCGGGACTGCATCTCCTGGAACAGCACGTCGGTGCGCACCGATTCCGGCACGAAGTGGGCCGGGCGGATCAGCTTGCGCAGCGGCACGCGCTGGCCCTTCACCTGGCTGATCAGAAAGTCGCGGGTGGTGAGGATCCCCAGCACGTTGTCGATGCTGTTCTCGTACACCGGAAAGCGGGACAGGCCGCTTTCGGTGATGGTCTCCAATATCTCCTCGTCGGTGAAGTGGATGTCGATGGCGGTGATGTCCTTGCGGTGGATCATGCAATCGCCGGCGTCCATGTTGTTGAACTCGAATATGTTCTCGATCATCTCCCGCTCGTCGGCCTCGATGGCGCCCTTCTCCTCGCCGATGTCCACCATCTGCATGATGTCCTCCTCGGTCACGGCGTCGCCGGCGTCGGCGGGCTTGATGTGAAACGGCCTCAGAAGCAGCGCCCCCGCGGCCATGGACAGCCGGGTGACGGGGGACAGGGCGATCAGCGTCCATTCGCAGACGGCTGCCACGCGGTCAAACAGCTTCTCCCGCCAGTGGGCGGCGATGTGCCCGGGCATCACGCCGAAGAAGGTCAGCGCCACCAGAGCGAAGCCCAGCAGCGCGCAGGCCAGCACGGCGATGGTCGGCGCGGGGGCCTCGCCCCTGGAGAAATGATTTACAGACCACACGGCGCACACGGCCCCGGCGATCAGCACAAGGCAGGTCCAGGCCATGCGGAATTCGCCGAAGGGCTTTTCCGCCTTTTGCACAAGCCGCAGCGCGCGCCTGGCCTTGGCGTCGCCCTCGTCGGCCTTGCGGTTCAGCTCGCCCTCGTCCAGGAAGGGCACCGCGGCCTCGGCCACGCGCACCACGGCGGCCAGCGCCAGCGCGACGATGATGATGATACTCGGACCGAACGGGTCGTCCATGAAAGGGAAACCTCCTTGATATGGATATACAGATACCATTATAGCATGATTGCCGCCGGGTTTCGTTCAGTTGAGGCAAATTTAATGTAACGAAGCTGCGACGCGCCGCGTTGACAGCGCCCGGGCCGGGTGATATGATAATATCATGGAATGAAATATCAGAAGGAGCGTGGATGTAATGAAGCAGATCAAACGTTGCCTGGCGCTGGTGCTGGCGCTGCTGCTGGCCCTGGGCGCGATGGGCGCGCTGGCGGCGGGCAAGTCGGTGGCCATCGACAAGGCGAACTTCCCGGACGCCAAATTCCGCAAGTACGTGAAGACCGAGTTCGACACCGACAATGACGGCGAGCTGTCCGCGGCGGAGATCAAGGCGGTTACATCCATCGACGTGGCTGGCGTGAGCATCGCAAGCATGAAGGGCATCGAGCTGTTTACCCGGCTGACGGACCTGAAATGCTACAACAACAAGAAGCTGAAACAGCTGGATGTCAGCGGGAATAAGAGGCTGAAGGTGCTGTGGTGCTTTAACGACAGGCTGACCACATTGACGCTGGGCACCCAGAAATACCTGGACGAGCTGCTGTGCATGGACAACCCGAAGCTGAAGACCCTGGACCTGGCTGGCTGCCCGAAGCTCAAGAAGATCGTCAGGAACGAGCTGTGGAGCGCCAACAGGCACTTTGCCAACTATGGCTGGGGCAACAAGCTTTCGACCTTTGACATCAAGATCACGCTGAAGGACGGCAGGAAGGTGCTGCGCAAGTATGCCAAACCCACAAAAGTGTCCTTCACGAAGAAGACCGTCACGCTGGAGAAGGGGGCTTTCAGCATGCTTCCGGCAGGCCAGCGCGTTAAGATGACGCCGTCCAACGTGGTCTATCCCTACACCGTGACCAGCGACAATCCCGAGGTTTTCGCTTGCGACGATTTCTTTGACGAATGGGATGCCCTGAGCGGGGGAACGGCCAATGTCACCGTCAGGTGCGGCGGCAGGAAGGGCACGATGAAGGTCACGGTCAAGTAAGCGCGGTTTTACGATTGCACGGGGCTCCGGAAACAGGGGCCCCGTTCGTTTGCCAATTGGGGCGCAAGGTGCTATAATACCCCCGGTGATGCTCGTGAACACATTTGAACAGGACATGGCCCTGGCCCGCGCCATCGCCCGCAGGGTCGCGGACGCCGGCGGGCGGGCGATGCTGGTGGGCGGCGTGGTGCGCGACGGCCTGATGGGCGTTCCGTGCAAGGATATCGACATCGAGGTCTACGGCATAGCGCCGCAGGCCCTGCGGGCGCTGCTGTCGGAATTGGGCCAGGTGATCGAAAAGGGGGCCTCCTTCGGCGTGTTCGGGCTGGCCCACTCGGGTATCGACGTGGCCATGCCGCGAAAAGAGAGGCGCACCGGCGACAGGCACACCGACTTCGACGTGGCCGTGGACCCGAGCCTGTCCTTCCGGGAGGCCAGCATGCGCCGGGACTTCACCTTCAACGCCATGATGAAGGACGCGCTGACCGGCGAGCTGATCGACCTGTGGGGCGGACGGGCGGACCTGGAAAGGCGCGTCGTGCGCCACGTGAACGACGCAACCTTCCCCGAGGACGCGCTGCGGGTGTTCCGCGCCGCCCAGTTCGCCGCGCGGCTGGAAGCGACCATCGCGCCGGAGACGCTGGCGCTGTGCGCGTCGATGGACGTGACCAGGCTGTCGGTGGAGCGCGTGTTCGACGAGCTGTCCAAGGCGCTTCTGAAGGCCCCGCGGCCCTCGGTGTTCTTCCGGGCGCTGCGCGATATGGACCATCTGAAGGAATACTTCCCGGAGATCGAAGTCTGCATCGGCGTTCCCCAGAACCCCGTCTATCACCCGGAGGGGGATGTGTTCGAGCACACGATGCGGGTGGTGGACTGCGCCGCCGGGCTGCGGGAAAGGGCCCAATGGCCGCTGGGACTGATGCTGTCGGCGCTGACCCACGACCTGGGCAAGGCGGTGGCCACGACGACGCAGCCGGACGGCAAGATCACCTCCTACGGCCACGAGGTGCAGGGCCTGCCGCTGTGCGAGGCGCAGCTGCGGCGGCTGACCAATCAGGCGAAGCTGATCGAATACGTGAAGAACATGATGTGGCTGCACATGCGGCCCAACATACTGGCCAAGTGCCGCTCGAAGAAGAAAAAGACCCGCCAGCTGTTTGATTTGAGCGTCTGCCCGGAGGACCTGATCCTGCTGTCCCGGGCCGACGCCAGCGGCAAGGACGGCGAGGCCTACGACGAGGCCAACGAGGCCTTCCTGCATGAGCGCCTGGAGGACTACCGCCAGGTGATGACCCGCCCCATGGTCACCGGCGGCGATCTGATCGCCGCGGGCCTCGCGCCCGGCCCCGACTTTTCAAAATACCTGGACCGCGCCCGCCAGCTGCACTTCTCCGGCCTGGACCGGGAGCACGCGCTTCGGCAGGTGCTGGCGGAGGCGAGGGGGAGCGGGAAGCGGGAAAAAACGTAGGGGCGATTTCCGAGCGCCCGAGGGAGAGGACAGGGAACAGGGACACCGAACGCCCGGAAAACTCTCCAGTGGAGAGTTTTCAGTGGTTCGAGCGCCCGGAAAACAGCACAGTGTGCT
>JBGUQG010000343.1:0-7789 GCA_045130815.1 Christensenellales bacterium
TCGATATCCCCGGCGAGGGCGGCGTCGGCAGTCAGGCCGCACCAAATGCCCTCCGACGCCGTCTTGGGGAATATCCTCATCACGCTGACCCGCCCGGGGCTGTGGCCCGCGCGTCCCATGCGCTGCAGCGCCGAGGACACCGTCAAGGGGCATCCCACCTGCAATACCAGGTCCACCTCGCCCACGTCGATGCCCAGCTCCATCGAGGAGGTGGCGCACAGCAGCCGCAGCCCGCCGCTCCGCAGCGCGGCCTCCGCCTGCCGACGCTTTTCCCGGGACACGCTGCCGTGATGGGCCAGGGCAAAGTCCTCGCCCGCGATGGCGTTCACAGACGCCGCCAGCCGCTCCGCCTGGGCCCGGCCCTCCATGAAGGCGATCACCGTGCGCTTGCCCTCGCAGGCCCTGTACACCTGCTCCGCCAGCTCCGGCCAGACGCTGCCCCGGGGCAGTACGCGCATGTCGGCGAGCACGCCGGTCACGGCGATGTCCGCCCGCTTTTCGATCTTCGGGGCGACCACGCGCACCGGCGCGCCGCAGGCCAGGTAGTCCGCCGCCAGCCGCAGGGGCCGGATCGTGGCGGACAGGCCGACGCGCTGCAGCGGCGCATCAGCCAGTGCGTCCAGCCGAGCGAGGGACAGCATCAGGTGCGCCCCGCGCTTGGAAGAGATCAGCGCGTGCAGCTCGTCCACGATCACCGTTCCCGCGGTGCGCAGCATTCCCCTGCCCCGCTCGGTGCACAGCAGCAGATACAGCGATTCCGGCGTGGTGATCAGTATGTGGGGCGGCCTTTTCAGCATCCTTTGCCGCTCGGCGGCGGGCGTGTCGCCGGTGCGCACGGCCACGCGCAGGTCCGTCGCCCCGAGGCCCTCCAGCGGCCGGGTCAGGTTCTCCCGGATATCGGCGGCCAGCGCCTTCAGCGGGGAGACGTAGATCACCTGAACCGCATCCTCCAGCGCGCCCGCGTCGTGCGCCGCCTTCAGCCGGTCGATCAGCGCAAGGAACGCCGCCAGCGTCTTGCCCGCGCCGGTGGGCGCGCTGAGAAGCACATGCTGCCCGGAGGCTATGGCGGGCCAGGCCTCCCGCTGGGCGGCGGTGGGCGTGCCAAGGTTGTTTGTGAACCAGGGTCCGGTCTGCGGGCATTGCCAATTCATGCGCGGGCCTCCGTAAATCGATGTGATATAGGATAATTCTATCATCGCCCGAGGGGTTTGTCCAGCGAAAATGCGGTTGATGAATTTCTCCGGTTATGTTATAATAACCCTGCCTTCGGGATGCCCGAAGAGCGCGACAACGCAAAGGAGGAGATTCCCCCATGAGAAACCGCATCCTTGCACTGCTGATCGCCGCGGCCATGCTGCTGGTCATGGCGCCCGCGGCCCTGGCCGAGACGGGCACCGGCACCGCCCAGGGCTACGGCGGAGAGGTCAGCGTGACCGTCACCGTTGAGGACGGCACCATCACCGCCGTGGAGATCACCGGCGACGCCGAGACCGACGGCATCGGCAAGACCGTGATCAACGAATGGCCCCAGGCCTTCGTGGACGCCAACGGCATCGTGGACACCTATACCGGCGCGACCTTCGCCAGCTTTACCCGCGCGGGCGTCATCGAGGCCGCGCGCGCCGCGCTGACCCAGGCCGGCCTGAACCCGGACGACTACATGCGTGAAGCCGACACCGAGGCCCAGGAGGACATGACCATCGACGCCGACATCGTGATCGTTGGCGCGGGCGGCGCGGGCATGACCGCCGCCATCAGCGCAGCGGACACCGGCGCGAACGTGGTCGTTCTGGAGAGCCAGCCCGCCGTGGGCGGCAACTCCGTGAAGTCCACCGGCGGCATGAACGCCGCCAAGACCGCCGACCAGGACGAGAACGAATTCGGCGAGTCCGCCGGCGTCGAGAAGACGCTGGCCGCCGCCCGGGACAACTGGGCCGACAACGCGGCCATCACCGCGCTGGCCGAGACCGTGCAGGCCCAGTGGGACGCCTGGCAGGCCAACCCGGAGGGCTATTTCGATTCCACCGAGCTGTTCGCGCTGGACACGCTGATCGGCGGCAAGGGCATCAATGATCCCGAGCTGGTGAACACGCTGGTTGCCGGCAGCGCCGAGGCCATCGAATGGCTGCGGACCGAGGGCATCGACCTGACCGACGTGGCCAGCTTCGGCGGCGCGTCCGTCAAGCGCATCCATCGGCCGTTGAACGCCGAGGGCAAGGTCGCCTCCGTTGGCGCGTACACCGTGCCGCTGCTGGAGCAGGCCTGCGCCAAGCGCGAGAACATCACCCTGCTGACCGATACCACCGCCACCGAGATTCTGATGCAGGACGGCGCGGCCGTGGGCGTGGTCGCCGCCGGCAAGTCCGGCAACACCGTCACCGTAAACGCGGGCGCCGTGGTGCTGGCCACCGGCGGCTTTGGCGCGAACCTTGACATGGTGGTGCAGTACAAGCCCGAGCTGGCCGGCTTCATGACCACCAACGCTTCGGGCATCCAGGGCCAGGGCATCGCCATGGCCACCGCCGTCGGCGCGGCCACCGTGGACATGGAGCAGATCCAGATCCATCCCACCGTGCAGGCCGACACCGCCTCCCTGATCACCGAGGGCCTGCGCGGCGACGGCGCGATCCTGGTGAACGCAGAGGGCAACCGCTTCATCGACGAGGTGGGCACCCGCGACGTGGTCTCCGCCGCCGAGATCGCCCAGCCCGGCTCCTTCAGCTGGCTGGTGGTCGACCAGAAGATGGTGGACGCCTCCTCCGTCATCCAGGGCTACATCAACAAGGGCTTCATGCTCTCCGGCGACACCGTCGAGGCGCTGGCCGAGGCGCTGGAGATCCCCGCCGACGCCTTCGCCGCAACGATGGACACCTGGAACGGCTACGTGGCCGAGAAGAACGACCCCGACTTTGGCCGCACCTCCTTCGCCCAGCCCCTTGACACGGCCCCCTTCTATGCCGTGAAGGTGACCGCGGGCATCCATCACACGATGGGCGGCCTGAAGATCGACCCCGAGACCCACGTGATAGGCACCGACGGCGAGATCATCCCCGGCCTGTTCGCGGCGGGCGAGGTCACCGGCGGCGTGCACGGCGGCAACCGCCTGGGCGGCAACGCTGTGGCCGACTTCGTGGTGTTCGGCCGCATCGCGGGCCAGCAGGCCGCGGCCTGGATCCAGGCCCTGGCCGTGCCGGCGGCGGCATAAGCCAAAACATATCAAAGGGCGGAGGCTTCACACGGGCCTCCGCCCTTTTGTACTTTATTTCCTGCTGTCGATGGACTTGCCGAACACGAAGTAACGCTGGTACAGAAACTCCGTCACGAAGTTGAGCAGCATGTTCGCCCCGGTTGCCAGGTATTCGTTCCAGCCAAGGGTGGCGGTGTACCAGTGCTCCAGGGCCGTGGACAGCGGCGTGAACACCACGTAGAAGGCCGCCACCTTCAGCATCGCCACGGGCACGTTGGCCGCTGACTTGAAGGTGTAGCGCCGGTTCAGCGTGAAGTTCCACAGCACCGACAGCACCAGCGCCACCAGGTAGCTGAGCCAGTACGGCAGGTGCAAAAGCTCGTTCAGCAGTGTGAACGCGCCGATCTGTATGACCCCGGCGCTGATGGAAAAGAAGGTGAACTTCAGCGCCCGAATGAATTCCTTCATCGAATCATTTCCTCTCAATCCATTTGCGAAGCGGCGTGTTGCCGAACACCAGGTATTCGGCGAAGAGCCCCACCGGGATCGCGGCGAGTATATCCACCACCGAATGCTGCTTGACGAAGGCGGTGGACATCGAGATCATCACCGCCAGCGCGATCATGAGCAGCTTTTTGCCCATGCCGGCATCCTTCGCCCTGCCCCACACCGAGGCGATGCCCATGGAATAGGCCACGTGCAGCGACGGGCACACGCCGGTGGGCGTGTCGAAGGCATAGATCACCGCCATCAGCCGGGTCAGCAGGTTGTCCCGCGGGAAGGTTTCGGGGCGCAGATGCTGCACGCTTGGGTAAACGATGTATGCCAGCATCGCCACTGCCTGGGTGATCATGATGTAGATCTGCAGCCGCTTGAAGCTGGTCACGTCGTACAGCAGGAACATCAAAAGCGAGTACACGATCAGCAAATACCAGAAGCAGTACAGCAGCGCAAAGCCCTCGCAGAAGGGGATCGCGTCGTCCAGCGCGCAGTGGACCACATGGCAGCGTTCCGCCGGGATCAGGTTTTCCGTGATGAAGTACAGCGCGAAGTACGCCAGCCAACCGCCCAGCAGCTTCAGGTGGCTGAAGCCGGGCTCGTTCAGCCGGGAAAGCCTGAATCCGCGGTAGTCGATCACCGGTTTCCTCATGCGCCTTTCTCCTTGACGGGATGATTCCAGGGATAGTCGCGCTTGGGCAGGTTCAGATAGGGCACCACGCGGTGCCTGGGCTGGGCGTCGGCCAGGGCGGTGATGGCCTCCATCAGCTCTGCCTTCACCCGGTCGCGCTCCTGCGCGGCGGGCACGCCGTCACGGCAGCGCACGGGCTTTCCGAACACGACCCTGCCCAGCGCCGGGGCCACGTACATCGGCACGAAATCCAGCGCCCGCCCGGTTCGGCTTCCGTACATCCGCCCCAGGTCGATGAAACGATCCTGGAAGTCGTACACGATGTGGTTGTGGGGCCGGGCCTGCTCCGGGAAGATCACCACCCGCTTGTCCTCGCCCAGGCAGCGCAGGCTGTCCTTGAAGGTGTTGGCGACGCGCATGTCGCGATACACGGGAATGCACATCGCGTTGCTGAACACGCAGGCGGATATGGGCGCGATCAGATAGGAGGCGATCCTGAACAGCCATCTGGTATATATGGGCTTGCCCGCCCAAAAATCCCTGTAGGCGTAATCCGGCACCTCGCGGGCATGCATCATCTCGGCGTTGCACCATATGGCGCGCGGTCCGGGCAGGTACACCTCCGAAAGCACGGGGCCGTGCATCTGGGCGTGGTTGCCCACGATCACGCATGCCCCCTCCGGCAGGTTCTCAATTCCGACGAACTCAGGCCGTTTGAAGAACACCCGGGCCAGGCCGCGCACGAGCTTGTACACCGCGTAGGACAGAGGGTTGGCCATCAGAAATCCACCTTCTCGGAAAGGGGCCGCTCCAGCAGCTCCGGATTCTCCAGCAGCACATGCAATAGCCTGACCGAGCGGGCGCAGTAGAAGCCGTCGGAGATGCGCTCATCCACCGTAAGGCCGATGTCCACGCTCTGGCGCAGGACCTCGTTGCCCTCGCCGTCGGTCAGCTTCCTGGGCTTGATCTCGCCAAGGATGCAGAACAGCGACGTGGTGCCCCAGTTGGTCAGGTGGTGATATCCGGCGTGCAGCTTGATGGAGCCCAGGTTGGAGAGCACCACCGACGACTGGAACGGGTCCGTGGCGATCACGGATTGTGGCATCCAGCCGTGGCGGTCCAGGAAGCGCGCGCCGACGCCCAGGCCCTTTTTCAGGAAGCCCGGGATCTTCTGCAGCGCGTCCATGCTCTGGGTGGACTGGTCCTTGCCCTCGTGGCGCACGTAGTGCACCTGGCGGTAGATCTCGTCGTGGACGCTGTCCAGCGTATACTCGGGCTTGGCGTGGATGAAGGCCAGGCCCTCGTCGCTCTCGTCCCTGAACATCTTTTTGATGGTGAAGGCGGCGGTGACCTCGTTGCGCTGGTACAGGTTGTAGTTGGCGATGAACCGGTTCAGCTGGGGCCGCAGCGTCACCGTCTTCAGCACCGCGGTCACCACCAGCTGGAACACGTTGTATTTATACTCCGGGCCCTGGGCGTTCTTCTTCTCCAGAAAGGCCATGGCGTTGGTCAGGTCCACCACCTCGGAGATGAACGCCTCGTTGTCGCAGCGGTTCGGATACATCAGCGGCATGATATAGTGCATGGAATCGATCTCGCGGATCAGCGTGGCGTCCCTGCGGTCGCCGAATCTCCTGCTCATGCTCTTTCCTCCCGGGTGTAACCGATGGCCTTCAGCACCCGATCCATCGTGCGTGCGTTCATGACGCTGAATCCGGCGGACACCCAGGGCGTCTCCACGCCCGCGACGCAGCGGCCAAGCTGCTCGACCTCCAGGGCATAGTTGTGGGGCGTGTCCACATACCTGGTGACCGTGGTGTCGCCGCTTGTGATCTGGTAAGACAGCCTGCCCCGCTGGTTGTACTCCGCGTCGGTGCGCAGCACGCCCTTCGTGCCGAAGATCACCAGCCGGTCCCACCGCTTGCCCACCGTCGGGGCCAGCATCATGCCACAGTTGAACACGGCCCGCGCGCCGTTTTTGTAGGCCAGCACGCCGGTCGCCAGCGTGTCCACGCCGTCCTCGTTGAACTCGCCCAGGGCCATCACGCCGTCCGGTTCGCCCAGCAGCCACAGCGCCTGGCTGACGCAATAGCAGCCAAGGTCGTAGAACCCGCCGCCCAGCAGCTCCCGGTGCATGCGGATGTTGCTCTTGTCATAGCCGGAGGTGACGAAGGCGTTTTCGACATAGCGCACCTCGCCGATGGTCCCGGCGTCGATCTCGCCCTTGATGGCCGCGGTCAGCGGGCTGTGCAGGTAGGCGAAGGCCTCCATCAGGTACACGCCGCACTGCTTCGCGGTCTCAAACAGCGCCCTGGCCTCTTCCTCCGAGGCCGCCAGCGGCTTTTCGCACAGCACGTGCTTTCCCGCCCGCATGGCCCGGGTGGCCCAATGGGCGTGCAGCGAATTGGGCAGCGGGATGTACACCGCCTCCACCGCCGGGTCGCTGAGCAGCTCGTCATAGCTTCCATAGGCCTTTTCAAAGCCAAACTCGGTCCTGAATCGCTCCGCCTTCTCAAGGGTCCTGCCCGCCACGGCGTACAGGTTGCAGTTTTCCGCAAGCTGCATGCCCGGTATGGTGGCTCCGCGGGCGATGTCTGCGGTGCCCAGCACGCCCCAATTGATCCTGCGCATAATGATAACCTCCCCGGTGCTTGATTGTACCATTATACACGCTGAGCGTTGATTGCACAAGCACCGGAGAGGTCATTCTTTATAGAAAACTAATCAGAACCGGAAATCCCGCCGGTTGGAGGAGCGTATGGCCTGGATGTTTTCCCTGGCGATCCTGCGCACGTTCTCCTTGGGGATGCGCATAAGCTCCCTTTCGATCATGTCCCAGCCCACGGCCCTGGTCTGGTCGCCGGCATAGTCCACCAGGTACTCGGCCAGGGTCATCAGCGCGTTGGGATGGCAGCAGTTCAGTATCTGCCCGCTCTTGCACAGGCTCATGAACCGATCGCCGGTGCGGCCCGCGCGATAGCAGGCGGTACAGAAGGAGGGGATGTGCCCCGTTTCCATCAGCCAGCGGACCACCTCGTCCAGCGTGCGCTGGTCGGATACGTCGAACTGCTCGGTATCGTGGGGCCGCTCGGCCTCGGTATAGCCGCCCACGCTGGTGCGGGAAGCGCCGCTGACCTGGGAGATGCCCACCTGCAGGAGCCTCTGGCGCACGGCCTCGGTCTCGCGGGTGGAGACGATCATGCCGGTATAGGGCACGGCCAGGCGGATGCAGGCCGCGATCTTTGTAAAGGTCTCGTCGTCGATGCCGTTGTCGAACATGTCCGGGTCGATGTCGTCCGCCCGCTTGACCCGGGGCACGCTGATCGTGTGCGGACCCACGCCGTGCACGGCCTCCAGGTGCTCGGCGTGCATGATGAGGCCCGCGAACTCATACTTGTACAGCTCCAGTCCGAACAGCACGCCCAGACCCACATCGTCGATGCCGCCCTCCATGGCCCGGTCCATGGCCTCGG
>JBGUQG010000344.1:0-5683 GCA_045130815.1 Christensenellales bacterium
CCCGGAAAACAGCACAGTGTGCTGTTTTCAGCGAGAACGGGCCGGTAGGCCCCCGTCGGTGGGGTCCGTCCGTGCGCGATGGGACCCGGCGCCTTGGCGCTGGGCGCGCGCGTTTGGAAGACCCAGGGAACAGGGAACAGGGGAACGGCCAACCGCCATGTCATTGCCAGGAGCGAAGCGACGCGGCAATCCGGATCTCCTTGACCGGGCAACAGGAAAGGAACCGAAAAGGAAAGGGTTTATATGAATTTCATCTTTATTTCACCCCACTTTCCGCACACCTACTGGCAGTTCTGCGACCGGCTGCGGGCAAACGGCATCAATGTGCTGGGCGTGGGCGACGCGCCCTACGGCAGCCTGGAGGCCCCGTTGAAGGCGGCGCTGACGGAATACTATCGGGTGGACAGCCTGGAGGACTACGACCAGGTCTACCGTGCGGTGGCCTACTTCGCCTTCCGCTACGGCAGGGTCGACTGGATCGAGTCGATGAACGAATACTGGCTGGAGCAGGACGCCCGCCTGCGCACCGATTTCAACGTGACCACCGGTATACAGTCGGACCGGATCGGCTTCATCAAGGAAAAGTCCCGCATGAAGGAGCTGTACCTGCGGGCCGGCATCCCTACGGCCCGGCAGCACGTGGTCACCACCCGCGAGGCGGGGCGGGAGTTCGTGAAGGCCGTGGGCTATCCCGTGATCGTGAAGCCGGACGTGGGCGTGGGCGCGACCAACACCTACAAGCTGTGCTGTGACGCCGACCTGGAGGCCTTCTACGACGCCCTGCCCGCCGTCAACTATGTGATGGAGGAGTTCATCGAGGGCGAGATCTGCTCCTACGACGCGATACTGGATTCTCATTGCGAGCCGCTGTTTGAGAGCATGACCGTCTGGCCCCCGGTGATGGACATCGTGAACAGGGACCTGGATCTGATGTACTACACCTGCCCGGACGTGCCCGAGGGGCTGCGCGCACTGGGCCGCCGCACGGTGAAGGCCTTCGGCGTGGATCGGCGCTTCGTGCACCTGGAGTTCTTCCGCCTCACCAGCCCCCGCAAGGGCCTGGGCGGCGTGGGCGACTTCGTGGCCCTGGAGGTCAATATGCGCCCCGCCGGCGGCTACACCCCGGACATGATGGATTTTGCCCACTCCACCGACGTGTACCGCATCTACGCCGACATGGTGGCCTTCGACGAGCGCCGGATGCCCGGAAGCGGCGAGCACTTCTACTGCGTCTACGCCAGCCGCAAGGACGGCCACGCCTATGCCCGCACCCATGAACAGATCATGGCCCGCTACGGGGCGTTCATGGTCATGCAGGAGGAAATGCCCCCGATGAACTGGCCCCAGATGGGCCGCTATATGTACACGGCCAGGCTCAGGACCTTCGAGGAGGTCCGCGCCTTCATCGACTGGGTCCAGGGCGCGCCGGAGCAGGAGAGAAAATAATGAGGAAAACCAACGTCATACTGCTTTTGGCCCTGCTTTTGACGCTGCTCTGCGGCGCTTTCGCGATGGCGGAGGACGCCTCGGCAGAGATGGATGAATGGACCGTGATGTTCTACTTCTGCGGTTCGGACCTGGAATCGAAGTATGGCTATGCCACCGGGAATCTGGAGGAGATATCCATGGTCCAGTACCCGGACAACTATCTGAATATCACGGTGGGCCGGCACGGCGTGCCGGAGGACGTGATGACGGCGACCGAGCCGGGAAAGGTGAACGTGCTGATCGAGACCGGCGGCTGCAGCCAGTGGCACGCCCGGGAGCTGAATATGGATGTGGACCCTGCAGCACTCCAGCGCTGGCGCTACAATGTATATCCTATGAGCGTCATGGGCACCCAAAAACTGATCAACGGCTATGAGCTGATGGAAACGCTGCCCCTTAACAGCATGGCGGACCCGGACACACTGGCGGACTTCATCCGCTGGGGAAAGGCCACCTGCCCGGCGAAGAAGTACGCGCTGATCCTGTGGGACCACGGCGACGGCGCCCGCACGGGCCTGTTCATCGACGAGCTGTTCGACAGGGACGTGATGTACCTGTATGAATTGAAGCAGGCCCTCGCGGACGCGGACACCCACCTGGATACCGTGATCATCGACGCCTGCCTGATGGCCAATCTGGAGACCGCCTGGGCCATCCATGACAGCGCCGATTGGATGGTGGCCTCAGAGGAGAATGTGCCCGGCAAGGGCACCGCCATGGGCGATTGGCTGCAGCAGCTGTTCTGCAATCCCTGGGGTGACGGCGAATGGCTGGGGCGCTGTGTGTGCGATACCACGGCCATCAAGTATGCCGACGAGAACGAGGGACAGGCCAGGTCCGCGCTCACCTGGTCATTGATCGACCTTTCCGTGATGGACAAGCTGATCGAAAGCACCGAGGGTTTCTTCAGGCAGATCAACGACGCGCTGATCTACGATCCCGAGGTGGCCAACCTCTACATGCGCGATCTGTTCGATGCCGCGGAGTACGGCGACGGCATGCAGAACATGCGGGAATTCGGTGAACTGGTGTACAGGACCGACCTGATCCATTACATGGACCCCGCCGTGCGCAGCCGGGTGTTGAAGGCGTTGACCGACGCGGTGGCCTACAGCGTGCGCGGCTCCGGGCACAGCGAGGCCCGCGGGCTGACCTTCTGCTATCCGGCGGATTTTAGCGAAAACGAGCTTGAGCACTACGCGAAGAACTTTCCGCTGCCCGAGTATCTGGCCTTCATCGACGCGGTGTCCCCCTGGAACGCGCCGGACTGGGTGTATGAATCCGCCCGCCGGCTGCCGGATATCGACGACATCAAGGAGTTGCAGCTTAACGCGAAGAAGCGGCTTAACGCGAAGGGCATGCCCGGCGTGCTGTTCAGGATGCCCGAGCCGAACCTGAACGAGGTGTACTATCGCCTGTACCGGTTGGATGATGAGATGGGCGAGGTGCTGTATCTGGGGCGCACGAACTGCGTCTTTGAATCCACCGAGGATTTCGACCAGGTGTTTTTTGCTGCCGATCCCATGCACTGGCCGTCCATCGACGGCGAGTTGATCTGCATGGACATGGTCAAGCTCTACGCAGGCAGGAAGATCTACAACGTGCCGGTGATCATCGATGGCCAGACCAACGTGCTGCGCCTGAACCGCAATGACGACGGGCCTGACGATACGGCCAATCCGATCGACGAATACGAGGTGCTCGGCGCCTGGGAGGGTGAGAATGAAAGCGGCGATCTGCTGAACCGCAGCCTGAAGCCCCTGACCATGCTGGTCAATCAGGAATACCGGCTGCTGTACCCCATTGAAAGTACGATGAACAGCGACAGGGTCATCTATCAGCAAAGCGCGCCGCTGACCATGTACCGCAGGCTGGATGTGGAGGAGATTCCGCTGCCCGCGGGCACCTATTACCTGGAATACGAGATCTGCGACATGTACATGCGCAAGGCGCTGTTGGACCGGATCGAGATTCGCTGGGACGGCGAGACCATGACCTTTCCCCAGGCCGACCAGTGGGAGGATGAAGACTGGTTCAACGTGGCGGAGCGGCGCGTCGGGTAAATGCGTCGGCGTGGATGCCGAAAAAAGCACAACCCGTGCCCGGGGAGCGAAAAGCCCCCGGGCCCTTGCGTTGCCCTGAATGGCATTAGTTAAACAAACGTTGCATTCTCCGGCACAGGGGGCATAATGTAGTCAATTAAAACTAACTCAAGAAGGCCGGGAGGACGCCTATCGCTTTTTGGCGGGCGGCTGCGGCAATCTGATCAGGCACTGTCTGGCCCGGGATCCCAGGTCTTCAGTGGAAACCATGGCCCGTGATCTGCGCCGCTTTTGTGGGCAGTCCCGATCATTAGTGATCCACACCTTATGCGGAAGGAGGAAGCCCCATGGCCCGCTACGACACCGGCAGATTGACGCGCAGAATATCGCGGCTCCTGCATCCCCGCGGCCTTGCGCTGGCGCTCATCGTCCTTTCGGCAGCGGTCCTTCTGTCCCTCTGTCTGAGCGAAACGGTTCAAAGCCCGGTGCTGCGATACTTCGCCTATCTCTATTCCACCTACGCGCTGGTGATCTTCTGCGCATGGCTGCCCAAGGGGATTGGGTTCTGCGGAAACAGGATACGGCGTCTCGCCAAGTCGCACGCCCGGTTCGGCGCGGCCTATGGTCTATATCTCGACATGGAGCGCCGCACGCGGGCGCTGCTCGTCCCCTCGCTGATTCTGAACCTCGCCTACGCCCTGTTCAAGCTGATCGCTGGCCTGTGGCTGCGCTCCACGTGGCTGTTCGGCGCGGGTGTTTACTACACCGTGCTGGCGGCGCTGCGCTACACCCTGCTGCGCACCTTCTACGCCAATGCCTCGGATTCAGCAAGGGCTTGGAAAGCCTATCGCAACACGGCGCTGTGGCTTCTGGCGCTCACCATCGCCATGGCCGGCCTGATCGTGCAAATGGTCGTCTCGGGGAAAGCGTACCACTACCCTGGCGTGCTGATCTACGCCTTTGCGCTCTATGCCTTCATTAAGGTCATATCGGCTGTCTCGGCGCTGATTCGCCACCGCCATGGTGAAAACCGGCTGCTGGCCGCCTCCCGCTGCACCAGCTTTGCTTGCGCACTGATGTCCCTGCTGGCGCTGCAAACGGCGCTGATCCACCAATTCGGAAACGACCCCTCTTTTGCCATGAAGGCAAACGCGCTGCTCGGCCTCGGCGTGTGCCTGGCCATGTTGGGAATATGCCTGTTCATGCTGCTGCGTTGGCGAAAACAAGCATCAAGGCCACGCGGGAGCTGATTGGATGTGAGCGTCTATACATTCAACCGTATACTCTGATCCATTCCTCAACACAAACCTCAACTGAACGTCCTTCTTCGTCCCACTGACGACCACCTTCTCCACGAACGCCGTGAATACCGCCGGGTCAAACTCCAGGCACTCCTACCGCCCGGCCAGATTGGTTCGCGGTGAAGGATTCCAAAGGCGGCAATGCCGCAGGAACTCAATCACAGCCTTGTCTAGTTTGATTCTCCCAATGCCTTCATCGCACTTCTTCCTGATTTTTGCCATACTAGATTCTACCCTTCCATTTTACCGAAAAATCTAGTGTGGTCCTCAGCCTCATGGGAGAGAGTGGAGAACAATGAAAAGCCCGGAAAATCAGCGTTTTCAGGGCTTTGGTGCGGGAAACAGAACAATTTCCATTTTTCGGGGTTTTTCGGGCATTTTGTTAGTTACCCGTTAGTTTTTCAAAGGGACAGGTTCAATCTTCCAGATCATCAGAAGATTGATTTTGTCAGAGGACAACCGCAGCTGATCCTCCGCTTCACGAGCCTGCTTCTTTAGCGCTTCGTTTTCCTCCAACAGACGCAATATTTCTTCGCGCATCCCTTTCATGGTCTTTGGCATCTGGTAGTCATTTTCTCCGGCCTGATATGACGGGCTTCGCTTTTTGCAACGCCCATCTGTCGGCATTACCTCTCCGGTCTCTTCATTCAACCTGCCAATCAGGGTATAGAACTCTTATCGATTCAATACCCTCGATGATATTATCGACCGCTTATGTCGCACCATCGCTTCCCTTTCCCTCCAAACAGTCAAAAGTATTACTTGCAGAGAGTGGATATTATTGCTGATTTAAATTGAGAATCATATAAGTGACCGGTTTTGCAGGCGCGAGGCGTGCAGTTACGACTTTGC
>JBGUQG010000345.1:0-17749 GCA_045130815.1 Christensenellales bacterium
GAAGGACGTGGTGGAGCGCATCCAGGATTCTCGTCTCGCGGGCAACACGCACTTCATGATCGTGGTGGCCGAGGGCGTGGGCAGCGCGGTGGAGATCGGCAAGCAGATCCACGAGGCCATCGGCATCGAACCCCGCGTGACCGTGCTGGGACACATCCAGCGCGGCGGCGCGCCCAGCGCCCGCGACCGCGAGACCGCCACCCGCATGGGCTACTTCGCCGTGCGCTCGTTCGTGGAGGGCCGGGGCAACTGCATCATCGGCACCCACGAGGGCGAGATGGTGGAGATTCCCATCGAGGAGGCCCTGACCATGAAGAAGTACCTGCAAATGGAGCGCTACAAGGTGCTGGAGGCCGTGAGCGTGTCCGTGCCGCGGGCGAGTGCCGCGGACATGGACGGCTGAATCCCATGGGCGGGGGAAGTACTTCCCCCGCCCGATTTCGTATTACAGAGTTATTAAACCATTTTTTCATTGTCGTTTTTTTGTGGATTTCGGCGGCGGAATGCGGTATAATGGATGCCGTTGGGAATTCAATCGAAGGAGGCCCTGCCGGATGGACAATGAAAACGTGACCCCGCTGGAGAAGCGCCCTGTGGAGGCGCCGCAGCAGATCGCCAACATGGACGAATTCGATTTCATGACCCTGCTGATGGAGAGCAGGATCATCCAGGCCTCATAATCGACAGCTTGAAGGCAATTCAGGATTCCTGTTTCATATCCTGACATAAGGCGCGCCGCCCGGAAGGGGCGGCGCGCCTTTGTCGTTCAGGATGCTGTCAGTCGTTGGCGTCCATGTAGGCGAAGCAGTTCTGGATGTCCTCCAGCTTCTCCGCGACCACGTCGTCATAGCCGTAGCTCTTGCAGGTCTCGACCATGGTGTTCCAGTTGGCGTCGAATTCCTCGTCAGACTCGGAGTAGACGCACTTCCAGCTGTACTCCTTCATCACGGGAGCGAACTGGGCGCGCTTCTGCTGGCCCTCGTCGGACAGGGAGGCCTTGCTGTAGGCGATGGCCGCCGGGCTCTGCACGGAAACCTGGTTCTTCATGCGATACAGCTCCACGCCGGAGGTCGCGCCGCCCGCGTACTCCTCGGACCAGGCCTTGGACAGCGGGGTGGCATAGTGCTCGGCATAGCAGGGCCAGCCCTTATAGGAGAAGGAATAGGTCTTGCCGGGGATCATCTGCTCCAGCCTGATGGTCTCGTGGTTGAACCAGCTCTGGCCGTCCTGATAGGTGCCGCCGCCGTACTCCTCGGGCATCTGGGTGTTGGCCGCGTCCTCCTGGCACTGCCAGCCGAAGTCGGTCATCTCGGGTACGCCGTCGGCATTGTAATCCCAGGTCAGGCCCTTGGGGCCGTAGTTCTGGATGATCATGCCTTCCTCGGTGCACAGCCAGTCGATGATCTCCAGCGCGCGCTCGGGATATTCGCAGTCCGCGCCGATGGCCCACATGCGGCTGGAGCCGGCCTTGGACAGGGTCTGCATGGCGGGTGCGGAGTCCTCGATCAGGAAGGTGACGAAGCCGTTCTTGTCGGCGGCCTTCTCGGCGCTGTTGTAGTTGCCGATGATCCAGCCCCACAGGCACACCAGATAGCGGCCCGCGGACAGCTTGGTGTTGTAGGTATCGAAGTTCTGGGACGAGGATTCCGGATCGAACAGGCCCTCGCGGTACAGCTGGTTGTTCACCTTCAGCGCGCGATAGTACAGGCTGCCCTCCTCCAGGGGGTTCACGACATCGCGGGTGGCATAGTTGACGCCCATGAAGTCATACTCCTGATAGCCGTAGTAGGTCATCAGGTCCCAGGTGAACTTCATCACGCAGTCTTCCCAGTCCGGGAAGCCGCCGTAGGCGTACACCTTCTCGCCATTCTCGGTGGTGGGCACGGCGTCCTGCAGGGCCTTCATGAAGGCGGGCAGGTCTTCCAGGGTGGTCAGCGCGGGCTTGCCGGCCTTCTCCCAGGCGTCGAAGCGAACCTGCAGCGCGTAGGTGGGATCGGTCAGCTCGGCCCAGGCGCCGTCCTCCAGCGCCACGGCATAGCTGAAGCCGTACTTGCCCTCGTGGCCGGCCGCGGCCGCGAAGTCGGAGACCTTCTGGATGGCGTCCGGCAGATAGGCGTTGATGTTCTCGTAGGGGGTCAGGTCCACCTCGTCCCAGTCCAGCAGCAGGCCGGCATCCAGGGCGGTGTTGAAGTGTTCGCCCATATCGCCCAGGCAGATGATGTCGCCCAGCTCGCCGGCGGACACGCCGGAGGTCCAGGCGTTGCTGTCCACGTTGCTGGACACGAAGTTCAGCGTCACGTTGAAGCGATCCTTGATCTCCTTGGCGAACCAGCCGCCCTGCTCGCCGGCGCTGTTGGCCAGCTCGGAGAACACGGTCAGCGTGATCGGCTCACGGTAGGTGTCGTCCTCCGCCATCGCCGGCACGACCAGCACGGCCGCCATCAGCGCCAGGCACAGGAGCATGGAAAGCAGTTTCTTCATGTACAGAATCCTCCTCTTGATGATATCGCAACCCGCAGAACGCGGGAATGCTGCGGATGTATTGAAGGGGGACCTGTCCCCCTTCGAACAGGCGTTATCCCTTCACGGCGCCGATCATGATGCCCTTCACAAAGTAGCGCTGGAAGAACGGGTAGACCAACAGGATCGGGAAGGTGGCCACCATGGCCACGGTCATGCGCACGGACAGGGCGGTCTGCTTGGTGGCCACGTTGGCCAGGGAGCTGGCGTCCTGGGTGTTGCGCACCAGCGCCGCCAGGGACGAGGCCTCGTTCTGGTACTTGTACAGCAGGAATTGCAGCGTGTAGTACTTGCCCGAGGGCATCAGCATCATCGTGTCGGTGAAGGCGTTCCACTGGCCCACGGCGGAGAAGATGCACAGCGTGGCCAGGATCGGCGTGATCAGCGGCATGATCACCGAGAAGAACACGCGCATGTAGCCCGCGCCGTCCAGCGTGGCGCTCTCCTCCAGCGCCGGGGGCAGGCCCTCGATGAAGGTCTTCACCAGGATCACGTTGTATGGCGACACCAGGCCGGGGATCACGTACACCCAGAAGTTGTCCAAAAAGCCCAGCATCCTCAGGTTCATGTACCAGGGGATCAGGCCCGCGGAGAAGTACATGGTGATCACGATCAGCCGGTACCACACCTTGCGCAGCCACATCTCCTGCTTGGTGACCAGGTAGCCCAGTATCGCCGAGCCGCCCACCGTCCACACCGTGCCCAGCACGGTGCGCGCCACGGACACGAACAGCGCGTCCACGATGCCGGGGATCTTCAGCACCTCGATGTAGTTCTGAAAGTGGATCCCCTTGGGATACAGCTGGATCTGGCCCAGGCGCACCGCCTCGTTGCTGGAGATGGTGTTGATGAACAGATAATAGAAGGGAAACACGCAGGCCAGCGTGATCAGCGCGAACACGGTGTAGTTGACGATATTGAATATGATGTCGCCGCGGCTGAGCTCCATGCCCTGGGCGTTGAGCTTTGCCTTCTTCTTGTTGGAAATGACGGTCATGCTCTCTCCCCCTTCCTTACACGATGGATTCGCCGCGCAGCTTCTTGGACACGAAGTTGGCGCTGAACAGCAGCGTGACGCTGACCAGTGTCTTCAGTATGCCGATGGCCGTGGCGAAGGAATACAGCGTCGTGCCGCCGGAGGCGATGGTGATGTTGTAGACGTACAGGTCCAGCACCTCGATGGTCTGCTTGTTCATCGGGTTCTGGAACACCAGGTACTGCTCCATGCCGTTGTTCAGTATGTTGGAGATGGACAGCATCAACAGCACGAAGAACGTGGGCAGCAGGCTGGGCAGCGTGATGTAGCGCATCTGGTGCCAGCGGTTCGCGCCGTCCACCTTGGCGGCCTCGTACAGCTCCACCGGGATGCCGGAGATGGCCGCCAGGTACATGATCGCGCCCCAGCCCAGGCCCTTCCAGGTGCTCCACGCCCACATTTTCAGCCAGATGTGACTGCTGGAATTCAGCCAGACCACCGGCTCGTCGATGGCCCCGATGCCCAGCATGAACTTGGAGAAGATGCCGGTATCCATGGCGAACAGGCACATGGCGAAGGAGAACACCAGCGCCCAGGAGATGAAGTTGGGCAGCGTGGTGAAGATCTGCACCGTCTTCTTGAAGCGGGTGCGGTTGATCTCGTTCAGGAACACCGCGAAGATCATCGGCATCCAGCTGGTGATCAGGTTCAGGCCGCTCATGCCGAAGGTGTTCTTCAGCACCCGCACGATGTTCTCGCGGTTGGCGGCGTTGGTGAACATCTCCGTGAACCACTTCAGGCCCACGAACTCCTGCTGGTTCAGCGGTATGCCGAAGCGGTAGTTGAAGAAGGCGTAGCTCCAGCCGTACAGCGGCAGGTACGCGAACAAGAACACCGACAGCAGGAAGGGCAGCATCATCAAAAACAGCTTGTACTTCTTGGGCAGCGTCTCCTCCCGGGCGTTGTTGGCGAAGAACGCCGCGAACAGCAAAAGCGGCAGCGATATGTACAGATACAGCGAGCCGCCCGAGGTGCCCAGCTGTCGGGGCATGCCCGACAGGAGCGATATCCAGGCGATCACCCGCACGGCGAAGGCCGCCAGGAACAGCGCGATGGCCGCCTTGCGCTTGCAGGCCAGCGTCGCCGCGGCGCCCGCCGCGATCAGGATCAGCGCCGCGTAGCTCAGAAGGCCGAAGGTACGGGTCAGGCCGTTCATGGCGTCCTCGACCTCGGCGGCGTTCATCACGCCCTCCTTTTCGCTCTCGGAATACAGCACCTTGCCCTTGCCGCTGGTGGGATGGGCCACGCTATCCGGCGCCTTCAGCGCAAGGGCCTGCACGCCGGACAGCGTGGCCGTGGCCCCCACCTTGGCCTTGCCGGGATTGTAGAACGAGAAGGAGGCCCCCGGCATCAGCACGCAGGCCAGCGACAGCACCGCCAGCGTGACGGCCACCAGCCGCAGCTGACTGCGCTTGGGAATGGGATTGACGAAGTAGGGCGAATCCGCCACGCGGATGCACAGCACGCCGCACACCGCGCTGATCGCCGCCGCCGCCAGGCTGATCGCCGGGAAGGGCAGCACCGAGCCCAGACCCAGGCGCATCGCCTGGCGGGTGGCCCCGGTGTACATGTCGGCCTCGGTGATGCGCAGCAGGTTCAGCAGCGAGGCCGCCAGCGCCAGCGCGCCGACCGCGCCCAGCGCCGTGGGGAACCACTTGTCCACCCCGGGGATGAAGCTGAGCAGCGCCGCCGCCAGCAGGAGCACCCCCGCCGCCAGCAGCGTGGGATCGGGCGTCGCCACGGCGGAGGACTGGGGGATCTGGAATACGCCGCGGATGTTGTTCTCATCGCCGGAGAAGGGCGTCAGCGCGCCGATGTCGCCGGACATCACGTCCGCGAACCGCCCGTCGGCCTTGTAGCTGTTCAGCAGCTTCTCGCCACCCAGCGCCGCCGCCAGCGTGGAGCGCGCGCCGCTGAAGACCGCGGCGTCCTGGGGATCGGCGGTCAGCGTCTGCGGGGCGCGCACCGAATAGGCCGGCAGCAGCAGCATGAGCGCCGCCGCCAGCGCGCAGACGCCCATCAGACGCCGCCAGCCGCCCTCGTCGAATACCGAGGCGTGCCGGCGATAGCCCGGGGCCTCGCGCTCGGCCTTGGTGCCCTTCAGCGACAGCGCCTGAATCACCAGCGCCACCACCCCACAGCCCACGGGCACGTACACCCACGCCTGCATCGTGAACAGCAGCGTGAACAGCAGCGACGAGGACAGGTTTGAAAGCTGCACCGCGAAGGTGACCGACAGCGCCAGCGACAGGGCCGTCAGCGCCACGCCCGCGCTCATCAGCTTTCGGTTTCCAGTCAGGCTTATCAGCGCCGCCGCGACCAGCAGCGCCGCGCCCAGCAGCGCCATCCACCCGGAGAACGTGACCGCGCCCAGGGCCGGCACCGCGTCCAGGGGCAGACATGCCGCGCCCTTCACAGCCATTTCAAAGCTGGAGACCGTGGCCGGGAACAGCGCCGCCGTCTCCGCGCCCAGCTGACTGTGCACGTACAGCTTCAGTCCGGGCAGAAACAGCGACACCGCCGCCAGCAGCGCGACGATGAGCAGTATCCACCGCTTTTTCAAGGCAATCCCCTCTTTTTCATATGTGATAGGACGATTTTATCATAAGAATACAGGAAAGTAAATAGTGATTGCAGCATTTTGTCAGGTTTGTGACACTATCCATCAACCCATTCCCTGCTCACCGTCCACCGCTCACCGTCCACCGTTTCCTAATTCGATCCCTATAAATTATACTTCGTCTTGATGCTGATCTCCGTATACTCATACCTCTCCTCGGGCACGGTATCGCCGTTGATGGCGCTGGCGAGTATGATCGGCGGGCGGTAGCCCTGCTCGAAGCCGTTCTGGTCGATCAGGAAGTCCACGATGCCGTCGGTCAGCAGCTGTTCGTTTCGGGGGGTCTGGTCGTAGATGATCACGTTGGGCCGCTTTTCCAGCCGCAGGTTGCTGAAGGCTGCCCGCAGGCCGGTCTGGCCGCTGGACACGGTGAATATGCAGTTCACGCCGGCGATGTTCAGCATGGCGTTCTCCACGATGCGGCGCACCTCCTCGTCGCTGTCGAAGGAGCTCTGTACCGCGGCGATGGACAGCCCTGGGAACGAGGCCTTCAGCTCCTGGGCGAAGCCGTCCACCCGGGCGTTGTTCAGCTGGTTGCTGAACGCGCCGGTGATCACCAGCACCTTGCCCCGGCCGTGGGCCAGCAGGTTCATCAGCCCCGCCGCGGTGCGCCCGCTCTGGCGGTTGTCCATGCCCACGTAGCACAGCCGGGGAATGCCCGGAAGGTCGGAATTGAACATCACCAGGGGCAGCGCCCGGTCCTTCTCCAGATCGTACAGACGCTGGCGCACGGTCCCGGTGTCGATGGGCATGACGGCCAGGCCGTCCACCCCCGCCTCCACCAGCTCGTCGATGAAGGCCAGCTGCTCGTCCTCGTTCAGCGCCGGGCTCTCCCGCAGCAGTATCTCCACGCCCCACTGGGAAAGCTCGTCCCGCGCCCGGGCGATGCCGCGGTTGATCTGCTGCATGAAGCCCGCCTTGCATAAATAGGTAATCACGCCGATGCGGATGCGCCGGCGCGCGGGCGCCTTTTCCTTGCGCGCGGCGGCGCGGACGGGCCGCTCAAACGGATAGCCGATCTCCCTGGCCGTGCGCAGCACGCGGGCCTCCACTTCCGGGTCCACCCGGCCGCGGCGATGCAGGGCCCGGTCCACCGTGCCCCGGGATACGCCGGTCAGCTCCGCGATGCGCTGCATGGTCGGCTTCATGCTTCCACTCTCCCTTCGGCTTTCTGGAATCATGATAGCACCCCGCCGCCCCGTTGGCAAGATTGCACGCACAAACGGCCTGTAGAAATATCGCGTTCATATTTGGTTATCCTGCACAGTATATGCGTGCTAATGCGTGCATATACGGGGATTATAGCACATTCCACGCGTGCATTCCCGAATTATCAACATGTGCACGCACACAGCCAGCATAAGCCATAAATTATCAAACAAATTTTGTGCAATATGACTATAGACGAAACTTATCTTTTCGGTTACACTGGTATAGAAAAGAACGGTGCTGAGGCCGTCGCGAGCCCGGAAAGCCACGGCCGCGTGCATTACGCACACAGCCCCGCACAAAAACACGCTGAGGAGGTACCCATGAAGATCGCATTTGACGTGGACGTTCTGGCCAAGCAGATGGGCATTACCGAGATGGTGCACAAGGTGGCCGACTGGGGCTACAAGTACATCGAGCAGAGCCCCCATCCCCGCATCAACCCCTTCTACAAGCATCCGCTGTTCTCCAAGGAGTGCGAGGCCGAGTACCGCAGGGCCCTGAAGGAGACGGGCCTGGAGATCTCCTCGTTCATCGTGGTGTATCGCTGGTCCGGCCCCACGGAGGAGCAGCGCCAGCACGCGGTGGCCAACTGGAAGCGGATGATCCAAATCGCCGTGGACATGGGCGTGCCGGTGATCAACACCGAATTCTCCGGCGACCCCAACCAGCAGGAGATCTGCAACGGCATGTTCTTCCGCTCCATGGAGGAGCTGCTGCCCATCATCGAGCGCGAGGGCCTGCGGGTGGAGATCCAGAGCCACCCCTACGATTTCTGCGAGCTGAACGACGAGGCCTGCGACATCGTGAAGTCCTTCCGCAGCAAGAACCTGGGCTATGTGTATTCCGCCAGCCACGGCTTCTTCTACGACCAGGGCAAGGGCGACGTGCGCCACATGCTGAAGTACGCCGGCGACGAGCTGACCCACGTGCTGTTCGCTGACACCTATAACCAGACCAAGGACTGCCGTTACATCCTGAATCCGCCGTGGCTGAACCAGCGCGGCCGCGCCGACGTAACCATCCACCAGCACACCGCCATGGGCGAGGGCGAGGTGGACTTCGACGGCATCTTCGAGACCCTGCGGGAGATGGACTTCGCCAACCGCCAGCTGAAGCCTGACGCCCCCAAGGTGGGCGGCGACAGCATCGCCTGCGTCTCCTACTTCGGCTTCCCGGAGAAGATGGACAAGCAGGCCCCCGAGGCCCGCGAGCGCATCGAGCGCGAGCTGCTGGGACGCTGAGCCCCTCAATGAGGAATTAGGAATTAGGAATTGGGAATTGAATCAGCCTGATTCTCCACATTCCATTCCTCATTCCTCACTCCTCATTCCTCATTTGGATTTGAACAACGATTCGCCTGAAAAACATTCTATTTGGAGGTATCACCATGTCTAACACCATCCGCCTGACCACGGCCCAGGCCATCGTCAAGTTCCTGGATCAGCAGTATGTCTCCCGCGACGGCGTGGAGACCAAGTTCGTCGAGGCGTTCTTCACCCTGTTCGGCCACGGCATCGCCGTGGGCCTGGGCGAGGCGCTGGACAACAACCCCGGCAGCATCAAGGTGATGCAGGGCCGCAACGAGCAGGGCATGTGCCACTGTGCCATCGCCTATGCCAAGCAGAACGACCGCATGAAGATCATCCCCTGCGCCTCGTCCATCGGCCCCGGCGCGGCGAACATGGTCACCGCCTGCGGAACCGCCACCGTGAACAACCTGCCGCTGCTGGTGTTCCCCTCGGATTCCTTTGCCTCCCGCCAGCCCGACCCGGTGCTGCAGCAGATCGAGCAGCCGGGTTCCCTGGCCATCACCACCAACGACGCCTTCAAGCCCGTCACCAAGTACTGGGACCGCATCTCCCGGCCGGAGCAGATCATGTCCGCGCTGATCAACGCCATGCGCGTGCTGACCGACCCCGCCGAGTGCGGCGCGGTGGCCATCGCCCTGCCCCAGGACGTGGAGGGCGAGTCCTTTGATTATCCGGAATCCTTCTTTGTCAAGCGCGTGCACCGCATCACCCGCCCCGTGGCCGTGAAGGAGGAGCTGGAGGACGTCGCCGCGGTCATCCGGGCCTCCAAGCGCCCCATCGTGATCGTGGGCGGCGGCGTGCGCTACTCCGCCGCCGGCGAGGCCGTGGAGAAGTTCTGTGAGACCTTCAACATCCCCTTCGGCGAGACCCAGGGGGGCAAGAGCGCCTGCGTCTCCAGCCATCCCTACTGCCTGGGCGGCATCGGCGTGACCGGCACCAGCGCCTCCAACAAGATCGCCGCCAAGGCCGACTGCGTGATCGGCATCGGCACCCGCATGACCGACTTCACCACCTCCTCCAAGTGGTTGTTCCGGGGTGAGGAAGTGAAGTTCGCGGCCATCAACATCAGCCGCTTCCACGCCTACAAGTTCGACGCGGTGAAGGCCGTGGGCGATGCCCGGGAGACCGTGAAGGCGCTCGGCGAGCTGCTGAAGGGCTATCGCGCTTCCTACGACGGCGAGATCGAGGCCGCCAAGAAGGAGTGGGACGACGAGCTTGATCGCCTGGGCGGCATCGTGTGCGGGGGCGAGGATTTCGAGCCCACCATCAAGGCCCGCGATCCCCGCACCATTCCCGAATTCTACAGGATGTACGGCACCAGCCTGACCCAGTCCGCGGCGCTGGCCACCCTGCGCGCCGTGATGGCCCCCGAGGACATCATCGTGTGCGCCGGCGGCTCGCTGCCCAGCGATCTGCAGCGCGTGTGGAAGACCGACAAGCGCGGCGGCTACCACGTGGAATACGGCTATTCCTGCATGGGCTATGAGATCGGCGCCTCCATGGGCGTGCGCATGGCCGACCTGGATTGCGAGGAGTACACGGTGGTGGGCGACGCCGGCTTCCAGATGCTGTCCAGCGAGCTGGGCACCATCATGCAGGAGCGGGTGAAGACCAACATCCTGGTGTTCGACAACTGCGGCTTCGGCTGCATCAACAACCTGGAAATGACCCACGGCATCGGTTCTCTTGCCACCGAGTTCCGCTACACCGACGGCAAGAAGCCCACCGGCGACCTGATCCGCACCGACTACGCCAAGATCGGCGAGGCCTTCGGCATGAAGAGCTATACCTGCAAGTCCGTGGAGGAGCTGGCCGAGGCCCTGAAGGACTCCCGCAAACAGAAGGTGGCCTGCCTGTTCGACCTGAAGGTGCTGCCCAAGACCATGACCGACGGCTACGGCGCGTGGTGGAACGTGGGCATCGCCACCACCTCCGAAAGCGAGAGCGTGCGCGAAGCCTGCCGCGAGGTGATGGAGCACCGCGAGCAGGCCCGCAAGTACTGATATGCAGCGGGTATTCGGCGTCCCGGCGTTCGACGAAAACGGCGAACAGCTGGTGACCACCTACGAGGGCGACACCGCCGGCATGCTGATGGATATTCGCGTCTATCGCCTGAAGGCCGGCGACACCCGGGCGTACTGCTTCGACGGGGAGGAGACGGCGCTGCTGCTCTTCTCCGGCGAGGCGGTCCTCGCCTGGAACGGCCAGGAGCGCACGGTCTCCCGGCGGGACGTGTTCACCGAGGGGCCCTGGGCGCTGCACGTGTCCACGGGCAGCGCGATCGGGGTCCGCGCCGTCACCGACTGCGAGTTCCTGGTGCAGCGCACCCACAACGACAGGGCCTTCCCCGCCCGGCTGTACGGTCCGGCGGACGCGCCCTGGGGCTATTCCTGCGTGGGCAAGTTCGGCAACGTGGCCAAGCGCCGGGTGAACACGATATTCGACCACGACATACAGCCCCTGTCCAACATGGTGTTGGGCGAGGTGCTGAACGACCGGGGCAACTGGTCGGGCTATCTGCCCCACCGGCATCCCCAGCCGGAGACCTACTATTTCAAGTTCGACCGGCCCGAGGGCTTCGGCGCGAGCTTCGTGGGCGATCGGGTGTTCAAGAGCGTGGACGGCAGCTTTGCGGCCATACCCGGCGGCGAGCTGCACCCCCAGGCTGTGGCTCCCGGGTTCCAAATGTACACCTGCTGGATGATCCGGCATCTGGACGGCAACCCCTGGCTGCAAACCGACCGCTGCGAGGACGAGCGCTATACCTGGCTGCACGACGCCAGCTTTGAATGAGCGCCGGAAGGGGAGACGATATGGAATACATACTGGATATGCAGAACATCAGCAAGACCTTCCCTGGCGTAAAGGCGCTGGACGGCGTCCAGCTGCAGGTGAAGCCGGGCGAGGTGCACGCGCTGATGGGCGAAAACGGCGCGGGCAAATCCACGCTGATGAAGATCCTGATGGGCATCTACACGATGGACGAGGGCGGCACCATCACCTTTGACGGCAAGCCCTACCGCGTGCACAGCCCGAAGGAGGCCATGGACACCGGCATCGCCATGATCCACCAGGAGCTGAACCCGATTCTGGACATGACGGTGTATGAGAACATCTTCGTCGGCCGCGAGCTGCGCAAGGGCGGCATCGTGGACAAGCGGGCGGAGATCGAGCAGGCCAAGCAGCTGATCGCGGAATGCGGCCTGCACGTCTCCCCCACCGAGACGCTGCGCAACCTGACGGTGGCCCAGTGCCAGCTGATCGAGATCATCAAGGCGATCTCCGTCAACGCCCGGGTCATCATCATGGACGAGCCCACCGCGGCCATCACCGACCGCGAGGTGGAGCTGCTGTTCGGCCACATCCGCCGCCTGAAGCAGAAGGGCGTGGCCATCATCTACATCTCCCACCGCATGGACGAGATCTTTGCCATCTGCGACAGCGTGACGGTGTACCGCGACGGCAAGTACGTGGGCCGCGGCACCACCAGGGAGCTGGACGAGGCCGCGCTGATCCGCATGATGGTGGGCCGGGAGATCACCGACGTGTTTCCCAAGCTGGAAGCGCAGATCGGCGAGACCCTGTTCGAGGCCAGCCACATCACCCGCGCCGACGGCCGGGTGAAGGATGTGAGCATCTCCGTCAGGAAGGGCGAGATCCTGGGCATCGGCGGCCTGGTTGGCGCCGGGCGCAGCGAGCTGGTGGAGGGCATCTTCGGCATGCACCGGCTGTCCGGCGGCGAAATCAGGGTCAAGGGCCAGAAGGTCAGCGTCCACTCCCCCGCCGACATCATCAAAAAGGGCGTAGCGCTGGTCACCGAGGACCGCAAGGTCACCGGTCTGAACCTTTCCGGCACGGTGAACGACAACATCTCGATGGTGGCCATCAGCAAGGCGCTGGTGAACGGCCTGTACAGCCGGGCCAAGGCGCGCAAGCTTTCCGCCGAGTACATCGACAAGCTGAAGATCAAGACGCCCTCCGGCGACCAGATCGTGGGCAACCTGTCCGGCGGCAACCAGCAAAAGGTGGTCATCTCCAAGTGGCTGCTGAACGACCCGGACATCATCATCATGGATGAGCCCACCCGCGGCATCGACGTGGGCGCGAAGCGCGACATCTACCTGCTGATCGGCTCGCTGGTACAGCAGGGCAAGGCGGTCATACTGATTTCCTCGGAGATTCCCGAGCTGATGGGCGTCTGCGACAGGATCGCCGTGATGGCGGAGGGCCACCTTTCCGGCGAGCTGGGCCGGGAGGCGTTTTCACAGGAGAGCATCATGCGACTGGCTTCGGACATTGCGGTGTAACGCCGGGAGGGACATATGGAAAACAAGAAAAACATCAAGACGCTGATCAGCGAATACTTCATCTTCATCATCTTCATCGCGCTGGTGGTCGTGCTGACGATCATGAAGCCCAGCTTCATCTCCGGGCGCAATCTGGGCAACATACTCAAGCAGGCCTCCATCAACGGAATCCTGGCCTTCGGCATGATGTTCGTGATCATCTCCGGCGGCTTCGATATGTCCGTGGGCTCCACGCTGGCCTTCGCCGGCGTGCTGGCCGCCCTGCTGGGCAAGGGACAGGTGCCCCTGATCGTGCCGATGGTCGTGGCCATGGTGGCCGGCCTGGCCGTGGGCATACTCAACGGCGTGGGCATCGCCGTGGGCAACCTGCCGGCCTTCATCATGACGCTGGGCACGCAGACCGGCATACGCGGCCTTGCCCTGCTGGTGTGCGGCGGCAACCCGGTCACCGGCCTGAGCGAGCAGTACCGCGCCATCGCGGCGGGCACCATCCTGGGCATCCCCAACCTGGCGGTTTTCCTGATCGTGGTGATCGTCATCTGCTCGTTCGTGGCCACCAAAACGGTGTACGGACGCAGGGTATACGCCTGCGGCGGCAACGTGCAGGCGGCTCGGGTGGCCGGCATCAACACCAGCTTCATCCGCGTGTCCACCTTCGCCATCGCGGGACTCCTGGCCGGCCTGTGCGGCTTTCTGATGACCAGCCGCGTGACCATCGGCCAGCCCACCGCGGGCGAGAGCTACGAGATGGACGCCATCACCGCTTGCGTGGTGGGCGGCGTGTCCATGTCCGGCGGCGTGGGAAAGCCCTGGGGCGTGATCATCGGCACGCTGCTGATCACCGTGATCGCAAACGGCCTGGACATCCTGGGCGTGTCCGCCTACTGGCAGAAGATCATCAAGGGCCTGATCATCGTCGGGGCCGTACTGATGGATGTCAAGGGAAAGGGTCGGAAGAACTGACCCCCCTCCCTTCGCATAAGAAAATCATTTTAAGGAGGAAACCCAAGTGAAGAGAACAGTTCTTGTCACCGCGATCATCCTGGTGGTCGCCCTGCTGACCGGCACCGCGTTTGCGGCGCAGATGGAGAACGGCGTGCTGCGCGCCGGCGAAGGCGCGGGCGAGGGCCTGAAGGTCCTGCTGCTGCAGCAGCACCGCAACAACGCCTTCCAGAACGGCGTGTATGACGCCGCCGTGAAGGCCGCCGAGGAGCTGAAGGTGGACCTGACCGTGCTGAGCTCCGATTCCGACGCCGCCACCCAGATCTCCCAGATCGAGCAGGGCATCGGCCAGTACGACGCCATCCTGTTTGAGCCTGTGAACCCCGACGCGCTGGGCGCCGCCGCCAAGGAAGCGGCCGACGCGGGTGTCGTGGTCATCAACATCATCTCCGCCTGCACCGATTGGGAGAGCTACGGCATCGCGGCCCTGTCCTGCGGCGACAACGTGACCGCCGGTGAGACCGAGATGCAGGCCGTGGCCGACCTGATCGGCGGCAAGGGCAAGATCGCCATCCTGACCGGCCCCTCCGGTGACTCCGGCGGACTGCAGAGGCTGGAAGGCTACAACAACATCCTGGCCAACTATCCTGAGATCGAGCAGGTCGTGGAGCCCGCGGACTGCGGCTGGGACACCGCCAGCGCGCAGACCACCGTGGAGAGCTGGCTGAGCGCCTATGAGTTCGACGCCATCGTGGCCGAGAACGACGGCATGGCCATCGGCGCGGGCAACGCTGCCGGCGCGAACAGCGGCATCGTCATCACCGGCGTGGACGGCACCCCCGACGGCTTCGAGGCCATCAAGGACGGCCGCATCACCGGCACCGTCTCCCAGAACGGCGGCGAGATGGCGGCCAACGGCCTGAACGCGGCTGTGCTGCTGATCAAGGGCGAGACCCTGGAGTCCAACACCCTGATCACCACCAACACCTGGATCGACGCCAGCAACATCGCTGACTTCGAATAATACCAAGCGACGCGCCCGGGGCCGCTTCCTTTCGGAAGCGGCCCCGGGTTTGCTTTAAAGGCCACGGTTCCTGTTTCCTATTCCCCGTTGCCCCTTTCCATTTCCAGCAGCGCTTTCTTTCGCCACAGCCCGCCGGCGTAGCCGGTCAGGCTGCCGTCGCTGCCGAGCACACGGTGGCAAGGCACGATCAGACAGATCGGGTTCTTCCCCACCGCGCCGCCCACGGCCTGGAAGGCGGGGCGCCTGCCGTCCTGCGCCATCGCCTCGGCCAAGGCCCTGTAGGTGGTGGTCTGGCCGAAGGGGATCCGCAGCATCAGTCGGCCCACACGGTTCCTGAAATCCGACCCCACGAGGTGCAGCGGCGGCACGAACCCCGGGTCCTTCCCGGTAAAGTAGATATCCAGCCAGCGCCGGGCCTGGTCAAAATACGGCGAATCCGCCTCCTCCGCGTCCTCGCGCAGCCCCAGGCCCACATAGCGGTCACCCTCCATAAACCACAGCCCCGTCAGGCCCTCGTCGTCCGCCGCCAGCAGTATCCTGCCCAGCGGCGATTCATACGTCTGCGTATACCTCATACCGCACGCTCCCATAGTTCTGCTCCCCGATCCCATTATACCCCCGTCCCCTCCAAAAGTCCACTCGACATAACATAATCTTTTTCTTCCATAATGTCGTAAATACTTGACATTATGTCCGTCTTGTGGTATATTGTCTCCAGCGGCCGGAAAGCGGGGCCGCGGCAGAGAGGACCAGGGAGGATATGAAAATGAATACCGCATGGGCAATCGGTTTTTTGGCGGGAATACTGGCGGTGGCCATCGCCTGCGCCGCGACGATGAAGCTGGCCAGGAAGAAGGGCGTCAAGCCCGCCAAGTTCGACGAGCGCCAGCTGGCCGCCCGGGGCCGGGCCTTCACGCTGGCCTACGCCACGCTGGGCATCTACCTGGCGGTGTGGATGGTGCTGAACAGCCTGGAGCTGCCCTTCTTCGCCACGCGGCTGTCAGTGCTGATCGGGCTTCTGCTGTCGGTGGCGGTGTTCGCGGTCTACAGCATCTTCAGCGACGCCTACTTCCGCACGTCGGACAAGCCGGCCTCGTGGGCGGGCATCTTCGGCGTCATCGGGCTGCTGAACACGGGCATCGGCGTGTGGCACGCCATCGAGGCCGCCACCGTACAGGAGCGCTGGTACGAAAACACCAACCTGTTCGTCGGCATCATGATCCTGGCCGTGTTCGTCTGCGTGCTGATCAAGCGGGACATGGACCGGCGAAGCGAGGCGGAATGACATGAAGAATCTGAAGCTCAAGAGCGCCAGGGCCGGGAAGGACTGGAGCCAGCAGCAGCTGGCGGACGCGGTGGGCGTGTCCCGGCAGACGATCAACGCCATCGAAAAGGGCGACTACAACCCCACCATCAAGCTGTGCCTGGCCATCTGCAACGCGCTGGGCAGGACGCTGGACGAGCTGTTCTGGCCCGACACGGAGGAATGACATCATGGCGGACTGGACGATGAAGGGACTGACCTGGGCCGACCCCCGACGGATCAAATCCGCCGGGGAGCTGGTCGATCATATCAAACAGGTGGGCTTTCTGCCCTACTTCGCGGGCGAGGTGCCCGGCTTCTCGGTGGAGGAGCGGGTGGCCGCCGGCGCGTGGTGGACCGGCGACAGGGCTACCGACCCCTGGGAGTGGCGGGAGGAGATCGCCGCCGGCCATGCGGTGGCCTACGGCAAGTTCTTTGACGGCAGGGCGGGATTTATCAGCCCGGAATGGCTGCCCCGCTTCGCCAACGCCCGGCGGGACGGCTGGGACTTCGACGGCAAGTGGCAGAGCGGCGCGGCCTCCCATCGCGAGAAGGCCGTCATGCAGTTCTTCGTGGACCCCGAATCCGAGGACGAGCTGCAGTTCACCGGCGCGGCCATCCCCTCCACCGAGCTCAAGCGCTTGGCCGGCTTCGGCAAGGGCGGCGAGAAGAACTACCCCGGCATACTGACGGGGCTTCAAATGCAGCTGTACCTGGTGATCGCCGGCTTCCGCCGCCGCCGGAACAAACGCGGCGAGGAATACGGCATGGCCGTCTCGCTGATGATGGTGCCGGAGAGCCTGTGGGGCTACGACCTGATGACCTCGGCCTATTCGGAGGAACCCGCCGATTCCTGGCGGGCGATATTCGATCACGCCCGCGCCCAGTGCCCCGGGGCCGACGAGGCGGCGCTGATGAAGCTGATCGGCCACAAACCCAACCCGTAGGGGCGCTCTCCGAGCGCCCGCGAATTCAGCAAGGAGGATAATATCATGAGCCGATCCTGGTACATCGCAAGCTGCGTGTTCACATCGCAGTTCCCACAGCTCAGCCTGAAGATCCGGGATTACATACAGCGGCGCTTCGGCATGCCCGCGGTGCGCTGCTGCGTGCCGCGGTACAAAATCAGTCACTTCGAGGACAGGATGCCCGCGGGAGAGCTGCTGGAAAGCTGGAAGGCGCTGCCGGACTGCGGCGACTTTCAGCCGGGGGACGACGTGTACTCCCTGTGCCACAACTGCGTGAACATCATTGAGGAGACTCGCCCCGGCGTGAACGTCCGCTCGCTGTGGGAGCTGATCGACAAGGACGCCGCCTTCCCCCTGCCCGACCTCACCGGCCTCACCGCCACCGTGCAGGACTGCTGGCGCGCCCGGGAACGGCGGGCCGAGCAGGACGCGGTGCGCAGCCTGCTCGCAAAGATGGGCGCGACCGTCGTGGAGCTGCCCGAAAGCCGGGAGCGCACCCGCTTCTGC
>JBGUQG010000346.1:0-4574 GCA_045130815.1 Christensenellales bacterium
CGGCTTCACGAAGGACGCCATCTACAACATCGAGCTGGCCTCCGCCAACGGCGAGCTGATCGAGCAGACCCTGCGCGATGAGATCACCGAGGTTACCGACGAGGCCCTGCAGGCCGCCTACGATGAAAAGGTGTCCGAGGATGAGGAGCAGTACGCCGACTCCGCCAGCAGCTTCGAGTCCGCCATGTCCTCCGGCGACGAGGTCGTCGCCTGGATGCCCGAGGGCTATCGCACGGTCAAGCACATCCTGGTCAAGCCCGAGGACGACGTGCTGAGCGCCGTGACCACCGCCCGCAACGCCTATACCACCGCCCAGGATGATCTGGAGGATCTGCGCGGCGAGCTGGACGCGCTGACGGACGATGACGCCGAGGCCACCGAGGACGGGGAAGGTGCCGACGAGGCCGCTGAGAAAACGCCCCGCACCGCCGAGGAGATCCAGGCCGACATCGACGCCGCCGAGGCTTCGCTGGAGGGCCTGAAGGCCGACGTGGACAAGGCCGAGGCCGACTGCCTGGCCTCCGTGCAGGACAAGCTGGACGAGATCTTTGAAAAGATCGACGCGGGCGAGGACTTCGCGAGCCTGATCGAGACCTACGGCGAGGACCCCGGCATGCAGAACGAGCCCACCAAGACCCGCGGCTACTATGTCTGCGCCGACTCCGCCAACTGGGACAAGAACTTCACCGCCGGCGCGATGTCGCTGGAGAAGGTGGGCGACGTCACCCGCACCCCCGTCATCAGCACCAGCGGCGTGCACATCATCCGCTATGAATCCGACGTGACGCCCGGCGCGGTGCCGCTGGAGGACATCCACGACGCCCTGTACGACGAGACGCTGGAGAACCTGAAGACCGATCACTACAACAGCGAACTGGAGTCCTGGGTGTCCGCCCTGAACCCCAAGTACACCATTGAGAACTTCAAGCTGCCCACGGCGGAATAAGCCGCGCAGCATAAAACCGGGACAGCCGCAAGGCTGTCCCGGTTTTATGCTTGTCTATTGTTCTTCCTTCTCCGCGTCTTCCGACTCGCTTTCCACGATCCCCGGGTTCGGCAGCAGCACGCTCTTCAGGTAGATGCTGCCGGCCAGGGTGTCGGCGGGGCGGCTCTCCACATAGAAGCGGACGGCGCGGATGCCGGACAGCTGGCACAGCGTGTTGACCATCGAATACACCAGCGCCCGCTCGCTCTGCTCGTCCAGGCTCTGGCAGCTGCGATAGAAGCTGCCGGAAAGGTTCACCCGGGCGATGCCGCCGGAGGCCTGCACGCCCAGGAAATCCTCGGGGTACACGCCGGAGGGCAGGGGGAAGGTCAGCGGGCCCTCGTCGCTCCCGGCGTAGCGCAGCAGCTCGGACAGCAGGCTCCTTGGCGACAGGGCGCTTCGGGTGGACACGGCGCGGCGCACGGGCTGCAGCCGGTTGTTCGCGTTCACCAGGAACAGCGTGGCGGAGCTGCCGATCTTGCCGGAGAAATCCCGCCGGTGGATCAGCCCGTCGGGGAAGCGAACGATCTCCTCGTCCAACTCGCACATGGTGATCGCCTCGCCGTTCACCATCACGCGCACCGCGTCCAGCTCCGGCAGGAACGAGCACATGGTCAGCGACAGCGAGCCAGCCAGCTCCCACACCTCCAGGCCCGAAAAGGCCAGGTAGTTGGCCAGCGTCGGGGAGAAGTTCAAATCCAGCACCCGCTCGCCGCTGGACAGCGTGCGAATGGCGGGGGCCTCGTCCAGCAGCTCCACGCCCTCCGGGATGGAGGGGATGGCGCAGGCCTCGTCAGCAGGGCCCGCCTTCAGCGCGTCGATCAGCGCGCGGATGAAGTCGCCGGAGGTGGCTGAGATGGGCCGAAGCTCCGGCACCAGCCAGTCGCCGCTGTCGGTGGGGAAGTACAACAGCGCGTTGCGCAGCACGGGTTCGCCCTCCGGCTGGGTGGAGCGGTACCGCTCGGCCTGCAGCTGGGCATAGTCGGCGGTGGCGCTGGCCACCGGCTCGGTCAGCACGCCCAGCGGCAGCTGCCAGAAGCCCTCGCTCAGCTGCCCGATCAGTATGTTCACGCCGCGCATGCCCTCGATACTCAGAAGGGTGTTGCCGATGGAAAGCTCCATGGCCAGCAGCTCCTGGGGATTCTGCACGTTGCGGGCGTCTATGGAAAGGTTCACCGTGGCGGTGCCGCAGGCGTATTCGCAGGACAGCACCTTGGTGTCCCCCAGGAAGCGCACGGCCTGGCCGCCCGTGCCCTCGAACAGCGCAGCCAGCGCCGCCTCCGGCAGGCTCTGGCTGCCCTCCGGGCGCACGCCGCGCCGCACGGTGGAATAGCTGGTGCCGTCCGGGGCGGGAAAGTAGAGGGTCACTTCGTTGAAGCTGCCGGAGAGGGTCTCCCCGAGGATCATGTTCTCCGGTTCCTCGCTGGGCTCCGGCAGGTGGATCTCATCCACGGCCTCCGGCTCCCGACCGGAGAGCATGCAGCCGCTCAGCCCCAGCGCGATGAGCGTCAAGAGGGCCAGCAGCCTGATCGCCCTGTTCATCGATATCACCCGCCTTTCACGCGTCATTCCTCCTGCTTCTTGCCGGACAGGGGCAGCTCTATGATGAAAGTGGTGCCCTTGCCCAGGGTGCTCTTGGCGTCGATGGTGCCGCCGTGCAGCAGCACGAACTGCTTCACGATGCTCAGCCCCAGTCCGGTGCCTCCAGTCTCGCGGGAGCGCGCCTTGTCCACCCGGTAGAATCGGTCGAAGATGTGGGGCAGATCCTCCTCCGGGATGCCCACGCCGGTATCCGCCACGCGGATGACGGCCTTCTTGCCCGCGCGGTTCAGCGTGCAGTGCACCTCGCCGCCCCGGGGCGTGTACTTGATGGCGTTGTCGATGATGTTGTACAGCACCTGCTGCAGCTTCAGCGCGTCGCCGTTGACCTCCAGCGCTTCTCTGGCGGCGCAGTCCAGCTCGATGCCGTTTTCACGGGCCAGGGGCGACAGCCGCTTGACCTGCTCCTGCAAGAGCGCGCCGATGTCCAGGTCGGCAAGGTTCATCTTCATGCCGCTGTCGATGTTCACCAGGGTCAGAAGGTCGCTGACGATGCGGTTCAGGCGGTCGATCTCCTTGTTCACGTCCGTCAGGAACTCCTTGGTCATGCCGGGGTCCATCGGCTCCTGGTACATCAGGGTCTCGATCAGGATCTTCATGGTGCTCAGCGGCGTCTTCAGCTCGTGGGAGGCGTTGGACACAAACTGGCTCCTGGATTTGTCCAGCTGCTCCAGCCGCTCCGACATGGAGTTGAAGGCCTTGGCCAGGCTGGCGAATTCGTTGTTGCCCCGCACGTCCACCCGGGCGGAAAGGTCGCCCTGGCTCATCCGGGCAATGCCGGTGTTCAGTTCGCCGATGGGGCGGGTGATCGTGCGCAGCACCAGCGCGTTGATCAGCATCACCGCCGCCGCCACGATGAACAGCCACGCCAGTATCTTGATCTGGATGTCCCGCAGGCTTTCATAGATCTCCTGCACGCCGGATATGTACACCAGCACGCCGGTCAGGCTGCCGGCGGCGTTGGTGATCGCGCTGGCGTACAGGCCGGTCATGGCGCTGGCCCCGGAAAAGCCGCTGAGGGCCGCGCGGAACCAGCGGCTGCCGCTGCCGCCCGCATCGTAGAAGCCGTAGTCGCTCTCCGCGCCCTGGAGCACCTTTTCGATCTCCGCGGTGATAAAGCGTCTGCCGTTCAGCCGCGATTCGGAATCCATCTGCACCGTGCACAGCTTATCCAGCACCATCACCCGGGTCTGCCCGTCCTTGGCGGCCTCCACCACGGCGTCGTACAGCCCCTGAGCGTCAAAAGCGACCAAATAACCGCCGCAATCCTTCGCAAGGTCGCCGGCGATCCTTTGGTCGTCCCGGGTGCGCTGGGTAAACAGATATTCGCCCACCAGCTGGATCAGCGAATACCCGATGACGCAAAACGCCACGACGATGATCAGCAGATAGGCGATGGTGATCTTCCAGCGTATGGAATGTATGAAGGCTTTAATCCTTGTCAGTGAAATAATAGCCCACTCCCCACTTGGTGAAGATGTACTCAGGCTGGCTGGGCACCTTTTCGATCTTTTCCCGCAGGCGGCGGATGTGCACGTCTACCGTGCGAAGGTCGCCCAGATAGTCGTATTTCCAGATGGTTTCAAGCAGGTTTTCCCGGGAAAACACCTTGCCGCGGTTGGTGACGAACAGATGCAGCAGGTCGAATTCCTTGGCCGTCAGGTTCACCTCGCGGCCCGCCACGGTCACGGAGCGGTTGTTTACGTTCAGCTGCATGTCCCGCACGGTGATCACCCGCTGACCGCTCTCGCGCTGCATCATGGCGGTGCGGCGGAAGATGGTGCGGATCCTGGCCTTGACCTCCAGGATGTTGAAGGGCTTGGTCATGTAATCGTCCGCGCCGTATTCCAGGCCCAGGATCTTGTCCATGTCGTCGCCCTTGGCGGTCAGCATGATGATGGAGACATTGCTGCGCTCGCGGATGCGCTGGCACACCTCGATGCCGTCGATCTTCGGCAGCATCACGTCCAGCAGCACCAGGTCATACTGG
>JBGUQG010000347.1:0-4294 GCA_045130815.1 Christensenellales bacterium
CACGAGCGCATGAAGGCGCTGCTGCAGCAGGCCCACGAGGGCGACGACGCGGCCCGGCGGGAGCTGATCCAGGGCAACCTGCGGCTGGTACTCAGCGTCATCCAGCGCTTTCACAGCCGGGGCGAAAACCTGGACGACCTGTTCCAGGTGGGCTGCATCGGCCTGATGAAGGGACTGGACAACTTCGACCTGAGCCTGAACGTGCGGCTGAGCACCTACTGCGTGCCGATGATCATCGGCGAGATCCGCCGCTATCTGCGGGACAACAACGCCATACGCGTGTCCCGATCCATGCGCGACACCGCCTACAGGGCGCTGAAGGCCCGGGACGCGCTGTCCGCCGGGGCGGAGCGCGAGCCCACCACCGCCGAGATCGCCCGGGCCCTGGACGTGCCGGAGGAGGAGGTGGTGCTGGCGCTGGAGGCCATACAGGACCCGGTTTCGCTGTTCGACCCGGTGTACCAGAACGGCGGCGACGCCATCTGCGTGATGGACCAGGTGCAGGACAAGCGGGTCAGCGAGGACGACTGGGTGCGCAGCCTGTCCATCGACCAGGCCCTGAACCGGCTGCAGGACCGGGAAAGGCGCATCATCCGCCAGCGCTACTTCCAGGGCCGCACCCAGATGGAGGTCGCCCGGGAGATCGGCATCTCCCAGGCCCAGGTGTCGAGGCTGGAGAAGGCGGCCCTGGCCACGATGCGCAAGTACATTTGAAAAGCGGGCGCGGAGACGGAAAACCTGTAGATCATATTGCTTGCGGCGGCACGCCGCGACGCGGTCGGGCAAGGCTGTGCCCGGCCGCCGCTTTATCCTCCCAACGGCGGTGTATGGTTTATCTCATCCGCCCGACAATTCGGATTCCCCGGCTGACAACTTGTCCGTTTGCGATTGCGCGGCGATTCGCGTTTTGCTACGCTTTTCTCACGGCAGGCAATCCCGCCCGCTCCCCCACCCGACCGAAAGGAGGCAGCCATGGATATTTTGCAGTTTCTCGCAACCAAGTGGTGGCTGATACTGGTCGCCATCGCGGCGGTGTTCGCGCTGATCAAGCTGGTGCCCCGCTACAAGATCGCGCCGCCGGACACCGCGCTGATCATCTCCGGCCTGATGCGCCGAAGCTACAAGGTGCGCACGCCGGACGGCAGCGTGGCCACCAAGAAGTTCGGCTACCGCATCGTGCGCGGCGGCGCCACCTTCTGGATCCCCGCCATCGAGCGCATCGACCAGCTGGACATGTGCCTGATGCAGGTGGACATCCGCACGGCCCAGCCCGTGCCCACCAAGGAGTACATCAGCGTGCTGGTGGACGCCGTGGCCAACATCAAGATCGGCTCGGACGACCTGTCCATCGCCACCGCCGCCGAGCAGCTGCTCCACTACGACGCGGAGCAGATCAAGGCCCTCGCCAAGGACGTGCTGGAGGGCAACATGCGCGAGATCATCGGCCAGATGACCATCGCCGAGCTGGTGCAGAACCGCGACAAGTTCGCCCAGGAATCCATCAAGGCCGCCATGTCCGACATGAGCAACATGGGCCTTGAGATCATCAACCTGACCATACAGAACTTCTCCGACAAGGACGGCAAGGTTATCGAGACCATGGCCATCCAGAACGTGGTGCAGAAGGAGCGCGACGCGGCCATCGCCCGCGCGAAGGCACAGCAGGAGGGCCACAAGGCGGAAGTCGAGGCCCAGGCCGCCATCGCCGAGCAGAACAAGCAGCTGGCGCTGCTGCAGGCCGGGTACAAGATCGAATCCGACCAGGAGAAGGCCAAGGCCGACGAGGCCTACAGGATCGAGCAGGAGCGCGTGCGCAAGACCTACGAGGCCGAGCGCGCCGCCGCCGAGATGACCCGCCTGGAGAAGGCCACCGAGCTGAAGCGGCAGGAGGTCGAGATCGAGCGCGAGCGCCTGAACGTGGAGATCCGCGAGAAGGCCGCCGCCGAGAAGGACGCCCGCATGTACACCGCCGAGGCCGAGAAGTTCGAGCGCCAGGCCCAGGCCGACGCCCAGCTGTACGAGGCGGAGAAGGAGGCCGACGCCATCCGCATGCGCGGCGAGGCGGAGGCCGAGGCCATACTGCGCAAGGCCGAGGCCATGCAGCGCTACGGCCAGGCGGCCATGCTGGAGATGGTGGTCAACAAGCTGCCCGAGATCGCCCAGGCCGTGTCCGAGCCCCTGAGCAAGACCGAGAAGATCATACTCTTCGGCGAGGGCGGCGCGACCTCCATGGCCCGGGACACCGCCGGCACGATGCTGCAGAGCTTCGAGGCCATCAAGCAGGCCGTGGGCCTGGACATCCCGAAGATGCTGAAGGACGTCTCCACCGGCGGCCTGGTGGGCAAGGCCGCGCTAAAGGCCGCGGAGACCCCAGCCGAGAAGGCTGTGGAGCCCGACGCGGCGGACGACCTTCCCGCCCAGCCCGAGGACGCCCAGGAAGCGGACTGACCCGTTAATCGGCGCAGGCGGCACCGCCGCCTGCGCCGCCCCCACTCACAAAGGAGGCGACTGATATGATGTTTCTCTATGTCGGCATCATCGACGCCATTCTGGTTATCGCCCTGATCGCCAGGCTGTATTCAGAGGAGAAGGACAAGCAGACCCGCCGCGCCAACGGCCTGCCCCCGAAGCGCTATCACGACGTGACCGACTACGACCCCGTCGAGCTGCACCTGATGAACATCGAAGACCTGCTGCGGCGGAAGAATTAACGCCCTTTGCAAAAACACACATCTCCATATGCTTTACTATAGCTTTCGGATGTGCTAAAGTATTATTATCAGCAATTATATAGGAGGTGCGCTGCATGACCCTCGAAATGACCTGCGAAAAGTGCGGGAAGGGCGTTCCCGCTTCCGCCGGGGAATACATGATCTATCAGGACAGGATGCTGTTCACCTGCAAGGCCTGCGCCAGGAAGCTGGAGGACGAGATCAGGCGCAACCGGAAGATCTGCGCCGCCGTGGACAGCAAGAAGACGCAGGCGGAGTACATCACCAACGACGAAGACGCCTTCGCCAACTTCCTGAAGAACATCGAGGCCACGCTGAAGAAGATCCCCAACGTGGGAAACCTGCTTGCCGACATTCCCCTGCTGGTATCCCTGGTGAAGAGCTACGTCGAGGGCGCGTACAAGGAGATCCCCTACAACACCATCGTGGCCGTGGTGGCGACGCTTTTGTACGTGATCTCCCCGCTCGATCTGATCCCCGACATCATTCCCGGGGTGGGCTTTGCCGACGACGCCGTGGCCGTGGCGTTCTGCGTCAAGATGCTGCACAGCGACCTGGAGAAATACAGGGCCTGGCGGGACCAGGGGGACGCGGACGCGTAATGCCCCTTCCGAACCAGCCCGATCCTACGGAGGAACAGCTTATGAATCCCTTTTCCATACTGATGCTCTGCTTCTCGGGAGCGCTTTTGCTGTACGCGGGGCTGCTTGCGCTGACGAAGGACTACAGGCTCGTCCCCCGGGGCTATGCCGCCGAGGTCAAGGACAAGAGGGCCTACGCGGCGAACCTGGCCAAGGTGGTCGCCCTGACGGCGGTACCGCCGGCGCACTGCGCCATCGCGGCGCTGTTCAACGGGTTCCTGGCCGCGTCGGTCCTCGTGGTGGAAATGATCATGGCGCTGTGGATCGGTTCGGTGATCATGAAGCAATACTGAATCCCATCAAATCCGTGCACAGCTGCGGGCGTCTTTTCCGCCCCGGCTTTGCTTCGCTTCGGTCAACGATGCACTGCCCCCCTGACGGACAGCGCGGCGACACGGCGCCGGCTTGCATTTGAAGGGGCTGCCTCAAAGCGCTTTGAGACAGCCCCTTCTTTGTTTTCAGATTGTCTTACAGGTATTCGTCCAGCAGATCGATCGCGTCGAAGTTGCCCTCGGCGATGGCGAGCTCCATCATCTTTTCGATGCTGTCGCCGTCGGCGCTGCCGATGAAGCGGCGCACGCGGTCCCAATCCTTCGCCTGGGCGTCGGCCACCAGCATCCTGCCGATGAACTCCGGGGAAAGCAGCTCGATCAGCTGCTGGAGGTAGTCGTAGTCCCGGGCGGCGATGACCTCGCCGGCCAGCTTCTCCCGCTGCGCCTCGTTCATGCAGTGGCGCGCGATCTGGGTGGCCAGCACGCGGGCCTCGGCCCTGTAGGCGGCGATGCCAATCTCGTCGGCGCAGTTCTCCAGGGAGATCTGCTCGGCGTAGGTGCTCAGCCACTGCCAGTTCTCCTGCTTCGCGGCGGCCAGGGCGATCTTCTCCTGCAGCGCGTCCTCGAACTGCCAAACGTGGTCGCCCAG
>JBGUQG010000348.1:0-4828 GCA_045130815.1 Christensenellales bacterium
GCCGTGATCGTGCGCATCGACCTGATCCGCCGCCTGCTGGGCAGGGCCGGGTTCCTGCTGTTGCTGTTCGGCGGCGTCGCATACACCGCCGGCTCGGTGCTGTACCTGATCGGCCGCAAGCACCGCTACGCCCACTCCGTGTTCCACGTGTGCGTGGTCATCGGCAGCCTGCTGCACTTTTTGTGCATACTGCTGTACGTGATCTGACCGGCACAAAGAAACGGGAGCTGCGAATACAGCTCCCGTTTCTTCATGCCGGCGGTCACCGGTAAACCGCCTTGCGCACCGGCAGGGCCAGCAGCGTGGCGGCGACGATCTTGACGCCGTCGCCCGCCAGGAAGGGCGCCACGCACAGCGCCAGCGCCGAGCCCAGGTTGTTCCCGGTCTGGATCATGAACCAGGCGGTGCCCACGGCGTACAGCACGGCGGTGCCGATCACCATGAACAGGGGCAGCTTCCAGGCGGGCCGGACCTCGGCCCCGTTCCCCCGGACCGCCAGGCCCGTGATCAGCGCGCAGGGCAAGTAGCCCACCAGGTACCCGCCGGTGACGCCGATCAGCTTTTGCAGGCCGCCGGAGAAGGCGGAAAACACCGGCACGCCCACCAGCCCGATCAGCAGGTAGATCGCCACGGCGAGCATCCCCCGCTTCGCGCCCAGCACCGCGCCGGCCAGGTACACCGCGAAGGTGGCCAGGGACAGCGGTATCGGTCCGACGGCGATGCTCAGCGGGCCGGCCACGCACAGCAGCGCGGCCATCACGGCGACGGCGACCATTTCCTTTGTGCTCATTTTCATATCGCTTGACTCCTTGTCATTTCAGTTTCAGACTGATCTCGCCGGAGCCCACGCGCCGGATGCCCGCGGGCGTCTCGATGACCAGGCGGCCCTGGTCGTCGATATCCACGGCGTGGGCCTCGTAGCGCTCGTCGCCGCGGATCACCAGCACGTCCCGCCCGATCACGTTGCTGCGGGCGCGGCTCTCCGCCATGAAGGCGCAGCTGTCCAGCTGGCCGTACAGTGCCTCCAGCTGGTTGGAGATCTCGGCAATCAGGCGGCTGCGGGACACATCCCGCCCGCAGGCGTTGCCGATGGAGGTGGCGATGTCCTTCAGCTCCGCCGGGAATTCCATGCGCGCCACGTTCACGCCGATGCCCAGCACCGCGTACTCCAGCTGGCCGCTTTCAAAGTCCATGCCCGCCTCGCACAGTATGCCGCACACCTTGCGGTCGTTCACGTACAGGTCGTTGACCCACTTGATTTTGACCTGCACCCCGGCCACCGCCTCGATGGCCCTGGCCACCGCCACCGCGGCCATCGATGTGATCATCACCGCCCGCTCGGCCAGCATCCTCGGCCGCAGCACATAGGTGATGTACACGCCCGAGTGCTCCGGCGAGAAGAAGGAACGGCCCATGCGGCCCCTTCCCCCGCTCTGGGATTCGGCGATTACCAGATACCCGTGGGGCGCGCCGTTGGCCGCCAGGGCCTTGGCGCGGGTGTTCGTGGAATCCAGGGTCTCGTGCAGCTCCATCCGCGCGCCGATGGTCTGCGCGCGCAGCCAGCGCTCGATCTCCGGCGCCGACACCCGGTCCGGCGCTGCCGTCAGCCGGTAGCCGCGGTTGGTGACGGCCTCGATCTGATAGCCCTCCCGGCGCAGACGGTCGATGGCCTTCCACACCGAATTGCGGCTGACGCCCAGCCGCCGGGCGATGCGCTCGCCCGACAGGGACTCCTGCCGGTCCGTCAGCAGCCTCAATACGCTCTCCTTGGTGGACATAGTAAAACCTCCGCATGCGTTGGCATCACCATAGCACGCGGAGGTTTGATTGTCAACCGTCATATGTTAACAGGGTGACAATTAATCTCATTCCCTGTTCCCTTGTATGGACGGGCAACGACCTCATCCGTCAGCCCTTCGGGCTGCCACCTTCCCCTAAAGGGAAGGCTTTTGGAGGCGGCAGCCACCATTCCTGTTCCCTGCTCCCTGTTCCCTGTTCCCTTCCTCGAAAACACGCACCCGCAGTAATCCTGCCGGTACAGCCCGTACTCCCGGGACAGCTCGCAGGAGCGCTTGTAGCCGTTCTTCTTCTTGAAGTCGGAGCACAGCCAGTTCACGCCGAAGCGCCGTCCCAGCTCCAGGCCGACGGCGTTGAGCAGCTGTGCGTTCTTCAGCGGGCTGATGGTCAGCGTGGTGGTGAAGTAGTCGCTTTGAAGCCGGGCGGCCAGCTTCGCCGCCGCGCCCAGGCGCATGCGGAAGCACAGCTCGCAGCGCGCGCCGCCCTCCGGATCGTCCTCGTGGCCGCGGCACATGGCCATGAAGGCATCGTTGTCGTAGTCGCCGCGGATCACGCGGATGTCGTTTTCATGGGGCAGCAGCGCCACCAGGCGCTCCAGCTCGTCGATGCGGCGCTCAAACTCCGAAAGCGGCGCGATGTTGGGGTTGTAGTAGAACACGTCGATGTCAAAATCGGCGTTCAGCCGCTCCAGCACGGCGCTGCTGCAGGGCGCGCAGCAGCTGTGCAGCAAAAGGCGCGGCCTGCGCGCCGATCGGGCGATTTTCGCAAGCTCGCGCTCCATTTCGATCTGATAGTTGATGTTCACAGCTCGGCCTCTTCGTCGGTGTATTCAAAGGGGGCGGATTCCACGCCCTTGGGGATCATCACCCGTATGGCGCTGTGCAGGTTCTCCATGACCACGCTGTCGGTCTCCGGCTCGCGCTCGCCGTCCAGCGTCCACTCCACGGCGCTGTCGCACTCCACGCGGATGCGGTTGGCCGAGAAGAAATGGATCATGTCGTTGGGCACGCTCTGGGTGGTGAGCCCGGCGAAGATGCTGCCCAGCTGGGCGGGGTTGGTGGGGTTGCGCACCAGCGTGACCTCGAACCGCCCGTCGTTCAGCGCCACCAGCTGGGCGTCCAGCTTCAGTATGCCGCCCACCGACGTGGAATTGGTGATCGAGCAGAATATGAAATCATCGTCCAGGGTCACGCCGTTGGCCACCACCCGCATGTGCACGGGCTTGATGGCGGTCAGGTCCCGCATGCCCTCCAGGATGTAGGCCACGTGGCCCAGCACGTTCTTGGCGGCCTGGGGCGTGGTGTACGAGGCCTTGGCGAAGGCCCCGCAGGTGGCGGTGTACACGAAGCACCGGCCGTTGAAGCTGCCCACGTCGATGGTCTGGGGCCGGCCCTCCACGATGTCCCGGGCGGCCCGCAGCACATCGCCGGACAGGCCGATGCTGGCGGCGTAATCGTTGGTGGTGCCGCAGGGGATGTAGCCCAGCGGGCAGCCCATCCCCGAGGCCAGCATGCCGGCGATCACCTCGTTCAGCGTGCCGTCGCCCCCGGCGCAGACCACCAGGTCATACTTGCGCCGGTTGTGGGAAAGCACCTGGGTGGCCTCGCCGCCGAAGCCGGTCACGTAGGTTTCGCACAGATAGCCGTGCTCGATAAAAAGCCGGATGATCTCCGGCAGAAAGCGGTTCACCCGGCGCTGTCCGGCCCGGGGATTCACGATAAACAGCAGTCTCTTCATAACAGGACCTCTGTGTCAGTCATACAGCTTGTACAGCTTGAAGTCCAGCCCGTCGCAGGACACCTGGTGATAGCGCACGCCGTCGCGCTCGCCCCGCACCGCGCCGTATATGGCGGCCCCGTGCAAATGGCCGTACACGCAGTCGGTGACGCCGTAGGCCCGCAGGATGTCGGAAAAGCCGGCCTCGGTGTCCGTCAGCGGCGGATAGTGCATCAGCGCGGTGATCGGCGCCGCCCCGTCCGACCGCCGGGCGTGCTTCAGCGACATCTCCAGGCGCAGGCGCTCCCGGTTGTAGATGCGCTCGTCCTCCACGCCGCAGTCCGGCCCGGGCAGGGTCCAGCCCCGGCTGCCGGCATAGAGCCTGCCGCCGATCAGCAGGCTGTCGTTCTGCAGCGCGAACATGCCCTCGGGCAGCGCGCGGCGCACCCGGCCCACGCTGCTCCACCAGTAATCGTGGTTGCCGCGCAGCAGTATCTTCGTGCCGGGCAGGCGGCCGATGCTTTCAAGGTCCTCCAGCGCCTCCTCCAGGCGCATGGCCCAGGAGATGTCCCCCGGCAGCAGCACCAGGTCATCCGGCGAGACCCGGCTTTCCCAATCGGCGCTGATGCGCAGGAAGTGGTCCTTCCAGTGTTCACCGAACACGTCCATCGGCTTCTGGCGGGCCGGCAGGTGCAGATCGGCGATCGCGTAGACGGCCAAGGCTAAATATCCTCTTCCTCGTCGTCGTCCTTTTCCTCGTCGTCGTCATCGCTGAAGTCGGCGTCCTCGCCGAAGTCCTCGTCGCTCAGATCGCCGCCGATGTCCAGCTCGATCTCATCCATCGTGGACACGGAGTCGATCTCGATGCTGGCGGGCTCGCGCACCATTTCCTCGTCGTTGTCGATCTCGTCGCGGCGGGCCTGCTCCTTCAGGCAATAGGCGCAAAGCTCCTGGCCGGGCACCACCGGATTTTCGCCGCACTCGGAGCACAGCTCGATCATCTCAAACTGCTCGCTCTCGCCCCGGACCTCCCGGCGGCAGACGGAGCACATGGTGTCCGTGTCGTTCATGTAATTCAGCTCGCAGCGCGGGCACTTGATTAATCCCATGATCATTCCCCCCAAAACGTTCCAGCCTCGCCGGCGTGCCGGTGAAAGCGCGTGTCCTTTACTTCAATCACATGAAGATATTATACACAAAAAGCCCGAAAGCACAAGTCCTATTTTCTACTTTATCGAATCTTTTTGCAGCGCTTCGGCAAATCGCGCCACATCCCGGCTGTACGCCTGCTTCAGCGCCGGGTTGTAGATCACCG
>JBGUQG010000349.1:0-2622 GCA_045130815.1 Christensenellales bacterium
CCGCGGGCGTGCCGCTGTGGGCCTTCGCCATCTTCCAGACGGTGTTCTGCGCCACCAGCGCCACCATCGTCTCCGGCTCGATGGCCGAGCGCACGAGGTTCTCGGCCTACTGCGTGTATTCGGCGGCGATATCGCTGTTCATCTACCCCGTCTCCGGCCACTGGATCTGGGGCGGCGGCTGGCTTGCGGGCCTGGGCTTCCACGACTTCGCCGGCTCCGCCTGCGTGCACATGGTGGGCGGCGTGTGCGCGCTGATCGGGGCCAGGATGCTGGGTCCCCGCATCGGCAAGTACGGCGCGGACGGCAAGCCGAGGGCCATCCTCGGTCACAACCTGTCCATCGCGGCGCTGGGCGTGTTCATACTGTGGTTCTGCTGGTTCGGCTTCAACGGCGCCAGCACCGTGGGCATGGACAGCGACGAGCTGATCGTCTCGGCGGGCCTGGTGTTCTTCAACACGAACCTGGCCGCGGCGGTGGCCACGCTGGCGACCATGCTCTTCACCTGGCTGCGCTACGGCAAGCCGGACGTGTCCATGACCTTCAACGCCTCGCTGGCGGGGCTGGTGGGCATCACGGCGGGGTGCGACGCGGTCAACCCCTTCGGCGCGGCCATCATCGGCCTGTGCTGCGGCCTTGCCGTGGTGCTGTCGGTGGAATTCTTTGACAAGGTGGCAAGGATCGACGATCCCGTGGGCGCGATCTCCGTGCACGGCGTGTGCGGCGCGCTGGGCACGGTGCTCACCGGCCTGTTCGCCACCGGCGTCTCCACGATGAAGGGCGTGTTCTACGGCGGCGGGTTCCGGTTCCTGGGCGTGCAGCTGCTGGGCGTCGGCTCGGTGATCGCCTGGACGGCGGTGGTCATCACCGTGGTATTCATGATCATCCGTGCCACCGTCGGCCTGCGGGCCAGCGCGGAGGACGAGGCCATGGGCCTGGATCGCTCGGAGCACGGCCTGCACACCGCCTATTCCGGCTTCGCCATCATGGCCGACAGCGTCGCGGAGGACGCCGTGACCGTGGCGATCCCCGCCGTGGACGACGAAGCGCCCGCGAGGCCGGCGAAGGAGAAGGCCCCCAACGCGCCGGTGTACACCAACGTGCGCATCATCTGCCGACCCGCCAGCCTGGAGCCGTTGAAGCGCAGCATGAACAAGATCGGCATCACTGGCATGACGGTGACCAACGTGATGGGCTACGGCGCGCAGAAGGGCAAGCCTGAATACTACCGCGGCACGCCGGTGGAGGTCACGCTGCTGCCCAAGGTGCAGGTGGATATCGTTGTCAGCAAGGTTCCGGTGCGCATGGTCGTCGAGACCGCCAAGCGCGTGCTGCACACCGGCCACATCGGCGACGGCAAGATCTTCGTCACAGACGTTGAAAACGTGGTGCGGGTCCGCACCGGCGAGGAGGGCTACGACGCGCTGCAGTCCGATTGACTTTTCCATTGATTTTCCATCGCATTTGTGGTATCCTTGGAGCATTCAGGGCCGCCCCTGCGGCGCGCCCGGCCAGGGAGGTCTGGATGATGGCGGAGCAACAGAATATCGTGATACTGGATTTCGGCGGGCAGTACACCCAGCTGATCGCCCGACGGGTGCGGGAGTGCCGCGTGTATTCCCAGGTCCTGCCCTGGAGCGTCTCAGCGGCCCAGGTCGCGGATGCGCGTCCCTCGGGCATCATACTGTCCGGCGGCCCGGCCAGCGTCGCCGACCCGGACGCGCCCCGGTGTGATCCGGCGATCTACGGCCTGGGCGTGCCGGTGCTGGGCATTTGCTACGGCATGCAGCTGACCGCGGCGCTGCTGGGCGGGTCCGTCGAGCGCGCAAGGGAGCGGGAATACGGGCGGGTGACCGTGCGCATGCGGGAGCGGACCGGCATTTTGGAGGGCCTGTCCCCCGCCTCGGCCTGCTGGATGAGCCACACCTGGCAGGTCAGTGTCTGCCCGCCGGGCTTTCATGGGATCGCGGATACGGACAGCTGCCCCATCGCGGCGATGGCGAACGAGGAAAGGCAGATCTACGGCGTGCAGTTCCACCCGGAGGTCACCCACACCGACGAGGGCAGAAGGATCATCGAGCGCTTCGTGCTGGGTATCTGCGGCTGCGCCGGCGACTGGACGATGGACGCCTACGCCGGGACGGCGGTCAACCGGATCCGCGAGGTCGTGGGCGAGGACGGCACGGTGCTGCTGGCGCTGTCCGGCGGGGTGGATTCCTCGGTGGCGGCAGCGCTGATCCACCGGGCCATCGGCAGCCGCCTGACCTGCGTGTTCGTGGACCACGGGCTGCTGCGCCAGGGCGAGAGCGAGCAGGTCTGCCGGGTGTTCAGCGAGCTGTTCCCGGTGCGCTTCGTGCGGGTGGACGCCTCCCGGCGCTTTTTTGCCGACCTCGCGGGCATCACCGATCCGGAGCAAAAGCGCAAGATCATCGGGCGGGACTTCATCGAGGTGTTCAAGGACGCCGCGAAGGACCTGGGCAGGCTGGATTACTTCGCCCAGGGCACCATCTACCCGGACGTGATCGAGAGCGGTCAGGGCACGAGCGCGGCGGTCATCAAGAGCCACCACAACGTGGGGGGCCTTCCGAAGGAGCTGGGCTTCACGGAGCTGATCGAGCCGCTGCG
>JBGUQG010000350.1:0-8061 GCA_045130815.1 Christensenellales bacterium
TTGACCGGCGACAGCTCCAGCGTCGTCTCCCGGCATTCCGCGCCCTCGGCCGACAGGATGACGCCCGCCGGGTAGGCGTCGATCCGAAGGTCCGCTCGCCACAGCCGCAGGGGCAGCGCGAAGTCCTCCCCCACGCCATCCTTCGGCCGCACCGCCAGATACCAGGCCGCGCCCAGGTGGCGGCAGCTCATCAGCAGGCCGTCCCCGGCGTATTCGGGCACGAGGGCCTCGGCCTGCCGGCTCGAACCGACCTCCTGCCCCTCCAGCAGGCGCACGTAGTCGCGCCCGTGCACCAGCCGCGCCAGGTCCTCGTCGTCGGTGCCGCCCAGGTGGATCAGCGCGTCCGGGATCTCCCCCGGCTGCGCCCCCTCCTCCAGCGCCCGCCGGAGCCAGGCGTCCGACAGCCGCACGATGGCCGTGCCGCCCCGCTCGAAGCACTGCGTATCCGGTATCTCGCCATCGTCCGCCACGCAGGCCTGGCAGGGATAATACTCAGGCGTCGGCCCGTGGGTCTCCAGCAGGTTCTTCGCCGCCAGCGCGCATTTTTCCGACGTGTGAAAGCGCAGGGTCGCATCGTCGTCCACCCAGATCGCGCCCTCGGCCAGCGCGCACCCGCACAGCAGCGCCGCGCAGGCCAGCAGGACCAACAGCTTCTTCATACAGACACCACCCTTCATGAATACAGACGCATGTCGGGGCGAAATGGTGCGGGCGCTCAGCGGTTTTTCCGCAACATCGCCACGCCTGCAAGCATCAGCGCCGGGAACGCCACCGCGGCGAGGATGCCCAGCTTCAGGTTGTCGCCCGTCGCGCTGGACACGAGGCCCACCAGGGTGGGACCTCCGGAGCAGCCCACGTCGCCGCCCAGGGCCAGCAGCGCAAACAGCGCGGTTCCGCCCCGGCGCAGGCTCGCCGCGGCCTTGCTGAAGGTGCCGGGCCACATGATGCCCACGGACAGGCCGCACACGGCGCAGGCCACCAGGTTTACCACCGGCGAGGGAATGAGCGATATGCATAGGTAGCAGGCCACGCACAGCGCGGCGCTGCCCGCCATGAACCTGTCAAGGTCGATCCTGTCGCCCCGCTTGCCGTAGAACGCCCGGGACGCGCCCATCAGGATCGCGAAGGCCATGGGCCCGGCCAGGTCGCCCAGGGTCTTGGCGATGCCCAGGCCCTTCTCGGCGAAGGCGGAGGCCCACTGGCTGACGGCCTGCTCGCTGGCCCCGGCGCAGATCATCATGATCATCAGCACCCAGAAGGCCTTCATGCCCAGCAGCTCACCGATGGAATAGCCCGTCTCCCCCTCGGCCACCAGCGGCGCGATGGGCACGCGGGTGAAGGCGAACAGGTTGCCAAGGGGCACCATCGCCCAGACGAGCGCCATGATCCGCCAGTTGCCGATGCCGAAGACGCGGAAGAACGCCGTGGAAATCAGCACCACGCCCACGTGGCCCCAGCAGTAGAACGAGTGGAGCATGCTCATGGCCTTTTCCTTGTTTTCGGAGGGGCAGGCCTCCACCACCGGGCTGACCAGCACCTCCAGCAGGCCCCCGCCCACGGCGTACACGATCACGCAAATGAGGATTCCGATGAACGGGTCCGGCAGCGCGCCGGGCAGCACAGTCAATAGCGCCAGCCCCGCCGCCGACAGCGCGTGGGCCAGCACCAGCGCGGCGCGGTAGCCGATCCTGTCCACGAACAGCGCCGACAGCAGATCCACCAGCAGCTGCACACCGAAGTTCAGCGTCACCAGCAGCGTGATCCTGGAAAGCGGTATGCCGAAGCTGCGCTGGAACGTCAAAAACAGCAGCGGCACAAAGTTGTTCACGATGGCCTGCACGATGTACCCCACGAAGCAGGCGGTCACCGTTCGGTTGTAAGCGTTTTTCACAGGCGCATTCCTCCGCCCCTATTATAGACCAAATCGCCGCGCCGGGCAAGGGCGGTTTGTTTAACTTGCGTTGATCAGGAAGATGGAATATAATAATGAAAGTGGAATGTTGAAAGTGGGGCGGCCCGATTGCCACGTCGCCCGTGCTCCGCACAGGCTCCTCGCAATGACAGGGCACAGGGCGTAAGCATCTGCCCCGAACCATGTCATTGCGAGGAGCGAAGCGACGTGGCAATCCGGTTCCCTGACCACCTGAATCTCCACTCTCAACGCTCCACGCTTCACTCTCGTTTCCCCACTCTCTCCAAGGAGGTTATCCCTTGATCAGCTATATCGACGAATTCTTCCGCGACCCGAAGGGGATGCTGATATTCTTCCTGCTGGCGTTTCCGGGGCGGATACTGGCCCTGTCGCTGCACGAGTACGCCCACGCTTGGGTGGCCAACCGCTGCGGCGACAACACGGCGAAGATGCTGGGCCGCCTGACCGTCAACCCGATGAAGCACCTGGACCCGCTGGGCACGGTGCTGATGCTGGCGGTGGGCTTCGGCTGGGCGCGGCCCGTGCCGGTGAACCCGAGGAACTACCGCAACTACCGCAGGGACGACCTGAAGGTGTCCGTGGCGGGCGTGACGATGAACCTGATCATGTTCTGCCTGAGCCTGGTGATCATGACCGCTGCGGTGGCGCTGGCACTGTCCCGGGTGCCGGAGGGGAACCTTCTGACCACCGGGGTGCCGGTGTTCCGGATGAACTACCTGGGCCAGGACGCGCTGATCTACCCCGCGGAGAACAGCTACATCCCGATCCAGCAGCTGCTCTACAGCCTGCCCTACGCCCCGGCGGACATGCTGATCAAGCCGGTGTTCGGCGACATCGCGGGATACCTGTACCAGATGGCGGGCTATTTCTGCATGACCAACCTGGTGCTGTGCCTGTTCAACCTGCTGCCGATCCCGCCGCTGGACGGCTATCACGTATTGAACGACCTGGTGCTGCGCCGCCGCCAGCTGTTCGCCAACCCCCAGACCGCCCGCATCGCCAGCAGCGTGCTGTTCGTGCTGGTGCTCACCGGCGTGGTGGGCCGGGCGCTGGGCTGGCTGGACACCCGGATCCTCACCGGCGCGGGCAATTTGGCCGCCGCCGCGCTGAGGGCGATGGGATTAATGACCTGACCCGGGAGGTACCATGTCGTACATCGTTTCATTGAAGGAATTCGACGGCCCGCTGGACCTGCTGCTGACGCTGATCAGCAACGCGAAGATCGACATCAAGGATATCTTCGTCAGCCAGATCACCGAGCAGTACCTGGAGACCATGTCCCTGGTGGACGAGCTGGACATGGACTCCGCCAGCGAGTTTTTGCAGATGGCGGCCACGCTGCTGGAGATCAAGAGCCGCTCCATGCTGCCCAAGCCGCCCAAGCCCGAGGACCCGGACGAGCTGTCGCCGGAGGAGGCCCTGATCCGCCAGCTGGAGGAATACCGCCAGTTCAAGGAGGTCTCCGCCCGGATGCACCAGCTGGAGGAGGAGGCCAGGGCGCTTTTAACCAAGCTGCCGGAGGAATACCCGCTGCCCCCGCCAAACATCGAGATCACCGGCCTGACGCTGGACAAGCTGATCAAGGCCTATCGCCGGGTGCTGGAGCGCGCCGAGCGCGCCGACGCCGCCGACAGCATGGCCAGCCGGGAGATCCGCCGCGATTCCTTCACCGTGGCCGATTGCATGGCCCGTATCAGCCGCATGGTGCGCCGGAACAAGGGCTGCAAATTCTCGGAGCTGTTCGGCGAGGACTATACCAAGCAGGAGGTCGTGACCATGTTCATGGCCCTGCTGGAGCTGATCAAGCTGAACCGCCTGCACGTGAAGCAGGACGCCGCGTATGAGGAGATACTGCTGACGGCGTAGGGCTGTTTTCCGGAACCAACCCTCCCCTTTTTCCGTCCAAGGATTACAGGAATTGACAAGGAGGTACGTGCCATGCTGAAGAAGATGATCGCGCTGGCGGCGGCGCTCTGCCTGCTGGTGACGGGTCTGGCGGTTCCGGCGCTGGCTTCGGAATACTACAGCGCCCGCACGCCGCTGTCGGGCTCGCCCAGCGCCAAGATCAACAACGTGCAGCTGGCGGTGGACGCCATCAACGGCGCCCGCGTGGCAAAGGGAGGCAGCTTCTCCTTCAACGAAACGGTGGGCCGCCGCACGGAGAGCCGTGGCTACAGGACCGCGCCAAACGGCCGCGGCGCGCGGGTGACCGGCGGCGGCGTGGCCCAGGTGGCCTCCACGCTGTACCTGACGCTGCTGAAGGTGCGCAGCGACATCGTCATCGACCCGGTGAAGACCTACGGCAGCCGCTTTGCCGACAACTATGTGGAGGACAGCGACAACGCCGTGATCACCGACTACGACGCCGATATCGACCTCAGCTTCACCAACTACGGCGAGCCGATGTCCATCGACATGTGGATGAACGACAGCTACGTGTACTGCTCCATCACCGTGGGCGAGGACGCGTTCGGCGACAGCGATGACACCGCAAAGTCAAACACCGCCGCGGACCCCTCCCAGTGGGGCAGCTGGGGCGACTGGATCGTCTCCACGCTGGAGCCGGAGGGCGACGACGCGGACGACGATCAGCGCGCGCTGCTGTCAAGCGCGTCGCTGGACTGCGGCGGCGACGCGGACGTGATCTACAACGTGGCCCTCGCCGCGGACAGCATCACCGACACCACCCTGGACGAGGGCGGCGTGTTCTCCTTCAACGACGTCGTGGGTCCCCGCACCCGCGCCTACGGCTATCTGCGGGCGACCAACGGCCGCGGCGCGAAGGTGGTCGGCGGCGGCGTGGCCCAGGTGGCCAGCGTCCTCTGGCTGGCCATCAAGGACCTGGACGATATCTCCATCGTGGAAAAATCCACCTACGGCGACCGCTACAACCAGAGCTATGTGAAAAGCTCCGCGGACGCGATCCTCACCGACTACGCCGCCGGGCGGGACTTCTCGTTCCGCTACAACGGCTACGGCAGCCTGACGATCTACACCTACGTGCAAAGCGGCACGCTGTACTGCGACATCTACGAGGATAGCGCGTACTTCGGCCCCGCCGACTGACGGATACGGTTCGGGGGACGGCTTGCGCAACCACTTTAAACGGTTGCGCAAGCCGTCCCCCAAACCTTTTTTGGGTTTTCAAACAAATATAACGTTCCCTCCCCTTTACTTTAGTAAGATAATGTGGTAAACTGTCATTACAATGTTATCCGCGGAGGGAACGAATATGAAAAAGCTGCTTTCCATCGTATTGATCGCGCTGTTTGTGCTGGCGGGCTGCGCCTGTGCCGAGGGCTACACCTTCAAGATGGGCATCGACGCCGAATACCCGCCCTATTCCTATCTGGACGACGACGGCAACTACGCCGGCTTCGACGTGGAGATGTGCCAGAAGGTTTGCGAGATCCTAGGCTGGAACCTTGAGATCGTGCCCATCAATTGGGACACCAAGGACATCTCGCTGGACGCCAAGGAGATCGACTGCATCTGGTCCGGCCTGACGGTGTACGCCAACGGCATCACAGAAGACCGGTTCACCATCGCCACCCCCTACTCCGACAACAGCCAGATGATCCTCACCAAAAAGGGCACCGGCATCGAGAGCTTCGCCGACCTGGCCGGCAAGATCGTGGGCGTACAGCTGGGCACCTCCGCCGAAGCGGCGCTGACCGGCGACGGCGAAGCGGCGGAGCTGGGCGCCACCTTCGGCGAGCTGAAGCCCTATGAAAACTACAACATCGCCTTCACCGAGCTGCAGGCCGGCGCCATCGACGCAATCGCCATCGACGCACCGGTCGCCAACGAGAAGATCAGCAAGTACGGCGACGACTACTACTGCCTGGAGGAATCCTACGCCTCCGAGAAGTACGGCATCTGCTTCCGCAAGGATGACACCGAGCTGTGCCGGCAGGTGGAGGACGCCTATATGCAGCTGGTGGAGGACGGCACCTACATCGCCCTGGGCGAGAAGTACGGCCTGGATCTGAGCTACCTGGTGCTGGCCGCCAAGTAAGTAGCGGGGCCGTTCCACAGACGATTTCCGGCGAAGTCCTTCTGCCTTCGCCGGAAATCGTTATTCTATCCGAATTGCGAGGAAGCTTCCATGACACTGATCGGCATGATCTCCAAGATGAGCGAGGGCCTGGGCCGCACCTGCGCCATATTCTTTTTGACGCTGCTGTTCTCGCTGCCGCTGGGCCTGGTGGTGGCGCTGCTGCGCATGTCCAGGAGCAAGGTGCTGCAGGCGATCACCCGGGTGTACATCTCCATACTGCGGGGCACGCCGCTGATGCTTCAGCTGATCGCGGTGGCCTACGGGCCGTTCTATCTTTTCGGCTATACATTGCTGGTGAAGCAGAAGCTGCTGGCCATCATCATCGCGTTCTCGCTGAACTACGCGGCCTACTTCGCGGAGATCTACCGCGGCGGCATCGAATCGATGCCCGTGGGCCAGTACGAGGCCGCCCACGTGCTGGGCTACAGCAAATCACAGACCTTCATGCGCATCATACTGCCCCAGGTGATCAAGCGCATACTGCCCAGCGTGACCAACGAGGTGATCACCCTGGTGAAGGACACCTCGATGGCCTTCACGCTGGCCTACATGGAGATGTTCTCCATCGGCAAGCAGATCGCCAACAGCCAGTCCAGCTTCACGCCCTTCATCATCGCCGGCGTGTTCTACTACCTGATGAATTCGGTGGTGGCCTTCGGCATGTCCCGGTGCGAAAAGGCGCTGGGCTACTACAGGTAAGGGGGTGCGCGGCGTGAATATCCTTGAAATCAAGCACTGCCGCAAGCAGTTTGACGGCGTTCAGGTGCTTTCCGACATCTCCCTGACCGTGGACGAGGGCCAGGTGGTATCCATCATCGGCCCCTCCGGCAGCGGCAAGAGCACGCTGCTGCGCTGCGCCACGCTGCTGGAGACCATGGACGGCGGCAGCCTGGCCTACATGGGCAAGTACGCCGTGCGCGACGAGGGCGGCAGGGCCGTGTACGCCAGCCATGCCGATCTGAAGCAGGCCCGGTCCTGCTTCGGCCTGGTGTTCCAGAGCTTCAACCTGTTCCCCCACTACACGGTGCTGAAGAACATCACCGAGGCCCCGCTGCTGATCCAGCATCGGGAAAAGGCCGAGGTGCTGCAGACCGCCCGGGACCTGCTTTCCAAGATGGGCCTGGCGGATCGGGAGAGCGCCTACCCCTACCAGCTGTCCGGCGGACAGCAGCAGCGGGTGTCCATCGCCCGGGCCTTGGCCATGCGGCCCAAAATACTGTTCTTCGACGAGCCCACCAGCGCCCTGGACCCGGAGCTGACCGGCGAGATCCTGAAGGTCATCCGCGCCCTGGCCGCCGAGCACATGACCATGGTCATCGTGACCCACGAAATGGCCTTCGCCCGGGACGTCTCCGACCACGTGATCTTTATGGACGGCGGCGTGATCGTGGAGCAGGGCGAGCCCAACGCCATCATCAACAACCCCACCCAGGAGCGCACGATACAGTTCCTGAGCCGATTCAACTGATATGAACATACAGTATGTGAAGTACAGCCCCACCGGCAACATCACGGTGCTGGTCACCAGCCCCGTGCCCCGGGACCGGCAGGCCGCCGTCGCGTCGAAGCTGCTGGAGCCGGACGTCGTGGGCGGCGAGCAGGTGGGCTACCTGGAGGATGCCACGGACCCCCGCGCCGCGGCGCGGCTTCAAATGATGGGCGGCGAATTCTGCGGCAACGCCACCATGTCGCTGGGGGCGCTGCTGTGCCGCCGGGAGGGCTTGGCGGACGGCCAGCTGCGCAGCCTGCGGCTGGAGGTCTCCGGCGCGAAGGGCACGGTGCCCTGCACCCTGGTCCGGGAGGGCGAGGACTGGCTGGGCACGGTACGGATGCCCCTGCCCACCGCCATAGAGCACGTCGATCTTCCCATCGACGACGAGGTGTTCCGCGCGCCGCTGGTGCGGATGCCGGGCATCGCCCACCTGATCGTCCCCGCCGGCATCGGCCTGGGCGAGGCGGAGGTCCGCCGCTTCCTGCCCCGGTGGAACGCCGACATCGGCGCGGACGCCCTGGGGGCGCTGCTGTGGAACGCGCCGTCGCGCTTCATCAACCCCATCGTATACGTGCC
>JBGUQG010000351.1:0-9075 GCA_045130815.1 Christensenellales bacterium
GTCGTAGCAAAGATCCTCAACATAGCCGTATTGCACCAGCTTTTTAAGGTCCAGCGTCTTGTCCACGAACTTCATGTCGAGCTCGCCCTGCCGGAACAGGAACATGGCCCGGGGCTGGCCGTCCCTGGGCCGCACGTTGGCCGGAAAGGCGACGCGCAGCTTCGTGCCGGCGATGACCACCTTGCTCCGGGCGTAGTGCCAGGTGTAGCACGCCGCCATCGCGAATATGACGTAGGAAAAGAAGGAGAAGCCGGACATCATGTCGTTGACGCCCTGAGCTTGTCTGACGGTGGTATAGACCACGTCCGCCAGGCTCAGCAGGGCCAGCACGTACAATACGATATACCCGGCGCAGTAGGGACGATAGCGCTTCATAGTTTGCCTCCCACAGCGTTTTTCAGGGTGAAGAAGTACACGTCGTTCACGCCCAGCCCGCACTCAAGGCGCACCGTGCCTGCCTCGACGGCATAGGGCCATGCTTCCTCGTGAACGTCGCTCTCGCTGCGGATGCGCTCCTCCTCCGCCCGGTTGATGAAGACGGGGCTGCCCATCTCTTCCCAGACGGCCAGGGGATTGCCGTGTTCCTCGTCGACCCGGCGCACGGTGACTTCGGAGGGCGTATTCTCGACCCCGATCTCAAGGCTCACGCGCTCCTTTGGCAGGGGCTCGTTCTTCATGCGCTGTCTGAACAGCAGCACCTGGATATCCCGGTCCTTTTTGAACGCGGCGATGCCGAACTCCCCGATGGTGGCGTCCGGGCCCAGGTCAAGCCGCTCGTCGCCCGCATCCGCCAGCATCTTCATGGCGTGGTACACGGGCTTGGGAATGCCGTGCTGGGTCAGCATGCCGAAGCCGCCGTGGAACTCCTGCGGGAAGGGATGCAGCTCCTCGAAGATGTCCGAAAAGCACCATATGGACGATCCGTCCATCGCGTCGCCCAGCTCAAGCGCCATCTTGACGTCGTAGGCGGCCACCTTCCTGGTGTCGTTGGTGAAGGCGGAGAAAATGGCGTTCTCATTCCACTCGGTGTAGTACAGGGGCATGTTCCCCGCCTGACGGCGCACGGTGCGCGCGTTCTTGATAAACAGATCGCCGGGAAGGTCCTCGGTCTCGGACTTGTCCGGCATCAGCGCCCGCAGGCCTGCCAGGAAGGTATTCTCCCGGGCCTTCTCCAGCCGGGCGCGTTGCTGCTCGACCGTTTGGCTCCAGTCACCGCCGGGATTCTCGGCCTCCATGTCGCCCTGGTCCTCCACGCCGCCCAACGGGTCGCCCGCGTACTGGTGGGTGGTCACAAAGTCCACCGGCACGTCGTTCTTCCGGCAGAAGGCCAGGAAGGAGCGCACCCACTTGCTGTTGCTGGTAGCGGGACCTCCCACGGGAATGCCCTCGTCCACGGCCTTGATGGTCCTGGCAGTCAGCGCGTACAGGTGGAAGTATTCCTCCCGAGTGCCGTTGAAGAACGCTCCGGGCAGGTCCGGCTCGTTCCAGACCTCGAAGAACCAGGTGCGGATCTCCTCAACGCCATAGCGGTGGACCAGATAGCGCATGAACGCCTGGATATAGTCCACCCACGCGGCGTCCTCGGCGGGCGGCACGATGTTGGGCCTGTAGAAGAAGAACCCCTTCATCGGACGGCCCTCCTCCCGCAGCGCCAGCTTGGCCGGCATGTAGGACAGCTCAACAAAGGGCTTCATGCCCGCAGCCAGCACGTTGTCGTAGGCCGCGCCGCAGGCGTTGAAGTTGTACTCCGTGAATTGCTCCGCCCCGGGCACCGGCATCTGAATAGACAGGTCGGTGAACGTGCGCATGTCGTCGTCCAGTATGCCGTGGAAGCGCACGCGCTGTATGCCAAGCGTGTCGTGGATGAACTTCAACTGCCGAGCGTAATCCGCCCGCAGCGCCAGCACCGCATGGCCGGAGCCGACGCAGAACTGCCAGTGCCGCCTGTGCGCCGTGACGGGTGCGTCCCTTCGGATAACGTATTTCATTTGAGCGCCTCCTGTAATCGTATTCAAAGCCATTCCCGCTCGTCGATCACGATGTCGGCGGGATCGATCCTGCTCCAGTCGAATACCGTCGCCAGCTCTCCCGGCGAAATGGGCTCGTTCCTGTCGATCAGGCCGCAGCGCCAGGCCAGCCAGCCGGTGACCGCCTCCGGGGCGTGCCGCTTGCGGATCTCGCCGATCTCAAGCGCCCGCTCACGCTTGCTGAGCCTGTGTCCGCTGACGGACATCAGCATCGGCACATGCCAGAAGCACGGGGCCGTGTAACCCAACACTTCATACAGCCACAGCTGCACCGGCGTGGAGGACAGCAGGTCCCGTCCGCGCACGACCTCGGTGATGCCGGAAGCGGCGTCGTCCACCACCACGGCCAACTGGTAGGCCGCCACGCCGTCGGACCTTCGGACGATGAAATCGCCCCACTCCCTGTCCAGCATCATACTTTGTGGTCCCTGAAGGCCGTCCGTAAAGGCGATCATCCTTTCCGGGGCCTTTGCCCGCAGGCAAAAGGGCCGGTCCATGGCGGCGCGCTGGTCTTCGGTCAAATCTCGGCAGGTACCGGCGTAGATGATCCTGCCGTCCGAAGCGTGTGGCGCGCTGGCGGCATGCAGCTGGTCCCGGGTGCAAAAGCAGGGGTAAAGCAGCCCTTTCTGCCGCAGGATCTCCATCGCCTCGCGATAGGCTTCGCCTCTTTCACTCTGGTTCGCGGCGCGCCTGTCCCAATCCAGGCCCAGCCAGCGCATATCGTCCATCAGGAGCTCAGCGTACACAGCGCGGCTCCTGGCCGGATCCAGATCCTCGATGCGCAGCACCACCTCGCCGCCCTTCGACCGGGCGGACAGCCAGGCCAGCAGCGCCGTGAACACGTTGCCCAGGTGCATCCGCCCGGTAGGGCTGGGGGCAAATCTTCCCCGCGTCATAGGCATCGCCCCCAATGCATCGTCAAAAACGTCTGTTCCTCAGCCGGTTCATTTCTGAATCGATGTCCCGCTTCAGCCGCTTCATCTGATCGGTGGCGCTCGTCTCGTCGTAGAGAAGGCCGATCAGCTCCTGCTGGCGGTCGATCACCGTGTTCTTGATGGAGCCCGTGGGCTCCAGGCTGGCGGCCAGCTGTTCCCGTCTGCTTTCGATGCGGGCCTCGGCCTCCCTGCGCAGGCGTTCGGTCTCGGCGCGGATCTCCGCCATGCGAGCGGTGATGCGCTCCGTGCGGTAGATCACGTCAGGATAGGCGTCCACAAAGCGGCGGTAGAAATAGCTCCGGTCGCTGAGCAGCAGCCGGACCTCGCGGCTGATCTGCTCTGTGCTGTCAGCCTGGCTGCTTTCGACGCCGGTCTTGATCAGCTTCAACACGAAGTGCGTGACCACGTAATCCGCGGCGAAAATCGCGAGCAGCGCCATGGCCAGCCACTGGCGGAACGCCGGTCGAACGGATGCGAACAGGCGGAAAAGCGCCGGGTTGATCAGTTTGATGATGGCCACGCCGCCCAGACCGAACAGCAGGAGGTTGCCGATCCATATCCTGCCGTGCAGGTTCATGGGCTTGTGGCTGTAATCCCACCAGCGGGCGTGGAATCGCTTTTCCATGAAGAAGCTGGCCAGGTACTCCACCGCGCCGCACAGAAAAAAGGACAGCGCAAAGATGGTTCCGTAGGAGGATTCAAAGCGAAGCACGCTATTAACGGCCAACGTGATCAGCAGCGCGCCGGAGCCGTAGATGGGCAGTAGCGGCCCGGCCAGAAAGCCCCTGTTGATAAACCGGTGAAACTGTATGTATTTCAGCGTGACCTCGATGCACCAGCCGAGGAAGGAATAGGTGAAGAACAGCAGGACGAGGTCGGTATATCGCTCCATGGTGAAAGCTCCTTAGACAATGCGTCGCAGAAAGCATAGCATTTTAAGGCCGTTCTGTCAAGGCTTGTCAGAGGAGAACGGCGATATTCCTGTCCCGCATCCAACGGTTCGCCTGCCACAGGAAACCCAGCAGCTGGGCCCCGGACATCAGCTGGCCGTACCAGGGCGTTTCCGCCGGGTCGAGCTCTGATTCCGCCAGGTCGATCACGCGCTTCGGGTCGATGATCTCAAACAGCGGCGCGTCATGATCCGAGGCCATGCGCAGCGCCATATCCCGTGCGATACGTCCGTAGGCGGGGCTGCAGGTCTTGGGATAGGGGCTCTTGGTGCGCCGAAGCAGCCTTTCGGGCAGCAGGTCGCCCACGGCGGCGCGAAGCAGGCCCTTCTCCTGGCCGCCCATGAACTTCATCGTCCAGGGCACGTTGTACACGTATTGTACCAGCCGGTCGTCGCACAGCGGCGTCAGCACGCGTACGCCAGCGCCCTCGCACATGCGCACGGCGCGTTCCTGAAGGTTGGACATGAAATAGTCGAAGCACAGCCGCTGCATGGTGCGCAGCCGGCGCTCTCTGTCCTCGTATTCCGGCCCGGGGTCCGCGGCGGCGCGGCGCGTTTGAAAGGTATCCCGCACATATTCCGAAAGGCGCAGCACCTTGCGGACCTCCGGTCGCAGCAAGCCCTCCCGCAGCCGCATGGAACCGGACCAGGGGAACCCCTCCAGCGGCGCGTCGCCACGGAACCAGGGATAGCCGCCGAACACTTCGTCGCCGCATTCGCCGGATACCACGCAGCGGTCGAACCGGGCGATCTCCCGGGAGAACAGCAACAGCGACGTGTCGATGTCCGCCATGCCCGGAAAGCCCCGCAGGGAAACCGCCCGGTCCAACGTCTCCGCCAGCGAGGCCTGATCCAGCGTCACCGTCCGGTGCTGGGTGCCGAAGGCCCGCACGGACTCCAGCACATAGGGCGCGTCCATCTCCGGCCTGAAGGCATTGGCCCGGAAGTCCAGGTCGTTGTCCTCATAGTCCACGGAAAAGCTGCGAAGCCGGGGATTGTGCCGCCTCAACAGCGCTGTCAGCGCCGTGGAATCCAGGCCCCCGGAGAGCATCACCGCCGGGTTCAGCGGGGCGATGTCCGCGACGCATTGCTCCAGCAGCTCCCGGACCCGGGCCACGGTTTCGGCCTCATCCTCCTCGTGCGGCGCGTCCACGACGGCATAGTAGCGCTCCGAGCGCACCCGCCCGCCCTGGGCGATGAGCGCGCAGCCGGGCTCCACGGCGCGTATGTCCCGATAAAAGGTCCTTCCGGGCGTGCGCGCCGGTCCCAGGCCGAACAGCTCCCTCGCGCCGTCAGCATCCAGCACCGGATGGACGCGGTTGGACTTCAGCAGCGCGTCCGGATGGTCTGAAAAGGCGATGCTGTCGCCGGAAAGGGCGTAGAACGCGCACGCCTCACCCATCCTGTCGCGGCTGAGCACCAGCTGATCCGCTTCGGCGTCCATCAGGCAGGTGGCCACTGGCCCCTCCAGGTGGCGGGGATAATCCGCGCCCCAGCGCGCATAAGCCAGCATCACCAGCCGCGCCGGGGCGGTTCCGCCGTCGCATTTCAGTGTCTTTGCCAGGTCGGCTCGGTTGCGCAGCCGTCCGAAGGCCGCGGCCAGCAGGCCGCCGCCGGACTGTATGTCGCGGGCGCAGAGGGTCATGCGGCCCTTGGTAATGCATGGCGCGTCGAATATGCCGCTGCCGGAGCGGGTATAGTCCGAATGGTAGATGCCGAAGTAATTCATGCCATCACTCCTTCGATCGAACTGTGGACATGTTATGTAAAATCGCGCCGGCACATGACTTGATTCGCCCAATGTCTTGTCTTGAAGCTCAGTATTTGTTATAATTTGAGGGGAAACTGATCCTACAAAAGCGATTTGAGGTATGCGGTCATGATTCTGAAGATTCTCGGCAACAACGGCCCCTATCCCGCGCCAAACGGAGCCTGCTCCGGCTACCTGCTGCAAAGCGACAGCGGCGACACGCGGATCCTGATCGACTGCGGCCCGGGCGTGCTTCCACGACTGATGGCGGAGGGGTGCCTTGAGACGCTGGACGCCGTGGTGCTCAGCCACCTGCACTACGACCACATGTCGGATATGCTGCCCCTGCAGTACGCGCTGCAGCTCAACCCCCGCAAGCGTCCTCTGCCGGTGTACGCGCCGGACGAGCCGGAGGCCGTGGCCGCGCTGCTGAGCTGCCCCTACTATGACCTGTGGCCCGCCGAGGACGTGACCGTGGGCGAAATGCGCGTCAGCTTCACCGCCGCGCGGCACCCCGTGCCGACCAACGCCGTGTGCGTGGAGTGCGACGGCCAGCGGTTCGTTTTCACCGGAGACACCAATGAGGACGCGTTGGTAGAGCTTTTCTGCGACGGCGCAAGCCTGCTGTTGGCTGACTGCGGTTTCTCCAGGGCCGATCACAGCTTTACAAAGCCCCACCTTTCAGCAGAGCTCTGCGGCAGGCTGGCCGCCAACGCCGGGGCCAAGCGTCTGCTGCTGACCCACCTGAACCCGAAGTATGATCCCCAGTCGCTGCTTGACGAAGCGCGGGCACTGTTCCCCGCCGCGGAGCTCGCCGAACTGGGCGGGACATACTACGTCTGAAGCCGATGCGCGCCGCTCACGGCTTCCTGCCGCGCCAGCTTCACGCAAGGCCGCTGGCGTGCTTTGCCTTGGCGTTCCTGTTGGGGTTGATCGCGGCGACAAAGCTGAATGCACCTCCTTGGGCCGTCGGCGCGGCGCTTGCTTTGGCTGTGGGATTGGGTTTCACGCTGCTCAAGCGGCGGCTGGCCGCGGGAGTAATGCTGCTGGTCGTCGGGCTGCTGGCGGGCATGCTGCGCATGGCGTTGGCAGTCCGGGCCGTGCACATCGAGCCAACGCGCTACTCCGTGAGCATGGTCGGTCGCGTGGCCTCTGATCCGTTCATCAAGCCGGAGACCGGACGGTTGATCTTCAGGTTCAACACCGATACGGTGGATGACGAGGCCGCGTCCCTGTCCCTGCGCCTGTACGTGCGCAGCGACGACCGGACCCCGCTGGAGGCCATCACCTGCGGCCAGCAGCTGCGGCTTACCGGCCACATCTGGCAGCCTGACCCGGTGACCAACGCCTATGAGTTCGACTTTGGGGCGTGGCTGGCGCGCAACGGCTTCAACGGCTATGCCACGGCCCGGGTCGAGGATGTGGAAATCGTCGGCGAGACCCGGAACACGCAGACTCTCCTCGTCGCCGCGCGCAGGGCCATAGGGGCGCGGATCGACGCGCTGTTTCCCCGCAGCGCCGGACTCATGCGGGCGCTGGTGCTGGGCGACCGATCCCAGCTGGGCGACGAGCTCCGGGAGTCGATGAGCCTGTCCGGCACCGGCCATCTGATCAGCATATCCGGCCTGCACGTGACGGTGCTTGCGGCGCTGCTGGCATGGCTGTTGAGGCGGTTCATGCCGCGGCGCTGGGCCAATGTGGCCGCGGTCGCGCTGCTGATCCCCTACGGCGTGATGATCGGCTTCGGCGTGTCCTTCGCAAGGGCGCTGATGATGTTCGCGCTGCTGTGCTTCGCGCCGGTCGCCGGGCGGCCCTCCGACCCGGTGACGCGGCTGTGCGCGGCCATGCTCATCTGGCTGGCGTTCAGGCCGCTGTCCATCGGCGACGCGGGCTTCGTGCTGTCCTACTCGGCCTCGGCGGGCATCATACTGCTGATGCCGCCGCTTTCAAGGCTGATGGGCATCGAAGCCCGGCGCAGGCGCAAGCCCAGCTCCAAGCTGGCTGTGCGCGTGGCCCGGCGGGCGCTGATCTACCTGCCTTCGCTGCTGTGCGCGTCCGTATCGGTGCAGCTGGCCACGCTGCCCGCTGTGATCGCCTTCTTCGGCGTGCAATCGGTGGTTTCGCTGCCCTTCAACCTGGTTTGTGTGCCGCTTTGCATGTTGGGCTACATCGTCGGCCTCGCAGGCCTGCTGCTCTCCCCGATCCTGTCGGGCGCGGCGGCGCTGGTGTCGGGGCTGGCGGACCGTGCGCTGTCCCTGCTGATCGAAATCACCCATCTCAGCGGCCGGCTTCCCGTCACGGGCGTGCGCATCGGTCGCTATCCGATCCTGCTGATACTGCTTCACTGCGGGATCGCTTTGGCGGCTTCGGATCTGAGCCGGCTGAAGGAGCGGCTGCGGCGCTTATTGCCCTTCGCCCTGTTGCTGGTGGCGGCGTTCTCCTCGCTGTTGATTTTCGGCCGGGCATGGCGCTTCAGCATCGCCTTCCTGGACGCGGGACAGGCGGACTGCGCCGTGGTGCGCACCCGCGGCCATACCTATATGATGGACATCGGCGACACCTACACCCCCGCCGCAGACTATCTGAACGCATCGTGCCTGCACCTGGACGGTGTGGTGTTGTCCCATCCCCACCAGGATCACGCGGGCGGCCTGAAGAGCGTGCTGACCTCCTTTACGCCCGATGCGATCTACGTGCCGAAGGGCTGGTTCGAGGTGGAGGAGGTCTCCCCCGCCGTCGTCGAGGGCATAGAGCTTGCAAGGTCAATGGGCGTGGAGATCCGCGAGCTGTCCGCGGGAGACAGCATTGACCTCTCCTCGACGGCAAGGCTGGACGTACTCGCGCCGGACGGCAAGGAGCTGCCCGGCGAGGTCAACGACATGTCCCTGCTGGCTCTGGTCAGCTGCGACGGGCAGAGCGCGCTGTTCACCGGCGATCTCAGCGAGAACGCCGAACCCGAGGCCATACCGGACATCGACATACTGAAGGTCGCCCACCACGGCTCGGCCAAGGCCAGCAGCGATCGCTTCATCGAGGCGTGTACGCCCGAGATCGCCGTGATCAGCGTGGGCGAGAACAACTACGGCCACCCCGCCCAGGAGACGCTGGACAAGCTGGCACGATCCGGCGCGCAAACCTACCTGACCCGGGACAGCGGCACCGTCGAATGCACCTGGAGCGGCGGGACGTGGCGCGTCAAAACCTACCTGGAGGCATCGAAGCATGAACTGGAATGAGTTCTACCAGCAGCTGAACGCGGGACAGCCGGCCCCCGTTTACCTGTTCACCGGCCCGGAGGAGTATGTGAAGCGGGAGGCCCTGGAGGCACTGAAGGGCAAGCTGCTTCCCCCGGGACTGGAGACGTTGAACGACACCACGCTGGAGGGCGTGACCGCCCAGCAGATCACCGACGCT
>JBGUQG010000352.1:0-4466 GCA_045130815.1 Christensenellales bacterium
AGCCTGGACAGGGCGCTTTCCACGTCCTTGCCGTACTTGCCGTCGGGCAGGCTGTTCATCATACCGCCGCTGACCAGCGCCTGCTGCAGCTGGCGCACGGCCAGGCCGCTGTCGCCGCAGGCGATGTCGTGGGGCGCGCACCAGGCCGCCTGCGGCGCGTCGGCGGAGAACAGCGCGTCGATGGTCTCCCGGTCGATGCTTTCGCTGAAAACGCCGGCCTGCTGCCTGAACAGCTCCAGCGCCTGCCGGGCATAGTCGTCCAGCGTGTCGCAGGCGTCCGCGTCCAGATATCCCAGCTGGCGAAGCCGCCGCTGAACCCGCAGCACCTCGGCATCGCTTTCGCCGGGGGCGATGGTGCGCACGTAGGTGGAATAGCGGTCGCTGTAAAGACAGTATTGGGTCACGGAGGAGGCCGCGCCGTCGGCGGTGATCCACTCCTCATAGCCCTGATCGCCCAGATGGCGCTGGAAGGCCCGCACGGCGTTGGCCGTGGCCTGACCGTAGCTGCCGTCCGCAGCGCCGTCCATGAAGCCGAACTGGATCAGCCTGTTTTGGAGCCGCACCACCTCTTCGCCCTTCATGCCGCTGGACAGCGCCGCGGGCAGCACCACGGCGTCCTCGGAGAACAGGGCGTTCAGCGTGGCCCGGTCGGCCTTGCCGGTGGCCCGCAGGCCCGCGATGCGCTGGAACAGCTTCAGCGCCGCGGTGGAGCGGGGGCCGATGATGCCGTCCGCCTTGCCCTGCAGATAGCCGTTGTCGATCAGCTGCTGCTGCACATCCCTGGCGGAGGCGTTCTCGGGGTCGAAGCGATAGTCGGCGGTAACGGGTTCGGCCGCCGCGGAGGCGCTCAAAAGCAGCGCCGCGGCGACGGCGGCGGCACGGTAAAGCTTGTGAAAGGAATGCATAGGTGTCCCTCCGATATTTTGTCAAATGAGATTTTACCACAGATGCGCCGATCTGTGGTGACGGGAAAACGGCTTTATCGGGGAAAAACAAGGCAGAATTTCCACAAATTATACTTGATTTTTTCCACAATATACGGTATGATGAGTTGGCGAGGTGATACGAAATGAACGAACGCGTTGCTGTCATCAGCATCATCGTGGAAAAGGAAGAGGCGGTGGAGGCGCTGAACGCGCTGCTGCACCGCTACGGAAAGTACATCATCGGGCGCATGGGCATTCCCTATCGCCAGAAGGGCGTGAACATCATCTGCGTGGCCATCGACGCCCCGAACGATGAGATCAACGCGCTGACCGGCGCGCTGGGCCGCATCGACGGCGTGAACGCCAAGGCCACCTATTCCAACGTCCAGTAAGGGCGGACACAACCGAATACGCCAAACACATTCCTGACGCCGAAACGTGAAACTTGAGGCGGAAGATGCGCAAGCAGGCAGACTGGTCATACAGCCGGCGCATCCATGGGGTGCGCCGGCTGTCATATTTGGAGGTCAAATTGAGCATGAACGAAACCCCGTCCGCGAAGCGGACGCACATCGGCTTCTTCGGCTGCCGCAACGCCGGGAAGTCCAGCCTGGTCAACGCCGTGACGGGCCAGGCGCTGGCCATCGTGTCCGGGATCAAGGGTACCACCACCGACCCGGTGTACAAGGCCATGGAGCTGCTGCCCCTGGGGCCGGTGGTGATCATCGATACCCCCGGCATCGACGACGAGGGCGACTTGGGCGCACAGCGGGTCCGGCGGGCCGAGGATGCGCTGAATCGCTGCGACGCGGCGGTGCTGGTGGTGGACGGCCGCCTGGGCCTGTGTGAAGCGGACGACGCGCTGCGCGCGAAGCTGCGGGAGCGGGGCGTCCCTTACCTGATCGCCTGGAACAAGTGCGACGCTGCAGACGTCCTGCCGGGCGCGGAGGGCGCGCTGCCGGTCAGCGCGCTGACCGGCGAGAACATCGACGCCTTCAAGGAGCGCCTGGCACGGATCGTACCGGACAGGGTAGAGCGTCCCCTGGCGGCAGACCTGGTCCGCCCCGGCGACGCGGCGGTGCTGGTGTGCCCGATGGACGAGGCCGCGCCGAAGGGTCGATTGATCCTGCCCCAGCAGCAGGTGATCCGGGACCTGCTGGACGCGGGCGCGCTGCCCCTGGTGTGCCGGGAGACGGAGCTGTCTTCGGCGCTGGAGGCGCTGCGCCGGACTCCGGCGCTGGTGATCACCGACAGCCAGGTGTTCGGGCAGGTGAATGGTATCCTGCCGCCGCAGATCCCCCTCACATCCTTTTCGATACTGATGGCGCGGCACAAGGGCTTTCTGGATGCCGCCGTGCGGGGCGTGGAGGCCATCGACAGCCTGCGGGACGGCGACAGGGTGCTGATGGCGGAGGGCTGCACCCACCATCGTCAGTGCAACGACATCGGCACCGTGAAGATCCCCCGCTGGCTTCGGCAGCACACCGGCAAAGCGATTCAGATCGACACCTGCTCGGGCCGGGAATTCCCGGAGGACCTGTCGCCCTACAGACTGGTGGTCCACTGCGGCGGCTGCATGCTCACGGACACCGTGGTCGGTTGGCGAATGCGCACGGCGCTGTCCCAGGGGGTGCCCTTCACCAACTATGGCATCGTGATCGTCCGGATCACCGGCATACTGGCCCGAAGCCTGGCGCCGCTGAAGGGGGCCGACGGATGAGCCATGGGATCTATGCGCTGATCGACCGGCTGAGCGTGGGCGAGGCGCTGACCGAGTCGCAGTTCCGGCAGCTGATCGACGGCCGGGACGCTGCGTCGACCGCGCTGCTTGCCCGGCGGGCCGTGGCCGTCCGGAGGTCCGTCTACGGAAACGACGTGTACACCCGCGGCCTGATCGAGATCAGCAACATCTGCAAAAACGACTGTCTGTACTGCGGCATACGGCGAAGCAACGGGAATGTGGAACGCTACCGGCTGAGCCCGGAGCAGATCCTGCAGTGCGCCGACGAGGGCCATGCCTTGGGCTTCAGGACCTTCGTGCTGCAGGGCGGGGAGGACATGTGGTTCACCGACGCGCGGCTGTGCGGCATCGTATCCGCGCTGAAGACCCGCCACCCGGATTGCGCGGTGACGCTTTCCATGGGCGAGCGCAGCCGGGACAGCTATCAAAGGCTGTTTGACTCCGGGGCGGACCGCTATCTGCTGCGCCACGAGACCGCCGATCCGGACCACTACGCGCGGCTGCATCCGCCGGAGATGTCCTGGGACAACCGGATGAGGTGCCTTGAAGAGCTGCGCGACATCGGCTATCAGGTTGGCTGCGGCTTCATGGTGGGCTCGCCCTTCCAGACGAGCGCGCACCTGGCCAGAGACCTGGCCTTCATCCAGGCATTCAGGCCGGACATGTGCGGCATCGGCCCCTTCATACCGCACCACGACACGCCCTTTGGGGATCGGCCCGCGGGCACGCTGGAGCAGACGCTGTTCCTGCTGTCCGTCATACGGCTGATCCACCCGCCGGTGCTGCTGCCGGCCACCACGGCGCTGGGCACCATCGATCCCGCGGGCCGGGAGAAGGGCATTCAGGCCGGGGCCAACGTGGTGATGCCCAACCTTTCACCGGTGGGCGTGCGCGGGCAATACGCGCTGTACGACAACAAGATCTGCACAGGCGAGGAATCCGCCCAGTGCAGGGGATGCCTGGAAAGGCGCATGGAAGGCATCGGCTACCGGCTGGTGATTGACCGGGGCGACATCAAGAAACAATAAGGAGAATGGAGAACATGGCTAAATACGATCCCAAATCCCTGAAGGCGGAGGAGTTCATCAACGATGAGGAGATCCGCGCGACGCTGGAATACGCCGAGGCGAACAAGAACAACGTGCGGCTGATCGACGAGATCCTGGAGAAGGCGCGCCCGGTGAAGAACGGCTCGGGCTGCACCTGCGCGGGCCTGACCCACCGGGAGGCCTCGGTGCTGTTGGCCTGCGAGATCCCGGAGAAGATACAGCGCATGTACGAGATCGCCGAGGAGATCAAGCTGGCCTTCTACGGCAACCGCATCGTGATCTTCGCGCCGCTGTATTTGTCCAACTACTGCGTGAACGGCTGCGTGTACTGTCCCTATCACTTGAAGAACAAGCATATCGCCCGGCGCAAGCTGACCCAGGACGAGGTCCGGGCCGAGGTCGTCGCGCTGCAGGACATGGGCCACAAGCGCCTGGCCATTGAATCCGGCGAGGACCCGGTGAACAACCCCATCGAGTACATCCTGGAGTGCATCGACACCATCTACGGCGTGCACCACAAGAACGGCGACATCCGCCGGGTGAACGTGAACATCGCCGCCACCACGGTGGAGAACTACCGCCGCCTGAAGGATGCGGGCATCGGCACCTACATCCTGTTCCAGGAGACCTATCACAAGGAGAGCTACGAGCATCTGCATCCTACCGGCCCCAAGAGCAACTACGCCTACCACACCGAAGCGATGGACCGTGCCATGGAGGGCGGCATCGATGATGTGGGTCTCGGCGTGC
>JBGUQG010000353.1:0-8638 GCA_045130815.1 Christensenellales bacterium
GATCCCCTTCCAGGGCCAGGTTGAACAGGCGCACGAAAATCTCGCCCCGGTCCACCGGGACGCCGAGCAGCGCCTGATACTCCTGGAACAGGTTCACCCAGGCGTTGATGTCGGACGTACAGTTGTTGCAGTGCACCATCGCCACGGGCTTGCCGGTGGGAGTGGTGACCATGTCGATCTCCGGGTGGACCTTCTTCAGCGCCTTCTCCAGCACGATCATGGCGAACACCGAGGTGCCCGCGGACACGTTGCCGGTGCGGGGCGCGACGCTGTTGGTGGCCACCATGCCGGTGCCTGCGTCGCCCTCCGGCGGGCACAGCGGCGCGCCGGGCTGCAGCGTGCCGGTGGGGTCCAGCAGCTTCGCGCCGGCCTCGGTGAGCCGGCCGGCGGGATCGCCCGCCATCAGCACGCCGGGCAGGATGTCCCGCAGCTTCCAGGCATAGCCCCTGTCCGCGATCAGGCTGTCGAAGGTGGCGATCATGCCCGCGTCATAGTCGTTGGTGGTGCTGTCGATGGGGAACATGCCGGAGGCCTCGCCGATGCCCAGCACCTTCTCGCCGGTCAGCATCCAGTGCACATAGCCCGCCAGCGTGGTCAGAAAGCGGATCTGCGGCACGTGGTCCTCGCCGTTCAGTATCGCCTGGTACAAATGGGCGATGCTCCAGCGCTGGGGGATGTTGAAGTTCAGCTTCTCGGTCAGCGCCGCGGCGGCCTCGCCGGTGATGGTGTTGCGCCAGGTGCGGAAGCCCGCCAGCTGCCTGCCCTCGCCGTCAAAGGGGATGTAGCCGTGCATCATCGCGCTGATGCCGATGGCGCCAAGCTTCGTCAGCTTCACGCCGTAGCGGGCCCCGACATCCTTTGCCATATTGGCATAGCAGTCCTGGAAGCCGGACCAAACGTCCTCCATGGCGTAGGTCCAGATGTTGTCCACCAGCCGGTTCTCCCACTCGTGGTCGCCCTGGGCGATGGGATCGCCCGCCGGGTCGATCAGCACGGCCTTGATGCGGGTGGAGCCGAACTCGACGCCCAGCCGGGCCTGGCCGGCCTCGATGATGCCGCGGATCTCGCTCGTGTTCAATGCAAACAACCTCCTTGTGTGTTTTGTTGCAAATGATACCGCGCCTCAGCGGTCCGCGAGGCGCAGTATGTTTTCGATATCCTGGCGTGTCATGTGGAACACGCCGCCTGTGGTGCCGTCGGGATTGGTCACCTTGGTATGGGCGGCCAGCGCGGGGATGTCCTCTGCGCACGCGCCGATCTCCCTGAGGGTCAGCGGCATGCCGATCTCGCGCAGGAAGGCCTCGTGGGCCTCGATGCCCCGAAGAGCCGTCTGCTCCGGGTGCTCAAAGTTCATTTCGCACCCGTACACCCGCACGGCAAACTGGGCAAAGCGCATAATATCCCTGTCCATGTGATAGCGCATCCAGGCCGGGAACACCACGGCCAGCCCGGCGCCGTGGGCCACGTCGTACAGCGCCGACAGCTCGTGCTCGATCTGGTGGCTGCCGAAGTCCTGCACGCGGCCCACGCCCACGGTGTCGTTGTGGGCGATGGTGCTGCCCCACATCAGCTGGGCCTGGGCGTCATAGTCCTCCGGATGCTTCACGGCGATGCGGGCCGCGCGGATCACCGCCACCATCGCGCCCTCGCACAGACGGTCGGTCAGATCCACCTCTTTTTCACAGGTGAAATAGCGCTCCATGATGTGGGCCAGTATGTCCGTCGCGCCGCAGGCGATCTGGTAGGGCGGCAGCGTCATGGTCAGCTCCGGGTTCATGATGGCGAAGCGGGGCCGGTTCAGCTCGCTGCGCAGGCCGCGCTTGGTCTTCGTCGATTCCTGGGTGATCACGCAGCTGTTGCTGGATTCGCTGCCCGCCGCGGCCATAGTCAGCACCACGCCCACCGGCAGCGCGCCCTTCGACTTCGCCTTGCCGCACCACAGGTCCCAGAAGTCGCCGTCATAGCACATGCCGTGGGCGACAGCCTTGCCGGTGTCGATCACCGAGCCCCCGCCGACGGCCAGTATGAAATCCACGCCCTCGCGCCGGGCCAGCTCGATGCCCTCGTACACCAGGGTGTCCCTGGGATTGGGCTTCACGCCGCCCAGGCATACGTGGGCGACGCCCGCGCCATCCAGCGCGGCCTTCACCCGGTCGATCAGGCCGGAGCGCACGGCGGAACCCCCGCCGTACACGATCAGCGCCTTCGTGCCGCCGAAGTCGGCGATCTGTTCGCCGGCCCTGTTCTCCGCGCCTCGCCCGAACACGAAGCGCGTGGGCACGCAATGGACAAAATCCTTCATTTTCTATCCCTCCGGATCACTTGCGCCTGTCGGGGCGCTTTCTGACGGCGGACGCCCGCTTCTTCTCCTCGAACTCATCGAACACGGGAAGGTTGGACACGTTGAACACCTCGTCCTCGTAGGAATCGGAGACATCCCGGTTGCGAAGATCCACGTTGAAGAAGCTGTCCCTGCTCTTCTCCTCGGCCTGCGCCGCCTTCTTCCCGGACGGCTCGGCCGCCTTGGGCCTCGCGGGGGCCTTCCGGGCGTCGTGGCGCTGCACCCGGGTGCCCTCCCGGCGGCGGTTGTTCGGCTGGGGCTGGGGCTTCTTGCCGCCGTTCGCCTTCTGGCGCTTCACGACGGTGCTGGCCACCACGTAGTCATGCTCGTCCCAGTTGGAGGCCAGGTCGCCCTCCCAGGCGTCCGCCTGGTCCATGTCGGCGCTGGCGAAGAAGCGCTCGTCGTTGACGATGACCCGCTCCTTCCTGAACCACACCCAGTAGGGCCGCCAGCGTATCAGCCAGATCAGAAGGTCCATCGCCACGCCCAGCACCAGGAAGAATATCAGCAGCTTCAGCCAGTTCTGGGACAGCCACATGAGCGGCGAGCCTCCCGCGCTGCCGGCCAGGTTGAACAGGCGCAGCACCCAGTTCGCCAGGCCCTTCAGCCAGCCCAGCATCAGATCCACGATTTTGTTGGAATAACCACTGATCGTCATATCGTAAAATATCCTCCAAGGCCGCCGGTGAAGCTCAGCCCTCCGCCGCGGCGCCGGCATCCGTCAGCGTGACGGAGGCCGTTTCACAGGTAAAGGTGATATCCGGGTACAGCTGTGCGTCCACCGTCGGCTGCAGCAGATAGGTGCCCGCCTCCAGGCCGGTGACATCCACGTTCACGGTGACGCCCGTCTCCATCAGCGCGTCGATGGCGCTGCGGGGTCCGGTGGCCAGCACGCTGGCGGGCTCATAGGTGGCGATCAGGCTTTCGCCCTTGCCCAGGAACTGCACCTTCACGTCGTCCACGTAGCCGCTGATGGTCTCCTCGGCGATGTTCACGCTGACGTAGACCTGCTCGCTGGAGATGTTCTTGAAGTCGGACAGCTGGGATATCGCGGCGCGCACCGAGAAGCTCTGGCTGGCCCCCTCGATGGACACCGGCTCCACCTTCAGCTCCGTCAGGCTGTCCAGCAGCTCGCGCTCGGCGGCCACCTGCACCGTCTGGGGTTGTATGGACACCGATTGCAGCACGTAGCCCCGGGCCGGCTGGCCGGTGACCACGCTGGCGTAGTCGGTGGAAACCGGGATCTCGCGGCTGGGATAGATGTCCAGGCTCACCGACACCGACGAGGTGGAGCAGTTCAGAAGCGTCTGGCCGATCTCCTCGCCCGCGGCGTCCAGCAGCACATAGGGCAGCGCCTTGATGGTGCTGGCCTCCATGCCGCTCACGTCCACGGCCACCTTGGCCGAGGCGATGCTCTGCACGATGCTGGACGCGCCGGACACCGTCAGCATCGCCGGATTGCAGCGGGTGACGTTGTACCACAGGCCGCTCTGCGCGCCGGTGATCTCCGTGTTCACGGACACGTTGCGCGAGTCCAGCGATTCAAAGCCCAGCGTCAGCGTGGCGGGGCTGATGCCGCGCACGCGGCCGTAGCTGGTGGTGGCCCTCAGGGGCACCTGCTGGCTGCCGGCGGTGCGCACGTTGGACAGGTCCAGCGTCACCAGCACGTTGTCGCCGGACACCTTGGAATAGTCCGCCTGGGGGGCCTCCACCGTCACCGACACGCCGGAGAGGGCCTTGGTGGGGTCCTCGGTCAGGGCCAGCTTGTGATCCGCCAGCGTGGACTGGCCGCTGGGATAGCCGGTCAGGTTGTACAGCGTCTTGGTGCGGGTGATGGAGGTGTTGGTGGAGATCACGTAGCTCCACAGCAACACCGCCAGCACCAGCGACAGCAGCTTGTAGCCCAGGTTGTTGGACAGGGAGCCGATGATCCACTTCACCGGCTTGGGCGCGTTCTTGTAGAAGCCCGTCTCCCGCAGGCCCTTCAGCTTATTCTTCATCGTCGTGCTCCTCCCTGCGCAGCGCGCCGAACCAGGAGTACATGTTGCGCTCCGGCGTGAACAGCTCCGTCAGCAGTATGTTCAGCGAGCGGGCGTCCAGGTGCCGGGTCAGCCTGCCCTCGCGGGCCATGGAGATGATGCCCGTCTCCTCCGACACGATCAGCGACACGGCGTCGGTGGCCTCGGTGATGCCGATGGCCGCGCGGTGCCGGGTGCCCAGGTCGCGGCTAATGGACGGATCCTCCGACAGGGGCAGTATGCAGGCAGCCGCCTCTACCCGGCGGTTGCGAATGATCATCGCACCGTCGTGCAGCGGGGTGTTGGGCTCGAATATGTTCTCGATCAGCGGGGCGCTGATCTCCGCATCCACGCGGGTGCCGGTCTCGATCACGTCGCCCAGGCCGGTCTGGCGTTCGATCACGATCAGCGCGCCGATCTTCTTCCGGGCCATGTCGTTCATCGCCCGCACGATCTCGGTCACGGGGCGCTCCACCTGCTCGGTCTCGGCCCCCTTGCCGGAGGGGCCGAACACGCGCCGCATGATCTTGGAGCGGCCCAGCTGGTCCAGTCCCCTTCTGAATTCCGGCTGGAACAGTATCACGATCACCACCAGGCCCATGCTGACCAGCTGATTCAGCAGCCATGACACGGCGCTGAAGTGCAGCACGTTGGAAAGCCAGGCCACCGCCAGCACCACCGCGATGCCCTTGAACAGGGAATTGGAGCGGGTGTGCAGCACCAGCTTGATCACGTTGTATATAAGGATGGCCAATATGAACACATCCACGATGTTGCGCCAATCCGGGTGCTCGAACAAATTGGTAAACAGTGCGCCGATAGAGGAAAAGAACCCCCGAATCTGCACCATGCCCTGCCACCCCCGTATTGTATCTTCTGTCCCGACATTATTATAATACAAAACCCCTGAAATGCCAACTTGCTTTTCCGTCTCAAATCCAACAAAAATGTGGCGGAAAATAAACGCAGGCTTGAAAAAAAGCAGGCGGTGCCGGTCATATTGTCAATTCGCCACAATGAACGCGCGTGACTTTTGGATGGATTGTCAACCCGCCACAAGTACGCCCCCACTTTTTGTGAAATCAATCCATTCACAATCAGCAAATCTTTTGGTATAATAAGGGCGTCGAATATTTTGTAGGAGGTAGTTCCCATGGCAAGTTTGTCTCTTCGCGGTATCTACAAGATCTACGCCGGCGACGTCGTGGCCGTCAGCGACTTCAACCTGGAGATTGAGGATAAGGAATTCATCATCCTGGTCGGCCCGTCCGGCTGCGGCAAGTCCACCACCCTGCGCATGGTCGCCGGCCTGGAGGATATCTCCAAGGGCGAGCTGTACATCGACGACAAGCTGGTCAACCATATCCCGCCGAAGGATCGCGATATCGCGATGGTTTTCCAGAGCTACGCTCTGTATCCCCACATGACCGTTTACAACAACATGGCCTTCGGCCTGAAGCTGCGCAAGATGCCCAAGGCCGACATCGACCGCCGCGTGAAGGAAGCCGCTTCCATCCTGGGCATCGAGGCCCTGCTGAACCGCAAGCCCGCCGCGCTGTCCGGCGGCCAGCGCCAGCGCGTCGCCCTGGGCCGCGCCATCGTTCGCGAGCCCAAGGTCTTCCTGATGGACGAGCCTCTGTCCAACCTGGACGCCAAGCTGCGCGTGCAGATGCGTTCCGAGATCACCAAGCTGCACAAGAAGCTGCAGACCACCTTCATCTATGTTACCCACGACCAGACCGAGGCCATGACGATGGGCTCCCGCATCGTGGTCATGAAGGACGGCTACATCCAGCAGGTCGATTCTCCCCAGAACCTGTATGACTATCCGGCCAACCTGTTCGTCGCGGGCTTCATCGGCATGCCCCAGATGAACATCTTCCGCGTGAAGCTGGTCAAGGAGAACGGCGGCGTGTACGCCAAGTTTGGTAACAACAGCATCAAGGTGCCCGAGGGCAAGGTTCAGCGCATGACCGGCGACTACATCGGCAAGGAAGTCTTCATGGGCATCCGTCCCGAGAACATCTCCGACGACGCCGTGTTCACCAGCACCTATCCCGACGCCTGCATCGACGTGGACGTCGAGATCATCGAGCTGATGGGCTCTGAGACCTACCTGTACATGACCACCTCCGGCAAGGACGAGAACTTCATCGCCCGCGTCGATCCCCGCACCACCAGCCGTGGCGGCGACAAGATCAAGGTCGGCTTCGACGTGAACCGGCTGCACTTCTTCGACGTGGAAACCGAGAAGACCATCCTGTCCAGGGACTGATTCACAATTTCACACAATGCGACATTCCCGGCCCGGTTCAAACCGGACCGGGACCGGGCGGGGCGCCCAGTATGTTGACAAAGTCAACATACTGGCAGAGCGTTGTAAAGCCTGCAAGACAAGGAAGGACAGCCTGCAAATGAGGGCGCTTACACAGACGTAAGTAACCGAATTTGCAGGCAGTCCTGACACAGTAAGCGGAAATCCCATCCGCACAGGCGGATGTCCAGGGGTATTTCCGCGTTTGCAGGCTTTGTCAGCGGTCTGAGCGCCCCGCCCGGTTTCGGGCGGGGCGCCGCTTTGCGCTTATACCCTGATCACCACCGCCTTGCCCGCCTCGACCGCTTCGATCGTGTCCGCGGGAACCGCATATCGGCGGGCGATTTCCCACGCGGTGTCGCTGGAATCGGGCCAGGCGAGTATGATGCCGGGGCGGCGCTGGATGGGCTCGCCCTCCTGAAGCTCCTGCACGGCGTTCAGCCGTCGGCGGGTCCGGGTCTCGCAGGTGAGGGACAGCTGCAGCTTCATCTCCAGCCGGTCGCTCATCAGGGCGTTGGCCTCGCAGGATAGGACCTGGAGATCGATGTCCGAATCCTCGTCCAGCGGCTGGGGCACGGTCAGCGCGAAGGGCAGTTCGGCCTCGGCGGCGGCGGGCAGCTCGGACCCCGCGGGCATGTACAGCACCCGGGTCTCGATCACGCCCTCGACGCAGCCCTGGCCGTTCTCCTGCCGCCATTCGCCGATCACCGGGCGGGCCTGGGCCGCGATGACGATGCCGACGCCCGGCGCGTTTTCGCCCAGCAGCACCGTGCCGCGCACCACATCGCTGGTGTGGACGCGAGCCGCCGACGCGCACACCTCCAGCGGCTGAGCCTGCAATGAGAGCGATGCACCCCGGGTGGCATAGGCGTCGGTCAGCGCCGAGGCTCGGTGCGTGGCGTTGGCCAGGACCCGCACCCGCAGCTGCGCCTCGCAGCTCAGGCGCATGTCGCCGTCCTCGGCCCGGGGCTCTATGGCGCTTCGCACGCTCTGCACATCCGCCTCGGCGGCCACGTTTCCCATCAGCCACTCCGGCAGCTCCACCAGCTGGTCCAGCGCCATGGGATAGCGCACCAGCACCCCGGGCCGCCCGGGCACGCCGCTGGACACCAGCGTCTCCACCAGCACGCGGCCCTTCACCCGCACGCCGCCCAGATCCGGCGTCACGCCGTCGATCTCCACCGCCGCCCAGTCCATCAGCGCCGTGCGGGCGTCCAATGCGGCGGGCAGGGCCACCTCCTCCCTCAGCAGCGCGGCCTCGTCCGCCTCCGCCGCCAGCTTCACCGATTCGACGTCGGAAAACGCCGTCTGCAGGCCCTCCGCACCGGACAGGCCTGCGATCACCTCCGCCGGCTCCAGGGCCAGCACCCGGGCCGTCACGTCGCAGGACACCATGAACACCATGTGACCGTTCTCATAGCGGGCATCCACGTGGCCCACGCCGCCGCGCACCCGGCACAGCATCCCCGGCGCGGCCCCGGGAATGTCCAGCGCCTGGTTCAGCGGCGCCTGGGCCGTCAGCGCCCGCAGGGCGGGCTCCTCCCCCTGCCGGTACACCGCCTGGCAGCTGACCTGGCCCTCGATCACCACCCGGTCCGCCTGCACGTCCACCCGGCTGATGAACAGGTTCGCGTCCGCCAGCAGCGGCTCGATGGCGTCCCGGCCCGCGCCGGGCACCAGCGTCTCCGCCCGCACCAGCGCCTGGGCCGTGCGCGCGCCGATCCGCTTCTCCGCCTCAAGGGTCTGCCTGTTGATCTCCAGCGCCATAAAAAACCCCTCCCGTCCGATTCCATCATGGGATGGTATGCGGACGGGAGGGCGAGAATGCAGAATGACCGCGCGGCAGTCGCTATTCCTGTTCCCTGTTCCCTGTTCCCTGGGTCTACCGACCCCACCGACGGGGGCCTACCAAACGCGCGCGCCCAGCGCCAAGGCGCTGGGTCCCATCGCGCACGGACGGGCCCG
>JBGUQG010000354.1:0-2657 GCA_045130815.1 Christensenellales bacterium
CGCGTGCGCGTAGCGCAATTCTAACCAGGAGGAATGGATTATGAAGCTCAACAAGGCAATCGTCGCCATGATCCTCGCCATCGTGATGGTCATGGGTCTTTGCACCGCCGCCATGGCGGAGGATGAACCCCTGAAGATCGGCGTCATCGGTCCCTTCACCGGCGCGGCCGCCATCTACGGCAACGCCTGCAAGTACGGCGCGCAGGTCGCCGCCGAGCAGATCAACGCCCAGGGCGGTATGCAGATCGAGCTGCTGGAGCAGGACGACGAGCACGACGCCGAGAAGTCCCGCAACGCCTACAACAAGGTGCTGGACGACGGCGCTCAGATGATCGCCGGCACCACCACCACCACGCCCTGCATCGCGGTGGGCTCCGATGCCTACGAGGATCGCGTGTTCATGCTGACCCCCTCCGCCTCTTCCCCTGAGGTCACCGCGAACAAGGACAACGTGTTCCAGGTGTGCTTCACCGATCCGGCTCAGGGCGCCGCTTCCGCTCAGTACATCACCGAGCATCAGCTGGGCACCAAGATCGCCATCATCTACAACAACGCCGACGCCTATTCCACCGGCATCTACAACACCTTCGTGGAGGAGGCTGGCAACCTGGGCCTGGAGATCGTGTCCACCAGCACCTTCACCGATGAGACCGCCGACTTCACCGTGCAGGTGAACGACGCCAAGGACAACGGCGCGGACCTGGTGTTCCTGCCCATCTACTATACCCCCGCTTCCCTGATCCTGGCCACCGCCAAGTCCATTGAGTACGCGCCCGTGTTCTTCGGCGTGGACGGCATGGACGGCATCCTGACCATGGAGGGCTTCGACCCCGCGCTGGCTGAGGGCGTGTTCATGCTGACCCCCTTCTCTGCCGACGCCGAGGACGAGCGCACCCAGGCCTTCGTGGCCCGCTACCAGGAGTTGACCGGCGAGATCCCGAACCAGTTCGCCGCGGATTGCTATGACGCCGTCTACGCGCTGTACACCGCTTCCATGAACGCGGGCATCGACGGCACCACCGCCTATGACGAGGCCTGTGAGAAGCTGATCGGGCAGTTTGCCGGCGACTTCACGATCGAAGGCCTGACCGGCACCATGAGCTGGGACGAGAGCGGCGCGGTCACCAAGACCCCCACCGCCGTCGTCATCAAGGATGGCGCTTACGTGGGCTTCAACGGTTAAGTCCTTCCGGATCCTCCCGCCCCGCGATACGCGGGGCGGGGCATCCGCTTTCGAGGTAACTGACGATTGTCAATACAGGGGCGTGTTGATGATGGTCAGTTACCTTATACTGGTTTAATGAGGAGTTGGAATTAATATGGTATCGTTCCTGCGATTCCTGATCAACGGCATCAGCCTCGGCAGCGTCTACGCCATCATCGCCCTGGGCTATACGATGGTGTACGGCATCGCCAAGATGCTGAATTTCGCCCACGGCGACGTGATCATGGTTGGCGCGTACATCGCCTTCTGCGCCATGAGCTACCTGTCGCTGCCGCCGCTGGTGGCGGTGCTCTGCGCCATGATCGTGTGCACGGTGCTGGGCATCGTGATCGAGGGCCTGGCCTACCGGCCTCTGCGCCAGGCCACCAAGCTCGCTGTGCTGATCACGGCCATTGGCGTCAGCTACCTGCTGCAGAACACGGCGCTTCTGATCTGGAGCTCCAACCCCAAGGTGTTCCCCTCGGTGTTCAACGTCGGCACCATCCGGCTGTTTGAAGGGAACCTGGTGATCAGCAGCGAGACGATACTGACCATCGTGGCCAACATCGTGATCATGATCGCGCTGACGCTGTTCACCGGCCGCACCAAGATGGGCAAGGCCATGCGCGCCGTTTCCGAGGACAAGGGCGCGGCGGAGCTGATGGGCATCAACGTGAACCGCACCATCTCCGTGACCTTCGCCATCGGCTCGGCCCTGGCGGCCATCGCGGGCGTGCTGCTGTGCTCGGCCTATCCCACGCTGCAGCCCACCACCGGCTCCATGCCGGGCATCAAGGCCTTCACAGCGGCGGTTTTCGGCGGCATCGGCTCCATCCCCGGGGCGATGATCGGCGGATTGCTGCTGGGTGTCATCGAGATCCTGGGCAAGGCCTATATCTCCACCGAATTGGGCGACGCCATCGTGTTCGCCGTGCTGATCATCGTGCTGCTGTTCAAGCCGGCTGGCCTGTTGGGCAAGCCGATGCGCGAGAAAGTGTGAGGTGGTCGCCATGAAGCTGAAAAAGACTACGATCAACAACCTCATCTCCTACGGCATCGTCATCGTCGCGTTTGTCATTTGCCAGGCGATGATCTCCAGCGGCTCCATGACCCGCTCGCTGAAGGGACAGATGATCCCGATTTGCGTGTACATTGTGATGGCCGTGTCCCTGAACCTGGTGGTTGGCATCTCGGGAGAGCTGTCCCTGGGCCACGCGGGCTTCATGAGCATCGGCGCGTTCTCCGGGGCCATCGCCTCGGCCTGGATGCTGGCGGCGCTGCACGTTGAAAACGAGACGCTGCGGCTGGTGCTGTCCATGATCGTCGGCGGCGTGTTCGCGGGCGTTTTAGGCGCGCTGATCGGCATACCGGTGCTGCGCCTCAGGGGCGACTACCTGGCCATCGTCACCCTCGCCTTCGGCGAGATCATCCGCAACGTGCTGAACTGCCTGTA
>JBGUQG010000355.1:0-5535 GCA_045130815.1 Christensenellales bacterium
GAACGCCCATGTTTCGGGCCACAATCAATGTACCACAAAGCGCAGCCTTCTGAAAGTGATAATTCGTTGCATATCCTGATAATCCTGCAAAAAACCCCGCAAGGCTCATCACCCTGCGGGAGTCTTCCTGTCTGTCCTTATGCCGCGATCCGCATGTACTGCTCGACACTGATCCGGGCCTTGGCAGACAAATAACATGTGGACAATAGGCAATTTCTCTTATATAATAATGATATGAAAAGGCTGGCTGCGGGAGCGGTAAACGGGGCGACGGTCAGGCGGACGGAATCTGTCGCAAAGCGCTATCCGCATTGGACGCCTGCTCGGCGGCGGATCACCAGAGCGGCTGGAAGGGCTGCTGACAGAAAGGAGCGTTTTCATGAAGAAGCATGGCATTGGCCGATTTACAGCCCTGGCGGTGGCACTGGCGGTGGCGCTGGCCGTCCTCCCGGGGGCGCTGGCGGAGTTCCTCCAGGAGGAGGCCTTCGGCGTCACGGAAGCGGTTCTGGAGCGGCGAATCGTTCCCTATGTCCGGGATTTCGGCGGGGAAGAGCCGGAGCGCGGCGAGGCGGCTCTGTACTTCCTGCAGGACGGCGACATCCCGTATGTGGCCCTGACGGAGTATCTGCAGCTGCTGAGCGAGGCGCTGGAGCGGCACAGCCACCGGGAGGGGATCACCTATGAGGTGAGCCAGTTCGAGCCCCACTGTTTCCGGGTGCGGCGGTCGGACGTGGAGGCGGAGATGTGGGTCAATACACAGAGCAACACCATCGAGTTTGACAATTTCAACGGCTTTACCCAGAAGGCGGACGTGGCCGCCTCGGTGACGATGCTGGATCTGCCTGAGCCCCAGGCGCAGGAGGTGGATATTGACGCGCTGCTGGAGGAAGTCGCGAAGCTGCCGGAGGAGGAGCAGACAGCCTTCCTCATAGCGCGCATGGGCAACGCGCATGAGCCGGAATCCCTCTTTGCCACCGCGGCGGAAACCATCAACCGCGGCGGCGAGCCCATTCTCCTGGATATGAACGAATACCTGATCGATCTGGTGGAGCAGGAGGGGGAGTGCTACGTGCCCATGCAGACCATGAACGACCTGTTCATGGGCCCCCAGTACCTGTATCTCATCTACAACACAGAAGCGCTGTACTGCGTCCCCTATCAAAGCGACCTGATGGAGGAGGTCTATGAGGCCGGGCCGTCAGAGGAGATGAGCTTCGATTTCGCCCTCTTCAACTACAACGAGCTGCGCTTTCTGCTGGATTGCTGCTACGGCCTGAAGGATGAGCACGCCATCGGCAGCTTTGCGACGCTGTTGGCCCACAACACCAACCTGGTGTCGGACCTTGTGTCCACGGATCCCGCGGTCTTTGACAATGCCGTGGCACGGCTGACCCTTACCTATCTGGACGACGGGCACAGCGCCTTCCTGCAGCCCTCCTGGCGGTCAGACCCGGCCAAGAGTGAAAGCATGAACGTGCTGTCCTATCTGGGCTATGCGCTGAACCGTCAGAAGGAGAATTCCACCCGGTACAGTCAGGCCCGTCAAGCGGCCTTCCCGGACGGCGTGCCCATGTACCAGGAGGTGGGGGACACCGCCTTTGTCACCTTCGATTCCTTTATGTCCGACGATGACTTTTCAGTCTATTACCACATGGACGAGCCCACCGCGGAGGAGTTTGTGATCCGGGAGACCTCCAAGATGGAGGAGATGGAGGACATCGGCGAGGAGGAAGTACCCCCGGATGTGATTCGCCTGCTGGTCTATGCCCGGAAGCAGATCCTGCGGGAGAACAGCCCCATCCGCAACGTGGTCGTGGACCTGTCCAACAACGGCGGCGGCAATTCCAACGCGGCGGTCTTCACCCTGGCCTGGATGCTGGGGCAGGCGGATATCGCCATCCGGGACACCTTCACCGGCGCGGAATCCATCATGCGCCTGAGCGCGGATCTGGAGCTGACCGAGGACTATGATACCCCGAAGCGGGGGCTGGTGGAGCAGGACCTCCGGGTGTACTGCCTGATCTCCCCCAACAGCTTTTCCTGTGGCAACCTGGTGCCCGCCGGCTGCAAGATGGATGGGCGGGTGACGCTGCTGGGCCGTACCAGCGGCGGCGGCTCCTGCGAGGTGTATCCCTGCACCTCCGCCTCCGGCACGGTGTTCCAGATTTCCGGGCCCAAGCAGCTGTCCACCATCCGCAACGGCGCCTACTACAATATCGATCAGGGCATCGAGCCGGATGTCGTGCTTACCCGGGTGGAAACCTTTTACAACCGCGAGAGGCTGGCGGAGATCATCCGCGGCCTGGACTAAGAAGCTTGGGGACGATGTGATGCGCAGGGACGCGCTGTTCATACGGGAGGCGGCCATAGACTGGGACGCGGTTTCCCCGGACTCCTACCTGCGGGACATTCCCGCGCTGAAGGGGTTCGACAGGCTGGCGTTTGAAGCCAACGTCACCTTCTTTGCGGGGGAGAACGGCGCCGGCAAGTCGACGCTGCTGGAGGGCATTGCCGTGGCCTACGGCTTCAACCCGGAGGGCGGCACGCAGAACTACCGCTTCAGCACCTACCGCGACGTGTCGGAGCTGGAGCAGGCCATCCGCCTGGTCAGGGGGGTTCCGCAAGCGCAGCTCCGGCTATTTCTTCCGCGCGGAGAGCTTCTTCAACGTTGCGACGGTCACCAACCTGCAATACAACGACGGACGCCTGCCGGATTATCACGCCCAATCCCACGGGGAGAGCTTCCTGTGCTTCCTGCAGAAAGGGGCCAGGGACGGCGTTTACCTGATGGACGAGCCGGAGGCGGCGCTGTCGCCCCAGCGCCAACTGACCCTGATGCGGCACATCCGCCTCATGGCGACGGAGGGCTCGCAATTCATCATCGCCACGCATTCGCCCATACTGCTGGGGACGCCGGGCGCGCAGATACTCAACTTTTCCGAAGAAGGCGTCCTGCCGGTCCGCTACGAGGAGACGGAGAGCTATCAGGTCACAAGGCTGTTCCTGGAGCGGCGCGGACAGATGCTGGAGGAGCTGTTCAGGGACGAATGACACACGGGACCATTGACACAGGCGGGATTGAGCCATGAACTATGTCTACTTGCTGCGCTGCGCCGACGATACCCTGTATTGCGGCTGGACGACGGACCTTGAAAGGCGCCTCGCCGTCCACAACAGCGGGCGCGGCGCGAAATACACGAGATCGCGAAGGCCGTTGGCGCTGGCCTATGCCGAGGCCCACGAGGACAGGCGCGACGCGCTCAGCCGGGAGTGGCATATCAAGCGGATGAGCCGCGAGGAGAAGCTGAGGCTGGTGAGGGCCTTTGAGGAAAACGGCGACGCTATTGCCGCTGACGGCCGCTTATCTGAAGGGCAATCGGGTGAGACATTAAAACCGGAAAGATGAGGAGGTCAGTAGCAATGAAGGAGAGAATCAACGTCACCGATTACGCGAACCTGATCACGAAGGCGCTGCCCAGGGGCATCCTGCTGAACACCAACGGGGACAAGTTCAACGCGATGGTGATCGGCTGGGGCCACATCGGCACGCTGTGGAGCAAGCCGACCTTCCACGTCTATGTGCGCCGGGGGAGGTACACGAAGGGCCAGCTGGACAAGACCGGCGCGTTCACGATCAGCGTGCCGCTGGAGGGGCCGGACGCGGCGATCAACCGCGTCTGCGGCGCGCAGTCCGGCTTCAACGTGGACAAGGTGAAGGCGGCGGGGCTGGAGCTGGTGGAGGCCGGGGTCAACCGCACGCCCGGGATCAGGCAGTATCCGCTGACCATCGAGTGCAACGTGCTCTATGCCCAGGACCAGGATCTGGGCAGGATCCCCCCGGACATCCGCGAGCGGATGTATCCCCAGGACGTGCCGGGCACCCACCCGATGGCGAACCGGGACGCGCACACCATGTACGTGGGCGAGATCGTGGACGCCTATATCATCAGGTAGCAGAAGGGGCCGTCTCAAAATGCTTTGGGACAGCCCCTTCTACCGCCTGCCGACGAGCGCGGCCGCCGACAGCACCACGGCGGAGGCGGCCACGGAGATCAGGCCGTCCGCCAGGAAGCGGCCCGTTTCGAGGTGCGTCAACGCGGCCAGGGCGATCGCGAACAGACCCATGCAGGCGTAGTTCCTCAGATAATACCCCTTCGGGGACTGCCCGAACACGTGCCTGTAGAGTATAAAGGGCTCCACCGCGTGGCAGATCAGCAGGTTGGTGATGATCGTCGCCGCGATCACGCCCGCCACGCGGTATTCCTCCGGAAGGACGCGGACAAGCAGCAGCGACAGCCCCAGGTTGATGACGCCCTCCGCGATGGGCTTCCATCGGTCATAGTAGAACACGCCGGAGGCGTTCCGGAACAGGAGGGCGGCCTGCCGCATGAATTGCGTGAAGCCGTTCAGCGCGATGATGAAGGCGATGGCTCTGGATACCTCCAGGCCGCCGCCGAAGCACAGCCCTACGACCTGGTCGCACACCGCGTAGTATCCCAGAAAGAACACCACGCCGAGGGCGTAGTTCAGGAAGTAGAACCGGTCGAAGTGCCGCTTGATCGTCTCCCGGTCCCCCTGCGCGCACAGATGGCCGATCACGGAGCCCAGCGGCGAGAAGAACAGGGCGATCGTCCCCGAGACCACGCTGGCCAGCAGGGCGTAGTTGCTGTATTTCCCCAGCACGGCCACGCCGGCGAACGCCGAGATGACCACGCTGTCCACGGTGTTCACCAGCACGGTCCCGATCCTGTGCATCATCATGGCCCGGATGTTGCGGCGGACCTCGACCCGGGCATCCGGCTCCAGGACCTCCCGGAGGGCCAGTATATCCCCGTGCCGCTTCCGGACGACCGCCTCCGTGCCCGCCCAGACCAGCAGGGTTTCCACGATCTGGCAGGCCAGGAACAGCGGGAAGGACCGGAAGGCCGCCAACACGGCGGCCTGCAGGCCATATTGGACCAGCCGGCAGACCGTCGTGATCCCGGTCGTCAGATAGTTGTCCTTGTAGGCCTCGATCAGGGCGGTCTTTGCGCCGTAGAGGTAGGACAGCACGACCGAGGCCAGCGAAAGCCCGAAGGTGAGATACACGTTCACATTCAGGCTGTCGTAGTCGCTGATCATGCCCGGCAGAAGGGGCGTCACCAGCAGCCCCGCCGCCAGGATGACCCCGCCGATGATCCGGTACAGCCGCCGGTAGAGCCCGTACAGGGCGGCCACCTTCCCGTGGTCACCCTCCACGATGGGCCTGTACATGAAATAGCTGATCGCGCTGCCCGTGCCCAGCTCGGCGACCGACAGCATGCCGATGACGCTGCCGTACAGCGCGTTCAGGCCGTTTGCCTCGTTCCCGACATACCGGATCAGCAGGCGGCGGGTCAGGAAGGCGGCGATCAGCAGGAGCACGCGCGAGGCGACGGAGGCGGAGACGTTCAACAGGCTCCTCCTTTTATCCATGGCCGCCTACCTCCCGAAAGCCCCCTGTACCAGCAGCCTGGGGGCGCGGTACGCGGGATAGATGAGCTCGGCAGCCGCGGG
>JBGUQG010000356.1:0-2873 GCA_045130815.1 Christensenellales bacterium
ATGGGCGCGTGCTTCGGCCCGGTGGTCTTCCTTTGGATCGTGTTCGGCTCGATACTGGGCGGCGCGGTGCATGACTACATGTCCGGCATGATCTCCTGCCGCCATCGGGGCGATTCCATCGCCGAGCTGTCCGGCGTATACCTGGGCAGCGTGGCCAAGTGGATCATGCGCGTGTTTTCAATCGTGCTGCTGACGCTGACGGGCACGGTGTTCGTGAACAGCCCGGCGGCGCTGATCGCGCGGCTGACCCCGGCGGTGCTGAACGAGAAGTTCTGGATCGTGGTGATCCTTCTGTACTATGTGATGGCGACGCTGCTGCCCATCGACAAGCTGATCGGCAAGCTGTATCCCATATTCGGCGTGATACTGATCATCATGGCGGTCAGCGTGTTGGGCGGCATCATGTTCGGGGGCTACACCATTCCCGAGGTCACGCTGAAGGATCTGCATCCCGAGGGTCTTCCGGTTTGGCCGTTCATGTTCGTCACCGTGGCCTGCGGCGCGATTTCAGGCTTCCATGCCACACAGTCGCCGATGATCGCGAAGTGCATCACCAGCGAAAAGCAGGGCCGCTCCATCTTCTACGGCGCGATGATCGCCGAATCCGTGATCGCGCTGATCTGGGCGGCGGCGGGGGTGGCCTTCTACGGCGCGACAGATGTGCTGAACAACGCCATTTCCACGCTGGGCCAGTCCGGCGCCGTGTATGAGATCTCCAACACCATGCTGGGTACGGCGGGCGGCCTGCTGGCGGTGGTCGGCGTGGTGGTCTGCCCGATCACCTCCGGCGACACGGCGTTCAGAAGCGCCAGGCTGATCCTTGCGGAGATCACCGGCCTCGACCAGCAGAAGATCAAGAATCGCCTGATCATCACGCTGCCGCTGCTGGCGGTGGGCGCGGTGCTGACGCAGCTGGACTTCAACGTGCTGTGGCGCTACTTCTCCTGGAGCAACCAGACGCTGGCGATGATCTCGCTGTGGGTGGCCACGGCCTACCTGATAAAGGAAGGCAAGGGCCGATACGGCTCTTTGCTGACGGCGCTGCCCGGCACGTTCATGTCGGCGGTCAGCGTGACGTACATACTGATGGCGAACGAGGGCTTCGGCCTGTCAGCGTCCGTCGCCTATCCGGCGGGCCTGTGCTTCGCCGTAGCGCTGTTCGCGATATATGTGGTTTTGCTGCGCAAGCGGCTTCAAAATGCAAACTGAAATTGAGAAAAGGAGTACATGACATGAAGAAGACTTCCCTTTTGGCACTGATCGTTGCCCTGATACTGGCGCTGAGCTGCGTGTGCGGCATTGCTGAGGAAGTGGCCACGGTGCAAGCGTATGAGGAGCCCTTCCAGCAGTGGAACGAGGACGCCCCGGCGCTGAAGACGCTGATCGATTACGTGGAGGCAGTGACCGACCCCGATTCCCCAGACTTCATCCCGGAGATGGACCGCATCGCCACCTTCGACATGGACGGCACGCTGATGGGCGAACTGTATCCCACGTACCTGGAATACTACATGCTCGCCTGGCGCATCCTGAAGGATCCGGATTGCCAACCTGACGCCGCGATGCTGGAGGTGGGCCGCACGCTGCGCGATTGCGCGCTGGACAATTCCTTCCCGTCCGATATGGCCATGCAGCACGCCATCCAGGCCGCGCGGGCCTATTCCGGCATGACCCTCAACGAGTTTTCCGACTTTGTGACCAGGATACTGGTGCGCGAGGCGGACGGCTTCGAGGGCATGACCTACGGCGAAAGCTTCTATCTGCCCATGGTGGAGATCGTGGAATACCTACAGGACAACGGCTTTACCTGCTATGTCTGCTCCGGCAGCGATCGCTTCATTTGCCGCACCTTCATCGAGGGCATGCTGGAGATTCCCTATAACAACATCATCGGCATGGACGTGCAGCTGGAGGCCACCGAGCAGGGCGACGAGGCCGCGCTGGATCACACCTTCTCCATCGGCGAGGACGTGGTGCGCACGGACAGGCTGCTCGTCAAGAACCTGAAGACAAACAAGGTGCTGCAGATCGCCCAGGAGATCGGCCAGCGGCCGGTGCTGTCCTTCGGCAACTCCAGCGGCGACACCAGCATGCACAACTATGTGATCAGCAACAACCCGTACCGCAGCGCGGCCTTCATGCTGATTGCCGACGACGAGGTGCGCGACTACGGCAATGCCGAGAAGGCTGCCGGCCTCAGGGAGAAGTGGGAGGCCGCGGGCTACAATGTGATCTCGATGGCCAACGACTGGAAGACCATCTACGGCGAGGACGTGAAGAAGACCGGCGAGTTCCACTGGCTGGAGGAGCTTGCGGAGGAGCGCGTGCCCGTGGAGACCGAGCCTGTGGCCGAACCCGAGGAGGCGCCCGCCGAAGCCGTGGCTGTCGAAGTCGAGCCCGAGGGCGATTCCGATACCCAGTACGTCGTGTACCTGGGCACCAACGACAAGGACACCAACAAGCCCGTGTTCACCCAGACCGAGGCCATGGAGAGGGCAAAGGAAATCCTGATACGGAACTTCGGCGGCTATACCATCCAGGAGGCCAGCGGCGGCTGGATCGACGGCGCGAACGAATACCAGGAGTACACGCTGGTGATCTGCCTGTCCGACACCAGCTTGGAGCAGGTGCATGCCGCCGCGGACGAGCTGATCAAGGTGTTCAACCAGAGCTCCGTGCTGATCCAGGCCAACCCGACCGTGACCGAATTCTACACCGCGGAATAAACGGGAACGAAACGCTTCGGGAGCCTGGTGATCGGCGGCATACAGAACAAGGTGTTCAACCTGATCCTGTTCAAACGGCTTCGTCAGGAATGCGGAGCAGTTCGACGATGTGACCATGCTGTGCCTGGAATACAAGGGGGGAGAGAC
>JBGUQG010000357.1:0-4268 GCA_045130815.1 Christensenellales bacterium
GATGGCGCGGCCATGATCCGCGAAGGGGAGCACCTCCATGTGTGAGGTGCTCCCCGGCGGTGAATGGCCGCCTTTCCGTTAAGGGAGGGGTAAGCGAATGACCAAGGGGTTAAAGAAATACCTTAAGAAAAAGGTATTCTGGTTCATCATCACGTTCATCGCTGCAGTGATACTGAACTTCATATTGCCGCGCCTGATGCCGGGCGACCCTGTCAATGCCATCGTCGGCAAAAACGTCAGCGCGGGCGCGTCCGCCGAGCAGGTGCAGCAGCAGGTGGAATTCTACAAGCACCAGTTCGGCCTGGATAAAAACATATTCGGCCAGTTCTGGGATTTCGTGAAAAACGCCGCCAACGGCACCTTCGGCGTCAGCTACAGCCAGTATCCCCGCACGGTGTCCGACATCATTGGCGCCGGCATCTGGTGGACCATCGCTCTGCAGCTGCCCGCCATACTGGTGGGCTGGATCCTGGGCAACCTGCTGGGTGCGGTGGCCGCCTACAAGCGCGGCATCTGGGACAAGGTATTCATGCCGCTCAGCCTGTTCTTCAGTGCGATCCCGGCCTTCGGCGCGGCGGTCATACTGATGGTTATCTTTGCTGTCAACCTGAAGATCGCGCCCGTCAACGGCGCGTATGATCCGGGCATGATTCCGGCCTTCAACGCCAAGTTCATCGGCTCGGTGATCGCCCACTATCAGCTGCCCTTCTGGTCCATCGTGCTGATCTCCATCGGCGGCCAGGCCGTGGGCATGCGCTCGATGTCCATCTACGAGCTGAACGCGGACTATGTGAAGTACTCCCGCTTCCTGGGCATCAAGGACGGCAAGATCGTGCGCTATGTGTTCAGAAACGCCATGCTGCCCCAGGTCACGGGCCTGGCGATGTCCATCGGCTCGATGGTCGGCGGCGCGCTGGTGGCGGAGACCATCTTCAGCTATCCCGGCCTTGGCATGGCGATGTACACGGCCATCACCCAATCGGACTATCCCGTGATCTCGGCCACCACGCTGATCATCACGGTCATGGTGCTGCTGGCCGCGTTCCTGCTGGATATTATCTATGCGTTCATTGACCCGCGCGTCAAGGCCGCACAGTTTGATTAAGGAGGTGGGCTGAGCAATGAAAAACACGCTGAAAAATGTATTCCATTCTCCCCGCTTCGTGGTCGGCTTCACCATCTTCATGGTGATCCTTCTGACGGTGCTGATCTATCCCTACATCATCACCCGCGATCCGCTGCTGGGCCTGGGCAAGGGCTTCCTGGCTCCGGGTACCTATGTTTCGGTGTATGACACCAACACCGCCGACACCTATCGCGTGGAGCTGCCCGACGCGAACATGAACCGCATGGAGAGCAGCGTGCCCATGGAGGACCGCGTGACCATCATCGAGTTCCTGACGGCCAAGGGCGTGGACGTGTCCCACCTGACCACCGCCAACGACGATGTGTCCGAGCTGGTCGCCCTGTGGCAGGAGAACTATGACGAGGCGGACGTGAAGGCCAGCAAGTATCCCGGCTTCACCACCCAGGCCAAGCGCAAGGCGCTGGCACGCATGAACGCCCGCCTGTCCGGCGACAATGCCACCGCGAAGATGACCGTGACCGTGGGTGACGGCGACGAGGCCGCCACCACCACCGTGAACGACTCCGATTACGTCAAGGTCGACGAGGTGGCCAACAGCATCACCCTGCCTCTGGGCACCGACAACTTTGGCCGCGATACGCTCACCGAGCTGGTGAAGGCCACGGGCATATCGCTTCTGATCGGCCTGATCGCCGGCACGGTGGCAACTCTGCTGGGCCTGATCGTGGGCCTGCTGGCCGGCTATGTGGGCGGCATACTGGATGACATACTGATGTTCATCGCCAACCTGTTCACCGTCATCCCCGGCTTCGTGCTGCTGATCCTGATCTACTATTCCGTCGGCCAGGCCGCCCGCGGCGTCACCACCTGCGCGCTGGTCATCGGCTTTACCAGCTGGGTGTGGACGGCCCGTTCCGTGCGCTCGCAGGTCATTTCCCTTCGAAACCGCGACCACGTGAACCTTTCCAAGCTGTCCGGCCACAGCCTGCCCCGGATCGTCGCCACCGACATACTGCCCTACATCGCCTCCTATGTGGTGATGGCCTTCATCCTGCAGGTGTCCAGCGGCATCCTTGCCGAGGCGCAGCTGTCCCTGCTGGGCCTGGGCCCGAAGACCACCGACGTGCCCACGCTGGGCCTGATGATGAACTGGGCCAAGCTGTTCGGCGCGTACACCTCCAGCAACGCCTGGTGGGCGTACTTCCCGGTCATCCTGGTGATCGCGCTCATCTCGTTCTCGCTGAACCTGATGAATACCGGCCTGGACCAGGTGTTCAACCCGACGCTGCGGGATTAAGGAGGTACACATGGGAAAGATTATGCTGGAGGTCAGAGACCTCAAAACCAAGTACATCACCCGTTTCCACGAGGACGTGTATTCCGTGGACGGCGTCTCCTTCACCATTGAAGAGGGCAAGAGCCTGGGCGTGGCCGGCGAGTCCGGCTGCGGCAAGTCCACGCTGGCGCTGAGCGTGCTGGGCTACTATTTCCCGCCCCTGCACTACCGCAGCGGCGAGATCATCATCGACGGCAAGAACATCTCCGGCATGGACCCGGATACCGTGCGCCGCACGATCCTGGGCACGGAGATCGCCTACATCCCCCAGGCGGCCATGAACGCGCTGAACCCCACGATGAAGATCATCCGCTTCATCGAGGACGTGATCCGCGTGCATGACCCGAAGGCGGAAAAGACCGCCATCCGCGAACAGGCCGAGGCCCGCTTTGCCGAGCTGGGCCTGCCCCGCGAGGTGCTGGACAAGCACGCGGTGGAGCTGTCCGGCGGCATGAAGCAGCGCACCGTCATCGCCATCTCCACGATCCTCTCCCCCAAGGTGCTGATCGCCGACGAGCCCTCCTCGGCCCTGGACGTGACCAGCCAGAAGATGGTCATCAAGATGATGCGCGAGCTGATGGAGAAGGGCTACATCAAGTCCATGATGTTCATCACCCACGAGCTGCCGCTGCTGTACAACGTGACCGACGACATCATGGTCATGTACGCGGGCCAGATCGTGGAAAAGGGCAGCGCCAGGGAAATGGTGTTCGACCCGACCCACCCGTATTCCCACGGGCTGATGGGCTCGATACTGGTTCCCGAGGAGGGCACCCGCGGCACCACGCTGACGGCCATCCCCGGCACCCCGCCGAACCTGAAAAAGCCGCCGCAGGGCTGCCGCTTCGCGGAGCGCTGCAAGTACGCCAAGCCCGAGTGCCGCTACACCGGCATCCCGGAGCGGTTCTTCGGCGAGAACGGCACGCGCATGTACCGCTGCCTGATGGGCGTGGACGAGCTGAAGGAGGTGTACAGCCATGAGTGAGGCCAAGACCAGGATCAACAAGGATTTCACGAACGCCCCGATGTGCCTGTCGGGCCGCGGCGTGACCCGCGTGTTCACCGCCGGCCGCACCCGCACCGTGGCCGTGGACCATGTGGATTTTGACTTCCACGTGGGCGAGTTCGTGTCCATCGTGGGCGAGTCCGGCTCCGGCAAGACCACCCTGTCCAAGATGCTGCTGGGTCTGCTGGAGGCCACCGAGGGCGAGATCCAGTTCATGGGCAAGCCCCGCGACATCTCCACCGGCGCGAAGAAGCGGGAGTATTGGAAGGGCATCCAGGCCATCTTCCAGGACCCCTTCTCCTCCTACAACGTGTTCCACAAGATCGACAGCGTGCTGCTGGACTGCATCAACATGCGCGGCGGCAAGAACCTGCCCAAGGAAAAGAAGATCGAAATGATGACCGAGGCCTGCTCCTTCGTGAACCTGAAGTTCGCCGAGCTGACCAACAAGTATCCCTTCGAGCTTTCCGGCGGCCAGATGCAGCGCCTGATGATCGCCCGCATCTTCCTGCTCAAGCCCAAGATCCTGCTGGCCGACGAGCCCACCTCCATGATCGACGCCTGCTCCCGCGCCACCATTCTGGATATGCTGCTGAACCTGCGCAACGAGACCGGCATGACCGTTATCTTCATCACCCACGATATCGGCCTGGCCTACTACATCTCCGATTCCGTGTACATCATGGAGCACGGCAAGTTTGTGGAATCCGGCCGTCCGGACGAGGTTATGCTGACCCCCAAGGCGCCCTACACCAAGCGTCTGATCTCCGACGTGCCCAAGATCCATGAGCCCTGGGATCTGTCCACCGTGGAGATAAAATAAATAATCGCTTTGACGA
>JBGUQG010000358.1:0-5719 GCA_045130815.1 Christensenellales bacterium
GCCACCGGCGAGCCCATGGACAAGGCCGGCGCCTACGCCATACAGGGCGGCGCCGCCCCCTTCGTGGCAGGGCTCGACGGCGAGTTCGAGAACGTCGTGGGCTTCCCCGTGATCGAAGTCAAAGCCATGCTCGATGAATTTGGCATGTGACAAATGACCGGTGGTTATTTCAATGGTTGTTTTTTCTTCCGGCGGCGTGGGCATCGACCTGGGCTCCGCCAACGTGACGATCTGCCTTGAAAACGAGGGCATTGTGCTGCGGGAGCCCAGCTACGCGCTGACCCTGCGGGAGGACACCGACCAGCTGCTGGCCGTGGGCCGCGACGCCCGCCAGATGCTGGGACGCACGCCCAAGGACGTGGCGCTGCTGTCCCCGGTGGAGCGGGGCGCGGTGGGCGACATCGAGCTGGCCACGGCGCTGATCACCCGGCTTTCCGAAAAGGCGCTGGGCAAGCGCCGGGCGCTGGAGAAGAACCGGCTGGTGGTCTCCATGTCCCAGGGCTGCACCCGGGTGGAGCGCACCGCGCTGGAGGAGGCCGTGCGCACCGCCGGGGCCCGGCGCAGCGCGCTGCTGCGCTCCTCCGTGGCCGCGGCCGTCGGCGCGGGCGTGCCCATCGAGGAGCCGAGGGGCTCGCTGGTGGTGTCCATCGGCGGGGCCGTCACCGACATCACCATCGTATCGATGAACGGCGTGGCCGCCGCGCGCACGCTGCGCACCGGCTCCATGGAGCTGGACGAGGCCATCATCCGCTACATCCGCCGGGAAAAGGGGCTGGTGATCGGCCAGCGCACCGCGGAGGACCTGAAGATCGACCTGGGCAGCGCCGTGCGCACCCCCTCGCTGATTCGCCAGAAGGTCTCGCTGCGGGGCCGGGACGCCGCCTCCGGCAAGCCCGCCACCGTGGAGATCACCGCCGCGGACGTGCACAACGCCATCCAGCCGCCGCTGCAGGCGCTGGTGGAAAGCATCCGCGACGCGTTCGAGAACATCCCGCCGGAGCTGGCCGAGGACATACTGCCCCAGGGCCTGTACCTGACCGGCGGCGGCGCGCTGCTGGAGGGCCTTGCCGACCGGCTGAGCGAGATGCTGGGCCTGCGGGTGATCGTGGACGAGAACCCACAGGACGACGTGGCCCTCGGGCTGTGCATGGTGGCCGCCAGCGACCGCATGATGCAGCGCTTCGGGCAGAGCGGCTGCCTGATAGAGATTTGATATTGGAGTCGTAAACTGCGATGCCTAAAAAGTCTTCCGAAAAAAAACAGCGAATGCCGAAGACCAAGCGCGTGCGCCGCTCCGCCCAGGAGCAGCGCCGTGTGCGCCTGGCCCGCAGGCGCGTGCTGTTTTCCATACTGGTGCTGCTGGTGGTCGCGGCCATCGTGTTCTTCCTGGTGCTGCGCAACAGCAGCGAGATCTCCATCGCCGAAAACGGCATCGGCTCGCTGTTCAGCCGGGTGCAGAGCGTGTTCACCGACGCCGCCAACGGCGTGCGGCGCTTCACCCAGCGCTGGCGGGATTTCGACCGCCTGCAGGAGGCCTACGACGCCTTGGCGCTGGAGAACCAGCAGCTCAGCCTGCAGCTGAACAGCGCTCAGGAGGCCGTGCTGGAGAACGAGCGCCTGCAGAACGCGCTGGACGCCCGGAGCCGCTACGAGGCCCTGGACCCGATCTTCGCCCGGGTCATCGCCCGGGAGCCGGGTCAGTGGTTCGAGACCTTCTCCATCAACCGGGGCAAATCCGACGGCGTGGCCGCGGGCATGTCCGTGGTGAACGGCAGCGGCCTGATCGGGCGCGTGTACGAGGCGGGCATGAACTACGCCAAGGTGATCTGCATCGTCGATTCCCGCAGCGCCGTGGCCTGCATGGTGCAGAGCACCCGCGACAACGGCATCATGCGCGGGCGCATCGCCGCAGATTCCAGCGACGCCGCCTGCTTCGTGTACTACCTGCCCAACCTGAACAGCATCACCCCCGGCGACACCGTGATCACCTCCGGCACCGATTCGCTGTTCCCCAAGGGGCTGCACATCGGCACCGTCACCGCCGTGTCCATGGACGCGGGCAGCGAGGGCAGCTACGCCGTGGTCACCCCGTCGGTGGATTTCCGGCACATCGAGGAGGTCTTCGTGCTGCGCGAGGTCATCGAAAGCGATACCGACGAGGCCCTGCCCGTGGTCAACGCCGCCCGCAGCGCCGCGCCCAGCGCCACGCCCGGCGCGAACGCCACGCCCACGCCCTCCCCCACCCCCGCCGAGGAGACCTGGAGCTATCCCTCCGCCGACGCCACCGCGCAGATCCTCGAGACCCTGCCCGAGGACGATTGGGTCAGGGACGCGAATTAGGAATGAGGAACGAAAGCCAGCCGCCGACCGTTTGTCTCCGCTCTCAACTCTCCACTCTCAACCCGGAGGTATTGAAACTTGCTACGCAGACTGACCCCAGCGCTGATGATCCTGGTGTGCTTCATACTTGACACCACCATATTGCCCGTCGTCTACGGCGGCGTGTACACGGTGCCGCTGACGGTGGTGGCGGTGTTTCTGATCGGCATGCTGATGGGCCGCATGCGCGGGCTGCTGTACGGCACCATCGGGGGGCTGCTGATCGACATCACCAGCGGCACGCTGGGCATGATGACGTTCTTCTTCATGGCCACGGGCTTTCTGATCGGCCTGATCCTTTACAACCCCGGCGAGAACCTGCGCACGGGCCGCAAGCTGGCGCGACGCCGCCACCTGGAGCGGGCCGTATGGGTGTTCTCGCTGTACGCCGTGGGCGAGGTCGCGCTGCTTATGATCCAGTATTTCAACACGGCGGATCTGAAAATCGTCTACATACTGAACATCGCCCTGCGCTCGCTGATCTGCACCGCGCTGGTGATGCTTCTCAGGCCCGTGGCCTACGCGCTGTTGGTCGGCAACAACCGCGGCCGCGTGCCCACCCGAAACCGGGAGGTGAAATCCTTTTGAAGCCCTATTTCAAGCGCATGCTGCTGCTTTCCGGCCTGCTGGTGTTCGTGTTCGTCGCCTTTGTGGTGCGCATTAACTACATGATCCGCTACTCCGGCGACACCTACACCGAGCGCGCGGCCACCCGCTCCGCCAAGACCATCACGCTGTACGGCCAGCGGGGCACGATCTACGACACCAACATGGTGCCCCTGGCCTACGACCGGCGCAGCTTCAACGTCACCTTCTACCGCGACCCGCTGCGCAACAGCGACGCCGACCGCCTGGCCTACACCCAGACGCTGGCGGAGGTCATCCGGCTGGTGGAATCCAACGGCAAGTCCACCGTGAACGACTTTTGGCTGAAAAAGGACGAGGACGGCGCTTGGCACTTCGACAGCGGCTCGGACAGCCCCGCCGTAGAGGCCACCCGGGAGCGCCAGTGGCGCAGCAATTTCTACGTTTCCAAGGTGGACGAGGCGGACCTGTACAAAACCCTGGTGCAAAAGTACCGCGTGCTGGACGCCCTGGGCAACGACGCCGACGAGAGCATGATCGTGAAGGTGCTGGCCCTGTGGCAGGAATCCCGAATGAACGCCTTTAAGCCCACCCCGGTGACCATCGCCTACGACGTGGGCTATGAGACCGTCTCCGAGGTGGAGGTGCGCTCGCTGGACCTGCTGGGCGTGGACGTGGAGGAGAGCTCCTCCCGCGTGTACCCCCAGGGCGAGACCGCCTGCCACATCATCGGCTATACCAGCAAGATCTCCGCCACCCAGCTGGAGAGCTATCAGAGCCAGGGCTATCCCAACGACGCCTACATCGGCTCTGACGGCATTGAGCGCAGCCTGGAGGACCAGCTGTCCCCCTACATCCAGTACCGCCAGGGCAGCCGCACCGTGGAGGTGGACACCCGCGGCAAGGCCGTGCGGGAGCTTTCATACACCGCGCCCACCAACGGCAACTCCGTGGTGCTGACCATCGACGTGGATCTGCAGGACTACATGGCCAGCCGCCTGAAGAGCGCCATACGCGACATCCGCGCCGAGCAGGAGGAATCCCTGGGGCGCGAGGGCTGGCGGCGCAGGAACAAGGACGTGCTGAAGCAGTATGAGGAGGAGGGCCGCGAGATCCAGCTGGCGGCCACCGGCGCGATGGTGGCGATGGACCCCTACACCGGCCGGGTGCTGGGCATGGTCAGCGAGCCCGCCTTCGATCTGAGCATGTTCAACGACGGCAAGGTCGATCCCACGCTGTGGAACGCGGTGCTGGAGGGCGACAACCCGCTGCTGAACCGCGCCATCGGCACCAAGGACGCTCCCGGCTCCATATTCAAGCTGTGCACGTCGCTGGGCGGCCTGTGCGAGGGCGTGATCACCACCGACGAGATCATCAACGACCGCGCCGAGGGCTTCACCGAGACCAACGCGGACCGGCCCGCCAAGTGCTGGACCTCCGAGCCGGAGAAGCACCAGAACCAAAACCTGGAAAAGGCCCTGAAGAACAGCTGCAACATGTACTTCTACACCGTGGGCTACCGGCTGGGCATCGAGCGGCTGTACCAGTGGGCGGCGGCCCTGGGCCTGACCAGCAAGACCAACATCGAGCTGCCCGGCGAGGCCACCAGCTTCGTGGGCAACCAGCACATGCTGTACGACCCGGAGAACCCCCCCACCTGGCAGAACACGGCCAAGCCGCTTCTGACCTACAACGCCATGAAGACCACGCTGGAGCAGATCATCGCCGAGCGCAAGATGAACGTTTCCAACGAGGTGCTGGAAAAGGCCCTGAACGACCTGATGGCCATCTCCGTCAGCTACACCAGCAAGGAGCAGTGGTACCTGCCCATCCGCGAGATACTGCAGTACGACATCGGCCTGCCCAGGGACTACATCTCCAGCCACTACATGGTCAACACCTTCGTCACCTACCTGGCCGACATCTACTGGACGCCCAACGAGACGATCATGTGCGCCATCGGCCAGTCCATCACCCAGGTGACGCCGGTGGCCGTCGCCCGCTACGTCAGCGCCATCGTGAACGGCGGCACCGTGTACGACGCCCAGATCGTGGACAAGATCATCGGCCCGGACGGCAGCGTGGTGCTGGAGAAGGAGCCCGTGGTCGCCAACCGGATCGAGGCCGACCCCTCCTACTACGCGGCCATCCGCGCGGGCATGGAGGACGTTACCGACGAGGTCGCCGGCGGTACCGCGGCCAAGTACTTCCTGAACAACAAGTACAAGATCGCCGCCAAGACCGGGACCTCCCAGCGCACCGAGCTGGACGTGGAAAACAACAGCTGGATGGTGGCCTACGCCCCCGCCGAGGACCCGCGGGTGGTGGTGGTCTGCTACATCCAGAACGGCTATGCCGGCGCGTACTCCGCCTGGGCCATCCGCCCGGTGATCAACTATTACCTGGACAGCCTGGGTACCACCGAGAATGAAAACATGACCACGGAATTCTCGCTGGCGGATTAGGAAACAGGGATCAGGGACACCGAACGCCCGGAAAACAGTCCAGTGGACTGTTTTCAGTGAGGTGGGGCCGGCAGGCCCAAAGCAGGAAACAGGGAATAGGCAATTGGAGACGACCTCTCCTGGCCTTCGGCCACCCTCCCCTGAAGGGGAGGGCCAAGGATGTCGCTACCGCGCGGTAAATAAGCCTTCCCCTTTAGGGGCATCGAGCGCCCGGAAAACTCTCCAGTGGAGAGTTTTCAGTGGTTCGAGCGCCCGGAAAACAGCACAGTGTGCTGTTTTCAGCGAGAACG
>JBGUQG010000359.1:0-4683 GCA_045130815.1 Christensenellales bacterium
CGATCCGTGGCTGCAGCCCTATTATAACGATATTTCCCTGCGCATGGAAAGGCACGCCCAGACCCGCAAACAGCTTTTGGGCGACAAAGCGGACCTTTCTTCCTTTGCAAACGGATATCTGTATTACGGCATATCCCGCACGGACAAGGGCTGGGTGTACCGGGAATGGGCCCCCGGCGCGGACGTGCTTCACCTGATCGGCGATTTCAACGATTGGAACCGGGAATCCCACCCGCTGAAGCGCCTGCCGGACGGCACCTGGGAGATCGAGCTCGAGGGTGCGGACGCGCTGAAGCACGGCCAGCTGGTGAAGGTACAGGTCACCAAGAACGGCGTTCGCAGCGATCACATCCCCGCCTATATCCGCCGGGTCGTTTGGGATGAGGAAAAGCGCCTGTTCAACGGCCAGATCTGGGCTCCGGCTCATCCCTTCCCCTGGACGGACGGCGGCTATGGCAAGCGCAAGGTGGCCCCGCCCTACATCTACGAGGCCCACATTGGCATGGCCCAGGACAAGGAGGGCATCGGCAGCTATCGGGAGTTTGCCGACTTCAACCTGGACTACATCCACGACCTGGGCTACAACACCGTGCAGCTGATGGCGATCCAGGAGCATCCCTACTATGCCTCCTTCGGCTATCAGGTCAGCAACTTTTTTGCCGCTTCCTCCAAATACGGCGAGCCGGAGGACCTGAAATACCTGATCAACAAGGCCCACGAGCTGGGTATGTACGTGCTGTTGGACGTGGTGCACTCCCACGCCTCCGCCAACGCGGACGAGGGCCTGAACGGTTTGGACGGCACGGACAACCAGTATTTCCTGGCCGGGGATCGCGGCTGGCACCCCGCCTGGAACACCCGCCTGTTCGATTACGGCAAGCACGAGGTGCTGCACTTCCTGCTGTCCAACCTGAAGTTCTGGCTGGAGGAGTATCACTTTGACGGATTCCGGTTTGACGGCGTGACCAGCATGATTTACCAGGATCACGGGTTGGGCTCCAACTTCACCGACTATTCCCAGTACTTCGGCCTGAACACCAACGTGGACGCGCTGACCTATCTGCAGCTGGCCAACGAGCTGATCCACGCGGTGAATCCCTTCGCGCTGACCATCTGCGAGGAGATGAGCGGCATGCCCGGCATGTGCATCCCCATCCGCAGCGGCGGTATCGGCTTCGACTATCGCCTGTCCATGGGCGTGCCGGACTTCTGGATCAAGCTGCTGAAGGAGTATTCCGACGACCAGTGGGACATGTTCAAGATGTGGTATGAGCTGACCACCCGCCGGCCCCAGGAGAAGAACATCGGCTATTGCGAATCCCACGACCAGGCGCTTGTGGGCGACAAGACGCTGATCTTCCGCATGGCGGACGCCGAGATGTATACCGGCATGGAAAAGTCGTTCCATTCCATCGCCATCGACCGGGCCATCGCGCTGCACAAGATGATCCGCTTCATCACGCTGACCCTGGGCAGCGACGGCTACCTGAACTTCATGGGCAACGAGTTCGGCCATCCCGAATGGATAGATTTCCCCCGCGAGGGCAACAACTGGAGCTACAAGTACGCCCGCAGACAGTGGTCGCTGGTGCAGAACGGCATGCTGAAATATGAGTGGCTGGCCAACTTCGACAAGGCGATGCTGAAGTTCTCCCGCAAGTACAGAGTGCTCAGCAAGACGAACACGGTAAACCTGTGGATCGACCAGCCGGGAAAGATCATCGCCTTCTCCAAGGGCGAGCTGGTGTACGTGTTCAACTTCCACCCCACCTATTCCCCCACCAACTTCTTCCTGCCGGTGCATTCCGTGGGCGAGGGCAAGTATAAGGTGGTCTTCTCCACCGACGACATCGACTTCGGCGGCATGGATCGCACCAGCAAGGATTATGTGTACAACACCCGGTTCATCGAGGGCCGGGGCCTGGGCTTTGAGATCTACATCCCCTGCAGGACCGCCATTGTGTTCAGAAAGGTGGATTGACCCCAACAAAAAAGCTGCCGGAAGGCAGCTTTTTTGTTGGCTTGAATTACTTCTTCTTGCCCTGGTTGGCAACGGCCTCCATCTTGGCCTTCAGCGCCTCCTGGTCGCCCAGGTAGTAGCTCTTGATGACCTTGAAGTCGTCGTCAAACTCATACACCAGCGGGGTGCCGGTGGGGATGTTCACGCCGATGATGTCGTCATCGGAAATGTTGTCGAAGTACTTCACCAGCGCGCGCAGGCTGTTGCCGTGAGCGGCGATGATGACGCGCTTGCCGGCCTTCATATCGGGCTTGATGACCTCGTTGAAGTACGGCACCGCGCGCTCGATGGTGGTCTCCAGGCTCTCGTGGGCGGGCAGCAGCGCCTTGTCCACGTCGCGGTACATCGGCTGTTTCAGGGCCGAGCGCTCGTCAGAGGCCTCCAGGGCCGGCGGCTTGATGTTGAAGGAACGACGCCAGATCTTCACCTGATCCTCGCCGTACTTCTCGGCGGTCTCAGACTTGTTCAGGCCCTGCAGCGCGCCGTAATGGCGCTCGTTCAGCTTCCAGGACTTGACTACCGGCAGCCAGGCGCGATCCATCTCGTCCAGGATGTGATACAGGGTGTGGATGGCGCGCTTCAGGTAAGAGGTGTAACAGACATCAAAGTCATAGCCCTCGGCCTTCAGCAGCTGGCCCGCCGCCTTGGCTTCCTCGTGGCCCTTTTCGCTCAGGTCCACGTCGGTCCAGCCGGTGAACAGGTTCAGCTTGTTCCACTCGCTTTCGCCGTGGCGAACCAAAACCAACTTCATCATGGGAATCTACCTCCAGTTCAGTGTAGAATGGGATCAGAAATTGACCACCTGGGCGAAGTCCGCCGCCTTCAGGGACGCGCCGCCGATCAGGCCGCCGTCGATCTCCGGCTGCGCCATCAGGCCCTTGACATTGGAGCCCTTCATGCTGCCGCCGTACTGGATGCGGATCTTCTCCGCGGCCTCCTTGCCAAACTTGTAGGCGATGGCCTTGCGGATCACGCCGATGGTCTCGTTCGCCTGTTCGTCGGTGGCGGTCAGGCCGGTGCCGATGGCCCACACGGGCTCATAGGCGATCACGACGTTGTCCAGCTCTTCGGCGGTCAGGCCGTGCAGCGCCATCTGAGTCTGATACATGACGATCATGTCGGTATAGCCAGCTTCACGCTCGTCCTTCATCTCGCCGACGCACACGATGGCCTTCAGGCCTGCCTTCACGGCCGCGACGGTGCGCAGGTTGACGGTCTTGTCGGTCTCGCCGAAATATTGGCGACGCTCGGAGTGGCCGATGATCACATATTCACAGCCGGCAGCCTTCAGCATGTCGGCGGACAGCTCGCCGGTATAGGCACCGGAGGCCTTGAAGTGCACGTTCTGGGCGCCCAGTTTGATGTTGGTGCCCTCGATGACGGCCTTGACGGCGGCGAAATCAACGGCGGGGGTGCAGACGACAACGTCACACTTGGCGTCCTTCACCAGCGGAATCAGCTCGGTAACCAGCTGGGCCGCCTCCTCGGGCGTCTTGTTCATCTTCCAGTTGCCGGCGATAATGGGCTTGCGCATGGGAATCTCCTCCTAACAACAGTCATATTGTTCATTTCGCCGCGAGCAGGACGCAACCTGCCCGCGGCGATATATGTTTGGATCGATCAGGCCTTGTCCATCAGGCAGGCGACGCCGGGCAGCTCCTTGCCCTCCAGGAACTCCAGGGAGGCGCCGCCGCCGGTGGAGATGTGGCTCATGCGATCGGCCAGGCCCATCTGGGTCACAGCCGCGGCGCTGTCGCCGCCGCCGATGATGGTGGTAGCGCCGGACTCGGCCATAGCGGTGGCGATGGCCAGGGTGCCCTTGGCGAACTCAGGCTTCTCAAACACGCCCATGGGGCCGTTCCAGACCACGGTCTTGGCGCTCTTCACGGCGTCGGAGAACAGCTCGATGGTCTTGGGGCCGATGTCCAGGCCCTGCCAGCCCGCGGGGATCGCGCCGGCCTCGACGGTTTTGATCTCGGTGGGGTTGTCGAAATCGTTGGCGATCACGGTGTCCACCGGCAGCAGGAACTTCACGCCCTTGGCCTCGGCGGTCTTCATCATTTCCCTGGCCAGGTCAATGCGCTCCTCGTCCAGCAGGGAATCGCCGATCTCGCCGCCCATGGCCTTGGAGAAGGTATAGGCCATGCCGCCGCCGATGATCAGGGTATCGACCTTCTCAAGCAGGTTGGTGATGACGCCGATCTTGTCCTTGACCTTCGCGCCGCCCAGGATGGCCACGAAGGGACGCACCGGGTTCTCCACGGCGTTGCCCAGGAAGTTGAGCTCCTTGCCGATCAGGTAGCCGGCCACGGCGGGCAGGTAATCGGCGACGCCGGCGGTGGAGGCGTGGGCGCGATGCACGGTGCCGAACGCGTCGGACACGTACAGCTCGGCCATGCTCGCCAGCTCCTTGGCGAAGGCGGGGTCGTTCTTTTCCTCTTCGGCGTGGAAGCGGACGTTCTCCAGCAGCACGGCCTTGCCGGGCTCGACCTCAGCCGCCAGCTTCTTGGCGTCGGGGCCGATGACATCCTTGGCCAGCTTCACTTCGAAGCCCAGCTTCTCGGACAGGCGCTTGGCGACGGGGGCCAGGGAGTACTTCATGTTGAACTCGCCCTTCGGGCGGCCCAGGTGGGAGCACAGGATCACGGCAGCGCCGTTGTCCA
>JBGUQG010000360.1:0-5799 GCA_045130815.1 Christensenellales bacterium
AGCTGACGCTCCTCGGCCAGGGCCAGCGCATCCCTGCTGGACATGACGCCCAGCTGTTCGCCGTTCTGGTCCACGACGCGCACCTCGCGGTCGCGGATCTCCTCGTTAATCATGAGATCGTTAATACCGAAACACCTCCTAAAATTGTCTGCCGAATGAAAAAGAGCAGCGCGTCGCGCCGCTCTTCCCAAAGCCCCTTCGGGCCTGCTGATGCTTGTTAACCGTTGCAACGCGAGTCGCAAGGTGAGAAGTCGGCGCTTCTGCTTACCTGATATATTATAGCAGCCTCCCCCGCCGCATGCAAGCAAAGATCACGTTAAATATGGCGCTCCATCGCCGCGCGCAGAAAGCCCGTGAAAAGCGGGTGGGGCCGGTTGGGCCGGCTCTTGAACTCCGGGTGGAACTGCACGCCGATGAAGAAGCGATGACCGGCAAGCTCCACGGTCTCCACCAGCCGGCCGTCCGGGGACAGCCCGGACAGCACCAGCCCGGCCCCGGTCAGCGCGCCGCGCCAGGCGTTGTTGAACTCATAGCGGTGGCGGTGGCGCTCGCTGATCTCATTGGCGCCGTAGCAGGCCGCGATGGCGGTGCCGTCTTTCAACACGCAGGGGTATTTCCCCAGCCGCAGCGTGCCGCCCTTGTCCACGGCGTCGTTCTGGTCGGGCATGTAGTGGATCACCTGGCATGGGCTGTTTTCATCGAACTCGTGGGAATTCGCGCCCTCCAGCCCCGCCGCGTGGCGCGCGAACTCGATCACGGCGATCTGCATGCCCAGGCAGATGCCGAAGTAGGGCACGCGATGCTCACGGGCGTACTGCGCCGCCAGGATCATTCCCTCGATCCCCCGGCCGCCGAAGCCGCCGGGGACGATGATGCCCTGGACGCGGGACAGCGCCTCGGCGCAATTCTCTTGGCTGATCCCCTCGGAATCGATCCATTCGATCTCCACCCTCGCGTCCAGCGCGTAGCCCGCGTGGCGCAGGGCCTCCGCCACGGAGAGATAGGCGTCGTGCAGCTGCACGTACTTGCCCACCAGCCCGATCCTGACCGTGCCGGACTGGTGGCGGATGCGCTCCACCAGCGCGCGCCACTCCTCCAGGTCCGGCTCCCGCGCGTCGATGCCCAGCTCCCGGCAGGCGATGCCGGAGAGGTTCGCCGCCTCCAGCATCAGCGGAGCCTCGTACAGGTTCTCAAGCGTGCGGTTCTCGATCACGCAGTCGGCCTTCACGTTGCAGAAGTGGGCGATCTTGGTGAATATCCCCCTGTCGGTGATGGGCTCGTCCACCCGCAGCACGATGATATCGGGGCTGATGCCCATGCCCTGAAGCTCCTTCACGGAGTGCTGGGTGGGCTTGGACTTGTGCTCGCCGCTGGCCTTCAGGTAGGGCACCAGCGTCACATGGATGTACAGCGCGTTCTCCCGGCCCACCTCCAGCCCCACCTGGCGGATGGCCTCGATGAAGGGCTGGGATTCGATGTCGCCGATGGTGCCGCCGATCTCCGTGATCACCACGTCGGCGTCGGTATTCTTCCCCACCTGGTAGATGAAGGTCTTGATCTCGTCGGTGATGTGGGGTATGGTCTGCACGGTGCAGCCCAGGTAGCCGCCCCGGCGCTCCCGCCGGATGACGTTGGAATACACCCTGCCGGTGGTCAGGTTGGAGAACCGGTTCAGGTCCTCGTCGATGAAGCGCTCGTAGTGGCCCAGGTCCAGGTCGGTCTCCGCGCCGTCCTCGGTCACGTACACCTCGCCGTGCTGGTAGGGGCTCATGGTGCCGGGGTCCACGTTGACATAGGGGTCCAGCTTCTGGGCCGCCACCTTCAGCCCCCGTGCCTTCAACAGCCGCCCCAGCGAGGCCGCCGTAATGCCCTTGCCCAGGCCCGATACCACGCCGCCGGTGACAAAGATGTATTTGGTCATGGTGTATCCCCCTTCAGATACCTGTCGATTTCCAGGGCCGACGCCCTGCCGTCCGCCAGAGCGCGCACCACCAGCGACTGGCCCGTTCGCATGTCGCCCGCGCAGAACAGGTTGTCCCGCAGGCGATGGCTGCCGTCGCCGGGCATCATGCAGCCCCTCTGGTTCAGCGGCGCGCCGAAGCGCTCTGCAGTCGCCGTTTCACAGCCCGCGAAGCCCGCCGCGACCAGCAGCAGGTCGCAGGGCAGCTCCCGCTCCGTGCCGGGAATGGGATCAAAGCCCTTGAGCTTCACGGTCTCGACGCCGCCGGGCAGCAGCCGCTTGACCGTCGTTTCATAGATTCGGGGGTCGGCGCCCTGGCGCCGGATGGCCTCAAGCTGCCCGTAATCGGTGCGCAGCGTGCGCGGCCATTCCGGCCATGGGTTGCCGGCCGTGCGCCCAAGGGGCGGCGCGGGCATCATCTCCAGCTGGACGACAGAGGCGCAGCCCTGGCGCAGCGCCGTGCCCACGCAGTCGTTGCCCGTGTCGCCGCCGCCCACGACCACCACGCGCCTGCCCCTGGCGCTGACGGTCGGCTCGCCTCCCGCCAGCACCGCCCGGGTGGCCGCCGTCAGGTAGTCCACGGCGAAGACGCCGGGCACGTTCAGCGCCCGCGGCTTCCTGGCCCCGCCGCAGAGCGCGACGGCGTCGAAGGAGCGCAGGTCGTCGGGATCGGCTTCGGTATCCGTCAGAAAGCATATCCCCTCGGCTTCCATCAGGCGCAACCGGCGCTCCACGATCCGCTTGGGCAGCTTCATGTTGGGAATGCCGTACATCAGCAGGCCCCCGGACCTGTCGTCGCGCTCGAATACCGTGACCGCGTGTCCCAGCCGGTTCAGCAGGTCCGCCGCAGCCAGCCCGGCGGGGCCGCTGCCCACCACGGCCACGCGCTTGCCCGTGCGCCGCCCGGGAAGCCTCGGCTCGATCCAGCCCTTTTCAAACCCCGTTTCCACCAGGTACAGCTCGTTGTCCCGGTTGGTCAGGGCATCCTCCGCCAGGTTGCACGCCTTTTCGCACAGCGCAGGGCACACCCGGCCCGTGAATTCCGGGAACGGCGCGGTGGTGAGCAGGCGCTCCAGGGCCTCCCGCTCCCTGCCCTGACAGAGCAGGTCGTTCCACTCCGGGATCAGGTTGTGAAGCGGACAGCCGTAGCCCGACTGGCAGAAGGGCACGCCGCAGTTCATGCACCGGGAGGCCTGGGCCCGCCGCGCGTCGGCGGGCTGGGGAATGTGCAGCTCTTCAAAGTCGCGAAGGCGCGCCGCCTCGTCGCGGTATGGATTCTCCGCTCGGGCGACCTCCATGAATCCCGTGGGCTTTCCCATTGATCACGCCTCCCTCCGGCTCAGATAATCCAGGTATTCATCCGATATGACGGCTCTGAAGCTTGGCAGCCATCCTTCAAAATCCTCAAGCACAGCTTTTGCCCTGACGGAGCCCGTCGCGTCCAGGTGCATCTCCAGCAGCCGGCGCAGCTCCCCGGCCTGTCCGGGTTTGACCACGTGCGCCCGAACCGATCCGGCGTTGATGCGCTTCTCCAGCGCACCGTCCTCGTCCAGCACCCAGGCGATGCCGCCGGACATGCCCGCGCCGAAGTTGTCCCCCACCGGCCCCAGCACTGCCACGCGGCCGCCGGTCATGTATTCGCAGCCGTGGTCGCCCACGCCCTCCACCACGGCCCACGCGCCGGAATTGCGCACGGCGAAGCGCTCGCCCGCCACGCCCGCTATGAAGGCGTGGCCGGAGGTCGCGCCGTACAGTGCGACGTTGCCGATCAGCGTGTCTCCCGGGTTCCACACCGCGTCCGCGGGCGGACAGACGGCCAGCGTGCCCCCGGAGAGGCCCTTGCCCAGATAGTCGTTGGCCACGCCGTACAGCGCGATGCTCTGCCCCGCCGGCAGGAAAGCGCCGAAGGATTGTCCCCCGCAGCCCTGGGCCTGGATGTGGCGCTCGCCCTTCAGCAGCGCGCCGAAGGCCCGGTCTGTGGTGGTCAGCTGAACATGGTCCCGGATCAGACGCGCGTCCATGCGCTCCCGCAGCCTGAAGTCGTGCCTCGCCTCCGGCAGGAAGTGGGTGTTGCGGGCAAAGCCGATCAGGTCGGAAAGGTCCATCTGCGCTCCGTCCTTCATCCTCAGAAGGTCGCTTCGGCCCACCAGCGCGTCCACCGTCCGCGCGCCCAGCTTCGCCATGATCTGGCGAAGCTGTCGGGCCACGAAGATCATGAACCGCTGCACGTATTCCGGCTTGCCCACGAAGCGCTTGCGCAGTTCAGGGTCCTGCGTCGCCACGCCGAAGGGACAGGTGCCCAGCTGGCACACCCGCATCATGCGGCAGCCCATGGCGATCAGCGGCGCGGTGGCAAAGCCGAATTGCTCCGCGCCCTGCAGCAGCGCCACGGCCACGTCGTGCCCGGTCATCAGCTTGCCGTCCGTCTCCAGCGTCACGGTCTGGCGCAGGCGGTTCCGGCACAGCACCTGGTGGGTCTCGGCAAGGCCGATCTCCCAGGGCAGGCCCGCGTGATGGACGCTGGACATTGGAGCCGCGCCGGTGCCGCCCTCGCCGCCGGAGATCAGTATGCCCCCCGCCCCGGCCTTGGCCACGCCGCTGGCGATGGTGCCCACGCCGGTGGATGACACCAGCTTCACGGTGACCTTCGCGTCCTCGTTGGCGCATTGCAGGTCGTAGATCAGCTCGGCCAAATCCTCGATGGAGTAGATGTCGTGGTGCGGCGGCGGGGAAATCAGCGATATCCCCGGCGTGGCGCAGCGGGTCTTCGCCACGCTGTCCGTCACCTTCGCCCCGGGCAGATGGCCGCCCTCGCCCGGTTTCGCGCCCTGGGCCATCTTGATCTGGAGCTCACTGGCGGACAGCAGATAGTCCCGGGTCACGCCGAAGCGCCCGGAGGCCACCTGTTTGATGGCGGAGTTCAACCCGGTGCCGAAGCGCTCCGGCAGCTCGCCGCCCTCGCCGCTGTTGCTCCTGCCGCCCAGCCGGTTCATGGCAGCCGCCATGCACTCGTGGGCCTCCCTGGAGATGGAGCCGTAGGACATCGCCCCGGTCCTGAAGCGCCGGACGATGCTCTCCACGCTCTCCACCTCGTCCAGCGGCACGGGGTTGCACACCTCGTAGTTGAAGTCCAGCATGGCGCGGATGGTGCGCGGGCCGTCGTTCTCCACCCGCCTTGCGTACTCCTCGAACTTCGCCATGTCATCCGTCCACACCGCCTTTTGCAGCAGGTGGATGACCTCCGGGCTGTACAGGTGCTCCTCGGCCCCCTCGCCGGTGCGCAGCCTGTGGCGGCCGACGCTCGGCAGGCTGCTTCCCAGCGGGCTTTCATAGGCCGCTGCGTGGTGATACCGGCTGTCGGCCTCAACGTCGTGCAGCCCCTTCCCGCCCAACACGGCGGGCGTATTGGAGAAGTATTGATCGACGAACTGCGCATCAAGCCCCACTGCCTCGAACAGCTGGGCGCTCTGGTAGGCCTGCAGCGTGGACACGCCCATCTTGGAAGCGATCTTCAGCACGCCCGCGGTCAGGGCTCTGTCGTAGCTTTCAACGGCGTCCTCGGAAAGCTTCTGCCGGATGACGGCGTGGGCCAGGTACGGACAGACCGCCCGCGCGCCATAGGCGATCAGCATGGCCAGCTGGTGGGTGTCCCGGGGCTCGCCGCTCTCCAGGATCACGGAGACCCGTGTCCGCTTCTTGACGCGGATCAGGTGCTGCTCCAGCGCCGAGACCGCCAGCAGCGAGGGGATGGCCAGCTTCGTGCCGTCCACGCCCCGGTCCGACAGTATCAGTATGTTCGCGCCGTCCCCGCAGGCTGCGTCGCACGCGGCAAAAAAGGC
>JBGUQG010000361.1:0-14874 GCA_045130815.1 Christensenellales bacterium
GTCGGCCCAAGAATACGGGCCTCCTCGCAATGTCAACTTACGGGGCAGGGCGTTGTACGCTTCCGCAATGTCATTGCGAGGAGCCCCCAACGGGGGCGACGTGGCAATACGGTCCCCCTGTTCCCTGCTTTGGGCCTACCGGCCCCACCTCACTGAAAACAGTCCACCGGACTGTTTCCCGGGCGTTCGGTGTCCCTGTTCCCTGATTAACTCACACCTCCACCGGCCTCTGTTCGGGGCGATGGCCGCGGGGGAACGGGGGGTCCAGCCGGTCCACCCAGGCGGTCAGCAGCGTCCGCAGCAATCCGGCCAGCTGGTCCTGCTGCGCGTCAGTCAGGGGGGAGAGGGGGTCGCCCTCGTCGTCGGCGTCGACCTCCGGGATGGCCGCCCGGCCCGCGTCGGTGATGCGCAGCAGGTTGCCGCGGCGGTCCTCCGCCTTCTCCCGGGTCAGGTAGCCCTTGACCTCCAGCTTTGAAAGCAGCTCGCTCAGCGAGCCAGGCTGTATGCCCAGCATCTGCTGCAGCTCCCGCTGGCTGAGGGTGTCCCTGCCCGCCAGGATGGACAGGATCAACGCCTGGCCCCGGGCCGGGCCGCCCTGGGGCAGCCGGTGGGCCATGCGGCCGGCCATGTCGATCAGCTCCATCACGTCGCCGTCGTCGATGCGCTTCTTCAAAAATCCCGGGTCGGGCCGACGGGGCGGCATGCCGCCGTGAGGCCCTCCGAAGCCGGGGCCGCCGGGTCCGAAGCCGCCGTGGGGTCCGCCGAAGCCGGGGCCAAAGTCACGGGGCATGCAGCGGGGGCTGTCAAAGCCGTCGGGACCGCCAAAGCCCCGGGGCATGCGGCGCGCACTGCCGTCCCTTTCGTCAAATGCTCTATGTCCGTACATCGGATTGTGATTCATGTTCATCCGTCCTTTCGTATTTTGGTACCTAAATAATATCAGACGAGGCTCACTATGTCAAGGTACCAAAATAAGAATTAACGGACGGTTCACATTTACAAGGCCCTCCCCATAGAGGAAGGCCTTGTATGCCGGAAGCTCATATTCCCGAATTCACTTCTTTGCCGTCCACCCGTCCAGCAGCGCCGCGAGGTCGTCGAACACGATTTGCCGCTCGGCGTGGTTCAGCACCTCGTGGCGCATGCCGGGGTACATCTTGGCGGTGACGGTTTTGTAGCCGTCGTCCTTCACCCGCTGCACGGCGGCCTCGAAGCCCTTTTTGTCCGGGGCGCAGGGGTCGTGTTCGCCGCTGAGGAAGTGCACCGGCAGGTCCGGGTGGCCGGCGGGAACAGGCCTGTAGGCATCCCGCATCAGCTCCAGCAGCGCCTTGTAGCCGTTCAGCGTGAAGGGGAAGCCGCACAGCGGGTCGGCGTCGTAGCTTTCCACGTTGTCCTGGTTGGTGCTCAGCCAGGCGTTAGGGCTGCCGGACTTGGGGTTGCCCTTGTTGAAGCTGCCGGTGGTCATCTTCACGAACAGCTTGCTGATGTGGCGCTCGCCCTTGAACGCGGTCATCACCCGGTTCAGAAGCAGGCCCGCGCCTGCGGCGGGGTTGGCGCCGGGGCTGCCGCACACCACCAGGCCGTCGATGTCGCCGTCGTACTTCTGCCGGTATACCCGCACGGCAAGCGAGCCCATGCTGTGGCCGAACAGGAACAGCTTCAAACCCGGATAGCGCTGGCGGAACCACAGCGTCAGCTGGTGCAGGTCCCGGACCAGCGCGTCCGCGCCGTTCTGATAGAAGTAGCCCAGGTCCCTGGGGTCCCTCACGCTGGCCCCGTGCCCCCGGTGATCGTTGATGATCGAAGCGTAGCCCCTTTCGGCCAGGTATTCCATGAAGGGCAGGTAGCGCTCCTTGTGCTCGGCCATGCCGTGGGCCAGCTGCACCAGGGCCTTCGGCGCGCCGCCCTCCGGCGACACCACGCACACCGACAGCGGCAGGCCGTCGGCGTTTGAATTGACAGTGAAGCTTTCGATCCTTGCCACGATGAAAACACCTCCGAATCATAAGACAAAAGCGGCACGCGATGTGCCGCTTTTGCGTGGATTGGATTATTCCTCGACGGGCGCTTCCTCGGCGGGAGCCTCCTCCACGGGAGCTTCCTCGACATAAGCTTCCTCGGCGGGAATCTCATCGATGTCATACTCGCCGTCCTCGGTGGCCAGCGCCTCGTCCTCCAGCACCTCGCGGATGGACAGGGAGATGCGCTTGGCTTCGGTGTTGACGTCCAGCACCTTCACGCGCACGATGTCGCCCACGTTCACGGCGTCCTCGACCTTCGCGATGCGGGTCAGGGCGCACTGGCTGATGTGGACCAGGCCGTCCAGGCCGGGCTCCAGCTCCACGAACGCGCCGAAGGTGGTGATGCGCACGACCTTGCCCTCCACAACGCTGCCGACGGGATACTTCTCACCGGCCACGGTCCAGGGGCGGGGCTGGGTCTGCTTGTAGGACAGGGAGATGCGCTCGCGCTCGGGATCCACGTTCAGGATCTTCACGTCGATCTCCTGGCCGACGGAAACCACGTCGGAGGGATGCTTCACGCGGCCCCAGCTGAGGTCGGTGACATGCACCAGGCCGTCCACGCCGCCGATGTCCACGAAGGCGCCGAAGTCCGCCAGGCGGCGAACGATGCCCTTCACCACGGAGCCGACCTCCAGGTTCTCCCAGATCTTCTTCTTCTTCTCGGCCTCTTCCGCCATCAGCACGGCCTTGCGGCTGGCGACGATGCGCTTCTTGGCCTTGTCGATCTCGATGATCTTCAGCGTCATGGGCTGGCCCACGAACTCGTCGATCTTCTCGACATAGCGCAGGGACAGCTGGCTGGCGGGGATGAAGGTGCGGATGCCGTCCACATCGGCAAGCAGGCCGCCCTTGACGGCTTCCTTGCCCACGCCCTCGACGAACTCGCCGGCCTCTTCCTTGGCGCAGATGTCTTCCCACGCCTTGCGGTTGATGATGTTCTTCTGGGAGAGCAGAACGTTGCCCTCGCCGTCATTCACCTTGACGACCTCGACCTCGATCTCATCGCCCTCCTTGACATCGGTGGAAGAAAGCTCGGATTTCTTAACGATACCGTCAGACTTGTAGCCGATGTTGACGCAAACCTCATCGTCGGTGATCATTTCGACCTTGCCAGTGATGATCTGGCCGGGACGAATTTGAACTATGGTCTTGTCAATGGCTTCTTCTGACATGACTTCAAGTTCCTGGTTCTCTTCGGGATTGACTTTCTTCTCGATGTCGTTCATTCTTGCAACAACCTCCTTAATTATACAATCCGGCGTGGAAGCACCGGCTGTAATCCCGATCGTATCGGACGGCTTCACATGAATGCCGTCCAGCTCGGCCGCGGTCTCGATGAAGTACGCCCTGCGGCAGTGGCCCGCGGCGAGCCTGTACAGCTTTTGGCTGTTGGAGCTCTGCCTGCCGCCGACGACCAGCATCACGTCCGCGCGGCGGGCGATGTCGGCCACCTCGTTCTGGCGGTCGCGGGTGGCGGTGCAGATGGTGGCGCGAACGTCCAGCTGTGGGATGCGCTGTTTCAGCTTTCCGCACAGCTCGTCGAACCGCTGCTGCACCATGGTGGTCTGGGCGACCACCAGCGCGCGCTCCAACGGTGGAAGCGCGCTGACGTCTTCATCGGTCAGCACCGCCCAGGCGGGGCCGTCCGTCCAGCCCAGTATGCCCTGCACCTCCGGGTGCTCCCGCTCGCCGATCACGATCAGCGGCGTGCCTTCGCGGCTGGCGGAGATCGCCATGTCGTGAATGCGCTGCACAAAGGGGCAGGTGGCGTCCACGATCTCGCAGCCCTTGGCCTCAAGGGCCCGATAGGCCGCCCGACCGATGCCGTGGCTGCGGATCACCGCGCGCGCCCCCCGGGGAATGGCCTCGGGGGAATCGGCGCTGTGCACGCCCATGGCCGCCAGCCGATCCACCACCTGGGGGTTGTGGATGATGGGGCCCAGGGTGACGGCCGGAGCCGCCAGTTCGGCAGTCTCCACCGCCCTTCGAACGCCAAAGCAAAAGCCCGCGTGCCGGGCCAGAATCACGCCCGCGATGGGAAACCGCCTCCGCCTTTTTCGATCAAGCCGATCTGTATACTCGTGGTATACGCGCATTAATATACTATTTATGCTATCCGTGTTATTTCGCGTATAGTCTTTGTTATTCCTGCTTGAATTTTGATGTTTACAAAACTTTTACAATTGATTCAATCCGCCTTCAATGACCACACCGCGTCCTCGATGTGCCGGGTGGCCGCGGCCAGGGTCTCGCTGGTCATGCGCCTGCCAAAGCCGGAAAGGTCCACGGGCTTGCCGAAGCTGATCTGCACCCTGTGAAACAGCCGGAAGGGCCCGCCGATGTAGGCGGGGATCACCGGCACGCCGGCGCGCAGGGCGATCATCGAAACGCCCTCCAGCATCGGGGTGCGGCGGTTGTCCTTCACCCGGGTGCCCTGGGGGAAGATGGCCAGCCCGTGGCCGTCGGTGATCAGCTTCAGCGCCGTGCGCACGGAATTCAGGTCGCTGTTGCCCCGCTCCACCGGGAAGCCGCCCAGGCTGCGCACGATCCGGGCCAGGGGCTTCCACCGGAACAGCTCGGCCTTGGCCATGAAGTGGAAGCAGCGGTGCTTGCAGGCGATGGCCAGGAAGAAGGGGTCCCGGTTGCTGCAATGGTTCGCGCACAGCACGAAGCCGCCCTCCGCGGGAATGTTCTCCGCGCCGTCGATTCGGTAGGGGAAGAACAGTCTGTACCACGCGCCCAGCACGACGCACAGGAATCGATAGAAGCGCCGGTTCATGGTATCACACTCCGATGGCCCGCAGGGCCAGCCGCTTCATCTCCGCCACGCTTTCCTCCAGCGTCAGCGCGGAGGTGTCCACCCGCACGGCGTCCTCCGCGGCCCGAAGGGGCGAGGCGGCGCGGTGGGTGTCCTGGTAGTCGCGCTCCTTCATCTCCCGAAGCACGTCCTCGTAGGGCTGGGGCATGCCCTTCTCCTCCAGCTCGCGGCAGCGGCGCTTCGCCCGCTCCTCGGCGGAGGCGGTCAAAAAGATCTTCAGCGTGGCGTTGGGCAGCACCTTGGTGCCGATGTCGCGGCCGTCCATGATCACGCTGTGGCCCTCGGCGATCTTTTGCTGCAGCGCCACCATGCGCACGCGCACCTGGGGCACGGCGGAAACGTCGCTGGCGGCCATGGAGACCTCCGGCTCGCGGATGGCGCGGCTCACGTCCTCGCCGCCCAGGAAGATGTGCTGGGCGCCGTCGATGAATTCCACGGTGATGTCCACTTCGTCTACGGAGGCGGCTACGGCCTCCGGGTCCTTGGAAGCGCCCTTGCGCAGCATGTACAGGCCGAAGGCGCGGTACATGGCCCCGGTGTCCAGGTACATGGCGTTCAGCTCCTTCGCCAGGGCCTTGGCGATGGTGGATTTGCCCGCGCCCGCGGGCCCGTCGATGGCGATGGAAAAGACTTTGTTTTGCATAGCGCTCATCCTCTCATCATGCTCCCGCCAATTCCGCGATGGCGTGGGCGAATATCTTCACGCCCAGCATCATCTTGTTCACGTCGATGTATTCGTCGGCGATGTGGCACACGTCCATGTCGCCGGGGAAGCACACGCCGAAGGCCACGGTGTTGGGCATCATGCGGGAATAGGTGCCGCCGCCGATGGCGATGGTGTAGGCGTCAAGGCCCGTGACCTCGTGGTAGACCTTCAAAAGCCCCTGCACGATGCGGCTCTCCGCCGGAACGTGCAGCGGGGTATGGCTGGTGACGCAGCACACGCTCATGCCCGCCGGGGCCACGCGCTTGGCCGCCTGGCCCAGCATGCGCTCCTCATCGCCGCAGATGGGATAGCGGATGTCCAGCAGCGCGGAGATCTCGTTCTGGTCGTAGCGCAGTATGCCCAGGTTGCAGGTCAGCGCGCCGGACAGCTCGTCCGCGCAGGCGATGCCCAGGGCCTGGCCGGTGTATTCCATGCCCACGGCCTCGGCCAGCATGGCGATGGCGGCGTGGGTGCTCTCGCTGCCCGCGCCCAGCTCGCTGAGGGCGATCAGCAGCATGCCCGCCGCGTTCACGCCGCCCTCGGGCATGGCCGCGTGGGCGTTCACGCCGGTGGCGGTGATCTTCGCCCGGCCCTCGCCCGCGTCCGTCGCCTTCAGATCGAAGCGGTCGTGCTTTTCCGCGATGGCGGCCAGGCTTTCGTTCAGCGCCCGGAGCGTCATGCCGTTCAGGCCCACCAGCGCGGTGGCCTCGGCGGGCACCACGTTGGGCCGCTCGCCGGCGTACAGGCTGTACACGGGGATGGCCGCGCCGTCCTCGCCGCCGGTGACCTTTGACAGCCGCAGGTTCACGCCGCCCTTTTCGATGTTGATCACCGGGAACTCCGCGTCCGGGGAGAAGCCGTAATCCGGCATCTTCATCTTGCCGGCGTAGTGACGCATGTCGCTCATGCCCGTCTCCTCGTCGCAGCCCAGGATCAGCCGCACGCCGTGCTTCAGCGGTATGCCGGCCTCCTTCACCGCGCGCATGGCGTACAGCGCGCACAGCGCCGGGCCCTTGTCGTCGGTGGCGCCGCGACCGTACAGCCGGCCGTTTTCGATCTCGCCGCCCAGCGGGTCGTGGGTCCAGCCGTCGCCCAGGGGCACCACGTCCAGGTGGGCCAGCATGCCCATGGTCTGCTCGCCCTCGCCCAGGCTGATGTCGCCGGCATAGCCGTCGATGTCCCGCACCTCAAAGCCGAAGCGGCGGCCGTCCTCCAGCGCCGTGTCCAGCATGCGGCGCACTTCTGTTCCGAAGGGGGCGTTTTCGCCCGCCGGCGCGCCCTGCACCGAGGGAATGGCGATCCACCTGCGGATGTTTTCGATCAGCTCGTCCCTGTAGGATGCCACCAGGGCATCCAGCTTTTCATAGTTCATGCTCTGACCTCCTGTAGCGGTTATTGATATTGTAGTCGGATCAGGTATTCCGGCGTGCCCTCCTCAAACTTGCGCGCGCCGGTGGGCATGAAGCCGTGCCGCGCGTAGAAGCGCAGGGCCCCCGCGTTCTTCTCCAGCGCCCACAGCCAGCGCGCGCCCAGCCGGGTCACGGCGTGCTCCAGCAGCGCCGCGCCGATGCCCCGGCTCTGGAAGGCGGGCTCCACGTACAGCTTTTCGATCTCCTCGCCGTTGACGTCGATCAGGCCCTTGACCACGCCGTCGTCGTACACCCACACGCGATCGAGCCGCCCGGGCGACTCCAGGTACTTCCGCGTCAGCGGGATGACTTGGACCTCGCCGAAGGAGAAGCCCTCGTCCCCGAAGATCGGGAAGTAGTTGATCCGGTTGTTGAACACGATGATCTCCGCGATGCGGGAGACATCGTTGGCGGCGGCCTGGCGGATGGGCATGGGTTAATCCTCCAATCGATGCTGTATCTCCCGGTCGATGGTTTCGCATACGGCTCGGAAGTGGCGGTCGATCTCAATGTTGGGAAAGCGAAGGATGGTATAGCCGTGTGCTTCAAGGGCGGTGCTGCGCCGCGCGTCCGATGCCTCCCCCTCCGGCGAAAAATGCTGTGAGCCATCCAGCTCTACGATCAGCCTGGCCCTGGGACAGCAGAAATCGGCGATGTAAGGTCCTATGATACGTTGCTTGTATATTCCCACGGGATACGTTCGAAGGAACAGATACCATAACTTGCGCTCCCACGGGGTCATGTTCTTTCGCAGGATCCGGGCGTTGGACAGCATCGTGGCTTTGGAGGGGATGGCCAAAGAATCATCTCCTTTCGGGGAGCCCCTCTCAGGCGCTGCGCGCCAGCTCTCCCCCTCACGGGGGCGAGCCAGGGGAGCGCGCAGTCTTGCCTCGCCCCCGTGAGGGGGAGAGGTGCCCGCAGGGCGGAGAGGGGGTTTTCTTGCCTCGCCCCCGTGAGGGGGAGAGGTGCCCGTAGGGCGGAGAGGGGGTTTTCTTGCCGGCATGCCATAGCGGCACATGAGATAGTTATTTACATTTTCTCACTTTCCAGGCCGATTGTCAATGATTGCTCGCTCACTGGAAATCCCGGGCCAGCGCGCCCGCGGCGGAGCCGACGTTCCGGCCCCGGCGCATCAGCGCGACGACGCCCCTTTGCAGCGCGGTGTCTTGGGACAGGTCATCCACGTCGCGGGCCTTCGCCTGCGCTTCGGTGAGGCCGAACACCCAGGCGACGTATGACCGGTCGTCCGGATCGGCTTCGGTCAGGTCGAAGGCGGCCTGGAAGCGCAGTATGCGGGAGCCCTCCGGCAGCAGATCCTTCAGCGCCGGGGCGAGCAGCCAGCTGTCGCAGCGCATCGGCGCGTCCCGCCATTCGGGGCGATGCTCCGCCAGGAGCCGCCGGGCTTCGGCCACGGAGGCGTTCAGCGCCGCGGGGCTCAGGTCGGCGTCGGAGGGGATGTGCAGGTCGATGAACGGCCCGCTTTCGTCCCGGCGCAGCTCGTATTCCAGCGTGCCCACGCGCGCCAGCACGGCGCTCACCTGCCGGGTGGTCCAGAAGCCCCGGTCGAAGCCGTATTCCCCGGTGGAGCGGTGATGCTCGTTCACGAAGCGGGTGAACGCGCCCATCGTGGAAAGCCACACATCCTCCGGCAGGCCGGCCCAGGGGCCCTCCTCCCGGCTTTGCACGGCGTCCATCAGCTGGCGGATCAGCGTCAGCGCGCCGTCGTGGTCATCCACGTCCCCGCCGGACAGCGCCGCCATCCCGGCGTCGCCCGCGCGCAGCAGGAATTGACGGGGCATGCCGATGCGCTCCATCAGGCGCTCCGCCTTCTCCAGCAACACGAGCTGGCGCTCATAGCGGGCATAGGGCTGCGCGCCCTGGGCAAAGGGCAGCGTGCGCCAGTGCTCCCGGTCGGCCGCGGCGGCCTCGGGGGACATGCGCCAGAACGCCTCCGGCGCGCCGCGCAGGCCGGTGGCGGCCTCGATTTCGGACATCAGCGCCCGCAGCCGGGCCGCGAAGCTTTCCCAGTCGGGGCTGTCGTCGCCCATGGCCCGCAGGCCCACCGCCGCCATCCGGGGCAGCAGCAGGAAGGAAGCCCGGTCCAGGTTGGTCACGTACTCGGTCCACAGCGGGCACTCCACGCCCAGCAGGTTTTCCTCCAGGCCCCGGGCGTAGTCGGGGACCATCGGGTGATCGTAGATCGTGTGCACGTCGGTGACGCCGTAGGGATAGTCGAAGTAGTAGTGCCGGGTGTCCGAGCAGATCACCTGGCCGCCCGCCTGCATGAAGGCCCGGGCCAGCGGCGCGTCGCCCAGCCACTGCTGCACCACGAAGTGCTTCGGCAGCAGGCCCCCGGCCAGCACGTCGTTCCACACCACGGTGCGGCGGCCCTTTTGCGCCAGGTACTCGCCGACGTCCAGCACCAGCTGGCGCTGCAGCGCGTCCTCGGATTCGATGCCCAGCGCGCGCATGCGCCTCTGGCAGTCCGGGCAGCGGCGCCAGCGCAGCTTCGGGGCCTCGTCGCCGCCGATGTGCACCATCGGGAAGGGGAACAGATCGACGATCTCATCCAGTATATCCCGGATGATCTGCATGGGCGCCTCCCGGCCCGCGCACACCAGGTTGGGATAGATGCCCGCGGCCCGAAGCACCTCGTAGCGATAGGGGCGCTCCACGATGCTGCCCGCGGCGTCCACCGCGCGGCAGCCGCACTGGGGCAGCGCCGCCAGCAGCGCCGAGGCGTGGCCGGGGATCTCGATCTCCGGGATGATCCCGATGCCCCTTTCCCGGGCGAAGGCCACGACATGGCGGACCTCATCCTGGGTGTAATAGCCGCAGTTGTTCTCCAGGCCCGACACCGATCCGAAGAAGGACCAGCCGCGCCGCGCGCCGGTTTCGGTCAGCCGGGGCCAGCGTTTGATCTCCACGCGCCAGCCCTGGTCGTCGGTCAGGTGCCAGTGCATGCGGTTCATGCCGCACAGCGCGGCGGCCTCGATCAGCCTTTCGATGTGTTCCACCGGCATGAAGTGCCGGCACACGTCCAGCATAAAGCCCCGGTAGGGGAAGGGGGTGGGCATGGGGAGACCTCCTTTTGAGAGTGGAGAGTGGAGGGTGTGGATAGCTATTCTCTGGGCCTGCCGGCCCCACCTCGCTGAAAACAGTCCACCGGACTGTTTTCCGGGCGCTCAGTGTCCCTGAGCGCGGCATACACCGCCTCCGCGACGTTGGCGGGCACGCCGGGCACTTGTGCGATCTCCCCGGCGGTGGCGGCGCGCAGGGCCTCCACGGTCTTGAAGTGCCTGAGGATGGCCTTCTTGCGCTTTTCGCCCACGCCGGGGATGCCGTCCAGCCGGGAGGCGATGCTGGCCCTGCCCCGCAGGGTGCGGTGGTGGATGATGGCGAAGCGGTGGCTTTCGTCGCGCACCCGCTGCAGCACGTGCAGCGCGGGGGAATGGCGGTCCAGCAGCACGCTCTCCTCCTCGCCGGGCAGCACGATCTCCTCGATGCGCTTGGCCAGGCCCACCATGGGGATGTTCACGCCCTGGGCCCGCATGGCCTCCTGGGCCGCGGCCAGCTGGCCCCGGCCGCCGTCCACCAGGATCAGGTCGGGAAGCCATGAAAACTTGCCGCCCTCGGGGTCCAGCCCCTGGGCCCTGCGCTCCTGGAGCTCGTCCAGCCCGTGGGACAGGCGGCGGGTGATGACCTCGTACATGCTGGCGAAGTCGTTGGCCCCCTCCACGGTCTTGATGCGATAGCGGCGGTACTCCCGGTTGGCGCTGACGCCGTCCACCATCACCACCTCGCTGGCCACGCTCTGCGCGCCCTGGGTGTTGGAGATGTCGTAGCCCTCGATGCGCCGGGGCAGCGTGGGCAGGTTCAGAATCTGCTGCAGCGCCTCCAGCGCGCCTGTGGTGCGGGCGTAGCTGTTGGCGTTTTTGCGGTCCAGCTTTTTGGCCTCGTCCTTCAGGTTCTTGACGGCCATGTTCACCAGCTTCAGCTTTTCGCCCCGGCGCGGCGTCAGGATGTAGGTGCGCGCGCCGTGCTGCTCGGTCAGCAGCTGCTCGATCACGTCGTGCTCCGGCGGTGTGGCGGAAAGCAGTATCTCCCTGGGCGTGGTGTTCTCCGGCCCGTAGTATTGCAGCATGAACTGGGTCAAAATCTCGCCCAGCGGCTCGTCGCCCGCGCCCTCCAGCGTGAAGCGCTCCGAGCCGATCATGCGGCCCGAGCGCACGAACATCAGCTGCACCATGGCGTCGGCGTCGTGGGGCAGCACGGCGATGATGTCCTGGTCCGCCTGGGTGGTGGAGATGGCCTTCTGCTTCTGCATCACGGCCTCCACGGCGCGGATGCGGTCGCGGTACAGGGCGGCCCGCTCGTAGTTCATCTCGGCGGCGGCGGCGGCCATCTTTGCCTTCAGCGCGTCCAGCACCGGGGCGTATTTGCCGTTCAGAAAGTCGATCACGCCGTCGATGGTGGCACGGTAGCCCGCCTCGTCGATCAGCCCCGCGCAGGGCGCGGGGCACTGGCCCACCTGGTGGTGCACGCAGGGGCGCAGCTTCTTTTCCGGGTTCAGCTTTTTGTTGCACACGCGGATGGGGAACACCAGCCGCGCCACGTCCAGCACCTCGCGCACCACGGTGGCCCCCTGGTAGGGGCCGAAGTACCTCGCGCCGTCCTTCTCCTGCCGGCGGGCCAGCTCTACCCGGGGGAAGCTCTCGTTCAGGTCGATGCGGATGTAGGGATAGGCCTTGTCGTCCTTCAGCTTGATGTTGTAGTGGGGCATGTGCAGCTTGATCAGGTTGCACTCCAGCGCGAAGGCCTCCATCTCGCCGTCCACCAGCATGATGTCGAAATCGTCGATCTTCTCCACCATTGCCCGCACCTTGGGGCTGTGCTGGGCGCTGTAGTGGAAGTACTGGCTGACCCGGTTCTTCAGGTTCACAGCCTTGCCCACGTAGATGATCTCGCCCTCGGACTTCATCAGATAGCAGCCCGGGGAATCCGGCAGGTTGGCGATCTTGAATTCCAGCTCCGGCGACATCCGCGCGCCGTTCCAGGGCCGACGCTGTGATTCGGACATATTGAAACCTCCTGAGAGCGGTAGACTTTCTTGCAGATTTGACGTCCGGAGGCCTTCAGGCCTCAAGTCAAATCTGTCAAAGGGGCAGTCATGGCGGGGGAAGCAGGTCCCCCGCCATATCCTTACAAATTCACCTTTCTGTCCAGCAGCCATGCCGAGGCCCCGGCGAACAGCGCGCAGAACACGGCGTTCAGACCCACGGAGATGGCCAGCGGGCCGGTCATCTCCTGGAAGGGGGTGTCCAGAGCCACCCGGTTGTACACCAGCTTCTGGGTCAGCCAGCTGATGCCCCAGGTGAGGGCGATGAACAGCACCAGGCTGATCAGCGCGCGCAGGAAGCCCTTCTTGTTCTGCAGCAGCGTGGCGGACAGCGTGATGGCCAGGTAGGCCGTGCACATGGTGGACATGATCTCCACCAGCACCGTCACCGTGTAGAAGGCGGCCATGCCCAGGATCTGCTCGATGCCGGCGTTGGCCTTCAGGCCGAAGCGCAGCATCGCGTTGATCTGCTGGGTGATCCTGGGGTCGATGTGCATGCGATTGATCAGCATGCGGTAGTCGATATAGGCGATGCCGCCGAACAGCAGCGTGGCGGCGATGGCGGCCAGCGCCGTGAACAACAGCTTTGAAACCACCACGCCGATGGGCGTCACCGGGGTCATGAAGATCAGGTAGCCGGATTTTTCCTTCAGCTCCCGGGAATAGCTGGCCATGCCCGCCAGCAGGATGTAGGCGTACACCAGGAAGGTCAGGAAGGTGATCAGACCCAGGCACACGGTCATCATGGTGTTCTTCTTCAGGGCCTGCCCGGCCAGGAAGCCCACCTCCAGCGCCGCCGCCGAGCCCAGCAGGATCAGCAGCGTGGCCCGCAGCTTGCGGAACTCGTATTTCATCAGCTTAAGCATTTTCCTTCGCCTCCCCGTCGGTCGCCGGCTCCGCCGACGCGTGGCCGTACACCTCGATGTACAGCTCCTTCAGCGTGCGCCCGGCGCAGATCTCCTTCTTGGGGCCCGCCATGACCAGCTTGCCCTTCTTCAGGAAGACGGTGGTGTCCACCACGTCCTCCAGCTCGTCCACCAGGTGGGTGGAGATCAGCATCGTGCGGCCCTCCCGCCGTCCGGCCAGTATGGCGTCGATGGTCTGGGTGCGGGTGAGGATGTCCACGCCGTTCAGCGGCTCGTCGAACATCATCAGCTTCGCGTCGCGGCTCAGCGTCAGCGACAGCCGCAGCTTGGCCGCCATGCCGCTGGACAGCTGGCGGATGCGGTCGGCGGGGTCGAGCTCCATGTCGGAAAGCATCCGCTCGTAGCGGGCGGGGTCGAAGTCGTCAAAGAAGTCGGCATAGTATTTCCCGGCGTCCTTCACGGTCATGTAATTGTAGAAGTAGTTCTCGGTGGGCATGTAGGCCACGTGGGCCTTGCTGGCCTTGCCGATGGGCCCGCCCTCGAACAGGATCTCGCCGCCGGTGGGCCGGGCGAGGCCCGCGATCATCTTCATCATCGTGGTCTTGCCGCTGCCGTTCGGGCCCAGCAGCAGGCAGGTGCTGCCCGGCTCGATATGCAGCGAAACGTCGTCCAGCGCCGTGCGGCGCAGGTATCTCTTGGTCACGTTCTTAAGCTCGAGCATGTCAATTCTTCCTTTCAGTGGTCAGCGCGTGGGAGGCGGTGATCCATCCCAGCAGTTCGCCGTCGATATCCTCAGCGCCGCCGATCACGGCGTGGTGGGTGAAGCGATGGGCTCGCACCGGCACGCAGACCAGCCGAGGGGACGGGCATGGCGCGTCCAGCGAGAAGGTGACGGTCAAAAACGGGTCCGGCCGTTCGGCCCTGCGCCGCACCGGGGCCAGCGACGCGCAGCAGTACAGGCGGCGGTCGTAAAAGCCGATCTGCGTCTTCTGCACGCGGATCTGCGTTCCGGGAAAGGCCGATCGCAGCCTTTCCGCCAGCACCCCGTACAGCGCCAGCGCCCCGGCATGGCCGTCGAAGAAGAACAGGACGTCGGGGGTGATCAAGGCATTCTCCTCATCCCACATATTCGATCGCCTTCTTCAGGGCCTTGGCGGCCAGCTCGCTGGGCATGCGCGCGCCCGCGCCGCCGCCCTCGATGACCGCGGCGATGGCGTAGGGGTGGGCGTCGTCGTACACGAAGCCGGTGAACCAGGCGTTGGTCTCCACGGTCTTGTCGTCGCTGACCTCGGCGGAGCCGGTCTTGCCGCACACGTCATAGCCGTCGATCCGGGCGCGGGTGGCGGTGCCGCTTTGCACCGTCTCGTACATGTACCCGGCGATCACGCTGGCGACGGAGGGGCTGAGCACCCGGCGATAGGCCTCCGGCGCGCCGCTGGCGGCGGTGACGCCCTGGGCGGTGGCCACGCGCTGGATCAGCCAGGGCTTCATCATCGTGCCGCCGTTGGCCACGCAACCGGCGATCATGGCCATGTGCAGCGGCGTCACCAGCACCTGGCCCTGGCCGATGCCCGCCCACACCAGGCCGTTCATGTTGTCCACGGCCTCGGGGAAGGCGGAGTTGTACACCACGAAGTCGCCGAACTTGAAGTTCTCGTTGAAGCCGAAGCGCTCGGCGGTGTCCTTCAGCCGCTCCAGCCCCAGCTGGAAGGCCAGCTTGCCGAAGGTGACGTTGCAGCTGCGCTTGAAGGCGGATTTCAGATCCAGCGTGCCATGGGCGGCGCCGCCGGCGCACACGATGTGCCCGCCCTCGTACTGCCATTCGCCGGAGCAGCTGAAGCTCTGGCCCACCACGTCGGCGTCGTTGCTGAGCGCCGAGGCCAGCGTGACGATCTTGAACACCGAGCCGGGGGTGTACAGCCCCTGCAGGCA
>JBGUQG010000362.1:0-10885 GCA_045130815.1 Christensenellales bacterium
AATCGAAACGGATGACGCAAGGAGGGTTCCACATGGTATTTTCGGGAAATCAGCGCAAAATGTACCTGCTGGCGCTGGCGCTGTTGATCGTGGCCATCGTGCTGCTTTGCACCTGGTCGCTGTGGCGCTCGCCCGACGAAGCGCCGGCTGCGCCCGAGGCGACACCTGGTCCGGCACAGGGCGGGGAGCCCTCTGAGGGGCCCCGGGCGGAGGAGATGGACGGCCAGGCCAGCGCGACCCGGGCGGACGCGGCGGCTGCGGTTGAAGGCGGGGACGCCTCGAAGGTCTCCACCATCGTCTATTACCAGGACAACTACGGCTACCTGGTGCCGGTGATGTGCTCCGTGCCCATGGAGGACGGCATCGCCAAGGCCACGCTGAACCTGATGGTGCAGAGCGTGGGCAACGACATGCAGGCGGCGCGGCTGGGCCTGCGCACGGTGCTGCCGGAGAACACGCGGATCGACCTGGACATCTCAAACGGCCTGGCCCGCATCGACCTGAGCAAGGAGGTGCTGGACATGGCCGACGCCGCGGCGGAGAGCAACATGATCAACGCCATCGTGCAGACGCTGACGGAGTTTGAAAGCGTGGACCGGGTGGAATTCCTGATCGACGGCCAGAAGCGGGAGAAGCTGCCCCACGGCACGCCGGTGTCCGGCCAGTTCACCCGGGGCGACATCAACCTGGAGAGCGCCGAGCCTACCCTCAGCATCGCCTCCTGCCAGCCGGTGAAGCTGTACTTCCCGGCGGATTCCGGCGCGGTGATCGTGCCGGTGACGCGGATGGTGTATTCCAAGCCCGACATCAACACCGCGGTGATGGAGCTGGCCAAGGGCCCCACCCGCGAGGACATGCTGGAGAGCGTGGTGCCCGCCGGCTGCGGCCTGATCGACGTGAAGGTGGAGGACGGCGTGGCCCGGCTGAACTTCACCGGCGAGTTCGTGAACCTGGTGCAGAATTCCGACGGGGGCCGCATGGCGCTGAAGGCGCTGGTGCTGACCTGTACCCAGTTCGACGGCATCGATTCCGTGGAGATCTACGTGGACGGCCAAAAATACGACGCCGCCCAGGGCGAGCTGGGCGTGCCCAGCTTCATGAACGTGGCCGATTCCATCGTGTACGACTACATACAGACCCAGTCGGCGATGATGTTTGATTTTGAGTAGGGACCCAGGGAACAGGGTATAGGGAACAGGGAACAGGGACACCGAGCGCCCGGAAAACGGCACAGTGTGCCGTTTTCAGCGAGGTGGGGTCGGTAGACCCAGGGAACAGAGAGCAGGGACACAAAGGAGGAACGACATATGGAATCGATCGACCGCGGTTCGGGCGAGCTGCGCCTGGTGCGCATCGTGCCGGACTATACCGAGATGGCGGCGGGCTCCGTGCTGATATGCTGCGGCAGGACCCAGGTGATCTGCACGGCCTCGGTGCAGGACGGGGTGCCCCCGTTTCTGAAGGGCAAGGGCAGGGGCTGGCTGACGGCGGAATACGCGATGCTGCCGGGCTCCACGCCCCAGCGCAAGGCCCGCGACGGCGTGAAGAAGGACGGCCGGGGCGTGGAGATCCAGCGCCTGATCGGCCGGTCCCTGCGCGCCGCCTGCGACCTGACCCGCCTGGGAGAGCGCACGATCACCATCGACTGCGACGTGATCCAGGCCGACGGCGGCACCCGCACGGCCAGCATCACCGGCGGCTTCGTGGCGCTGTGCCTGGCCGTGGATCGGCTTTTGCAGGAGGGCGCGCTGGTGGATTCCCCGATCGTGAACCAGGTGGCGGCGGTGTCCGTGGGCGTGGTGGACGACGTGTGCACGCTGGACCTGGAATACGCCCAGGACAGCCGCGCCCAGGTGGACATGAACATCGTCATGACCCGCAACGCCGCGGGGGACACGGGCTTTGTGGAGGTCCAGGGCACCGGCGAGGGCCGCGCCTACACCCGCGCGGAGCTGGAGCAGCTGCTGGCGCTGGGCGAGAAGGGCTGCGCAGAGCTGATGCGGGCCCAGGCCGACGCGCTGGGCCCGCGGGCCGAGGTCATCTTCAAAAAGCCCAGGCTGGTGCTGGCCAGCAACAACTTCGGAAAGCTGCGGGAGCTGAAGCAGCTGCTGGGCGATATCTATGACGTGCGCTCCATGCGGGAGATGGGCGTGGAGATGGAGGTGGACGAGAACGGCGAGACCTTCGAGGAGAACGCCCTGATCAAGGCGAACGCCCTGATGGAGGTCTGCCGCTGCGCCACGCTGGCCGACGACTCCGGCCTGTGCGTGGACCAGCTGGACGGCCGCCCCGGCGTGCACTCGGCCCGCTACTGCGGCGTGCACGGCGACGACGAGGCCAACAACCAGCTGCTATTGAAGGAGCTTTCAGGCAAGCCCGCCCCGCACCGCGCCCACTACGGCGCGGCGGTGGCGCTGTGCCGCCCGGGGCGCGCGCCGGTGACGGCCTACGGGCGCTGCGACGGCGTGATCATCGACGAATACCGGGGCGAGGGCGGCTTCGGCTACGACCCGCTGTTCCTGTCGGACGATCTGGGCGTCACCTTCGCCGAGGCCGACCCGGCGGCGAAGAACGGCGTGTCCCACCGGGCGCGGGCCATCCGCGCGCTGCTGGAGAAGCTGGAGGCCGGGGCATGACCCGGCTGGGCATCGTGTCCGACAGCCACGACCGGGGCGTCTGGCTGGAGCGGTACCTGGACGAATGCAAAAGGCGCAAATACGACGCGGTGTTCCACCTGGGCGACCTGTGCTCGGACGCCCGGTGGCTGGAAAGGCGGCTGGACATGCCGCTGATCAGCGTGGCGGGCAACTGCGACTATTACTCCGACCAGGCCCGCATGGCCCGGGCGAGCTATGGCGTCCACCGCGTCATCGCCGTGCACGGGCATATGCAGGACGTGAAGTACGGCTATGAGCGCCTGTCTTACTACGCCGAAGAGAACAACGCCACCGTCGCCCTGTTCGGCCACACCCACCGGGCCTTCGCGGGCTTCGTGGGCGGCGTGCTGCTGGTGAATCCCGGCGCGCTGATGGACGGCCGCTATGCCGAGCTGACCCTGGACGGCGCGCGGGCGGTGCCGATGCTCTTCGACCTTCACGACAGGAGAGATGATTGATATGCCGCGCAAGGTCCGCGGGGATACGGAGGGTGGTATAGAGGGCGGCGGGCAAAGGGACGCCGCAGCGCGGATTTTGTTGTTCAGACCCTTGGCAAATCCCCCCTGATCTGCTATCATTGTAGCACAGACAGGGGGGATTTGCTTGAAGCGTTACCTGGCCATCGACATCGGCGCGTCCAGCGGGCGGCACATCGTGGGCTGGCGGGATGGCGACGGCATCCAAACGCGGGAGGTCTACCGCTTCCCCAACGGTGTGGCGGAATCCGGCGGACATTTGACCTGGGACGCGGAGGCGCTGGTCGGGCACGTGAAGGCGGGCATCGACGCGGCCCTCGGGGCGTTCCCGGGGATCGAAAGCCTGTCCGTGGACACCTGGGGCGTGGACTATGTGCTGATGAAGGGCGACGAGGCCGTCATGCCCTGCTATGCCTACCGGGACGGCCGCACGCGGCGGGCCGTCGATTGGGCGCACGGCATCATGCCCTTCCCGGAGCTCTACCGCCGCACCGGCATCCAGTTCCAGCCCTTCAACACCGTCTACCAGCTGTGCGCGGACAGGCTGGCGGGGCGGCTGGAGGGCGTGACGGACCTTCTGATGATGCCGGAATACCTGATGTACCGGCTGTGCGGCGTCAAGGCCCACGAGTACACCAACGCCACCACCGGCGGCATGGTGAGCGCCGAAACGGGGGAGTACGACCCGGAGATCGTCCGGGCGCTGGGCCTGCCGGAGCGGCTGTTCCGGCCCCTGCAGCGGCCGGGGACGGTGATCGGGGATTACCGCGGCGTGCGGGTCGTGCTCTGCGCCACCCACGACACCGGCAGCGCCGTGGAGGGCATCCCGATGGACGGGGACGCGCCCTACATCTCCTCCGGCACCTGGAGCCTGCTGGGCGTGAAGACGCCGCGGCCCCTCACGGACGAGGCCAGCCGCGCGGGCAACTGGTCCAACGAGGGCGGCGTGGGCTACAACCGCTATCAGAAGAACATCATGGGCATGTGGCTGGCGAGCCGGCTGAGGGACGAGCTGTGCCCCGGCGCGCCCTGGGACGAGATCGTCGCCGGGGCGCGGGCCAGCCGCTTTGACGGGACCGTGGACGCCGACGCCCCGGCCTTCCTTGCGCCGCAAAGCATGAGGGCGGCCTTCGACGGGGCGCTGGAGGACAGGCCGCGCCGGGCGGCGGACTACTTCCGCTGCGCCTACCGCTCGCCGGCGCGAAGCTACGGGCAGGCCGTCGGCGAGCTGGAGCGCAACACCGGCAGGCGCTATGACCGGCTGTACATCGTGGGCGGCGGCGCGAAGAACGCATTCCTGAACGAGCTGACCGGGGCGGCCACGGGCAAGCGGGTGATCGCCCTGCCCATCGAGGCCACGGCCCTGGGCAACCTGAAGGTACAAATGAACGCGGAGGAGGCATGACATATGAGCTATCAGGACGCAAGGCAGCGCTACGCGGCGCGGGGCGTGGACGCCGAAGCCGCCATCGGAAAGCTGAAGGATGTGCCGGTGTCCCTGCACTGCTGGCAGGGGGACGACGTGCGCGGCTTTGACACCGACCCTTCCAAGCCCCTGACCGGCGGCATACAGACCACCGGCAACTATCCGGGCCGTGCCCGGACCCCGGACGAGCTGATGGCCGATATCGACCGGGTGCTTTCGCTGATCCCCGGCAGGCCCAAGCTGAACCTGCACGCCAGCTACGCCATCTTTGAAAATGGCGAATGGGTCGACCGGGACCGGCTGGAGCCGAAGCACTTTCGCCGCTGGGTGGAATTCTGCAGGGCCCGCGGCCTGGGCTGCGACTTCAACCCCACCTTCTTCTCCCACCCGAGGTGCGACCCGCTGACGCTGGCCTCGCCCGATCCCGAGACCCGGCGCTTCTGGATCGACCACGGCAGGGCCTGCATCCGCATCTCGGATTACCTCGCCCGGGAGCTGGGCCAGCCCTGCGTGATGAACATATGGACCGGCGACGGCTTCAAGGACATCCCGGCGGACCGCATCGGCCCCCGCCGGCGCTATCGGGAGTCCATCGACGCGATACTCTCCGAGCCCTACGATTTCAGCAGGGTGAAGCCCTGCATCGAATCGAAGGTGTTCGGCATCGGCGTGGAGGCCTACACCGTGGGCTCGGCGGAGTTCGCCCTCAGCTATGCCGCCTTCAACCGGGATAAGTGCATCCCCCTGATGGACAACGGCCACTACCATCCCACCGAGGTGGTCTCCGACAAGATCCCGGCGCTGCTGGCCTTCTTCCCGGAGATCGCGCTGCACGTGACCCGGCCCATCCGCTGGGACAGCGACCACGTGGTGCTGTTCGACGACGAGACCCGGGAGATCGCCCGGGAGATCGTGCGCTGCGGCGGGCTGGAGGGCCGGGTGAACATCGCCCTGGACTACTTCGACGCCAGCATCAACCGCGTGTCGGCCTGGGTGACCGGCTATCGCAACCTGCAAAAGGCGCTGCTGTTCGCGCTGCTGCAGCCGAATGACGATTTGAAGGCCCTGCAGGATTCCGGCGACTTCACCGCCCTGATGGTGGCCCAGGAGGAGCTGAAGACCCTGCCCTTCGGCGAGGTCTGGGACGAGTACTGCCGCCGCTGCGGCAGGCCCCTGGACGGCGAATGGTTCGGCGAGGTCCGGGCCTATGAGAAAAACGTACTGGAGGCGAGGACATGAGGGACATACTGACCGCGCCCTTCATGGTGGAAATGGTGCGCACGGCCACCAACATGTACGATCACGGCTGGGACGAGCGCAACGGCGGCAACATCAGCCTGCTGCTGGACGAGGCGGAGGTGGGCGAATACCTGGACCTTGCCGCCGCGAAGCGGACGATCCCCACCGGCTTCGCCGCGCCGGAGCTGAACGGGAAGTATTTCCTGGTCACCGGCACCGGCAAGTACTTCAAGAACGTGCAATACGCGCCGCAGGTCAACCTGGGCCTGGTGCGCCTGGCCGACGGCGGCCGGACCGCCGGGCTGCTGTGGGGTTTTGAGGACGGCGGCAGCTTCACCAGCGAGTTCCCGGCCCACATGATGAGCCACGTGGCGCGGCTGGTGGTCAACCCGGAAAACCGCGTGGTGATGCACTGCCACCCGGCCAACCTGCTGGCCATGACCTATGTGCATACCCTCGACGAGCGGGAATTCACCCGCACGCTGTGGCAGATGTGCACCGAGTGCATCGTGGTGTTCCCGGACGGCGTGAACGTGCTGCCCTGGATGCTGTGCGGCACGAACGAGATCGGCCTGGCCACCGCCGAAAAGATGAAGACCGCCCGCCTGGTGGTCTGGAGCCAGCACGGCATCTACGGCGCGGGCAGGGACCTGGACGAGGCCTTCGGCCTGATCGAGACCGCCGAAAAGGCCGCCGAGATCTACATGAAGATCGCCCACCTGCCGCGCCTGAACACCATCACCGACGCCCAGCTGCACCTGCTGGAAGGGCGCTTCGGCGTCAGGGGCAGGGAAGGGTATCTGGACTGAGAAACGGGGACGGCTCCTTATCTCATTTTGCCGGAGAACGGAGCACGGAGCAGGGCGGCCAGCCGGCAGAGCGGGCCCCGGGGCGCGTCCCCGCGGGCCGCGGCGACGCGCTTCATCCGCCGCTGGCGCTGCAGCAGCTCGGCGGCCTTCAGCACGTCCCAATCCCGCGCCTCCAGCGCCGCCTCGGCCTCCTCCGCCGTCGCGCCGATGGTTTCGCAGAGCAGCGCCGCCAGCTTTTCACGCGCCATACCGTCGTCCTCCCGTTCGTTGATGGACACAGTATACCCCGCGAACATGTAATGCCAAGAAAAACAGATTAGGAATGGATTAGAATCCGACGCCCCGAGGCAGAGGAGGGGAAGGAACAGGACCCAGGGAACAGGGAACAGGGAACAGGAATAGTGGCTGCCGCGTTTTCTGAAGGGGCGCCGCATCGGCGCCCCTACAATTCCTGTTCCCTTTTACCTGTTCCCTGTTCCCTTCTCTCTTTTCCCCCCAAACATCCTTCTCGCCGCCAGTATGATCGCGGCGGCGGCGCAGGCGAGGCCCAGCTGGGTCAGCCACTGGCCGCCGGTGAGGGGCGACAGGTAGAACACGCCGGGGATCAGCGTGACGCACAGCGCCATGCCGGCGCACATCGCCGCGAACACCGCCGCCCGCAGTCGGCTGAAGGGCAGGCAGGTCACCAGCAGCGTCACCAGCCCCGCCGCCGCGGCGGACAGCGTGGCCAGCGTGGAGCAGACCTCTCGGCTCCAGCCCAGCCATTCCAGCAGGCACGCGGCCAGCGCGCACACCGTCACCGCCAGGGCCCCGGGCACCGCCTGGTACAGCACCGTGCGCAGAAAGCGCCCCCGCACGCGCTCGCGGTTGGGCTCCAGGGCCAGGAAGAACGAGGGCACGCCGATGGTCAGCCCGGAGATCAGCGTCAGCTGGATCGGCTGGAACGGATACCGGGCGGGCAGCGCCAGCACCAGCAGCGCCAGCGCGAAGGAGTACAGCGTCTTCACCAGGAACAGCGAGGCCGCCCGGGTGATGTTGTTGATCACCCGCCGCCCCTCGTCCACCACGGCGGGCAGCGCGGCGAAGTCGGCGTCCAGCAGCAGCAGCTGGGCCGCGTGCCGGGCCGCGTCCGAGCCGCCGGGCATGGCCACCGAGCAGTCCGCCGCCTTCAGCGCGGGGATGTCGTTCACGCCGTCGCCGGTCATCGCCACGGTGTGGCCCCCGGCCTTCAGCGCCTCCACCAGCGCCCGCTTGCGCTGGGGCGTCACCCGGCCCAGCACCGCGCAGTCCTCGGCGGCCCGGGCCAGCTCGTCGTCCCGGAGCGAGGCCACGTCCACCCACCTGTCCGCGTCCTTCAGGCCCACCCGGGCGGCGATGGCGGACACGGTGCGGGGGTCGTCGCCGCTGATCAGCTTCACCCGCACGCCCTGCCGGGCAAAGTAGCGCAGCGTCTGCTCCGCGTTGGGGCGCAGCGTGTCGCTGAGGGCCAGCAGGCACAGGGGCCGGGAGACGGGGGGCAGGCGGTCGCCCGCGATGGCCCCCGCGCATTCGCACAGCAGCAGCACCCGCAGCCCCTCGCCGGCGGCCCGGCTTGCCTGGGCCCGCCAGACGTCGCTGTCCGGCAGCACGAAGGAGGGCGCGCCCAGCACCAGGGTCGCGCCGTCCTCAAAGGTATAGGCCGAGCGCTTGACGGCGGAATCGAAGGGCAGCGCGGCCACGGGCGTCGCCTGCGCCGGCGTCACGGCGGCGGCCAGCGCCCGCATGGTGGGGCTCAGCCGCTCGTCCGCGCCCAGGAAGCGGGCCAGCGCGGCCCGGCATTCGGCCTCGTCGGCGTCCCCTATGGGGATCAGCCGCTCCAGCGACATGTCGCCGGTGGTGACGGTGCCGGTCTTGTCCAGGCACAGCACGTCCACCCGGGCCAGGGTCTCTATGCCGTACAGCTCCTGCACCAGGGCCTTGCGCCGCCCCAGCCGGACCACGCCCACCGCCAGCGCCACGCTGGTCAGCAGGATCAGCCCCTCCGGGATCATGCCCACCATGGCGGCCACCGCGCCGGGCACGGCCTCCTTCACGGGCACGCCCATCAGCCACACCTGCTTGCCCAGCAGCATCAGCCCGATGGGCACCAGCGCGACGGACACGAAGCGCACCAGCCGGTTCAGATCGGCCATCAGCGCGGACCTGGGCTGCCTGATCCTGCGGGCCTGGCGGGTCAGCCGGTTGGCGTAGCTGGCCTCGCCCACGTGCACCAGCTGGGCGGTGAAGCCGCCGGACACCACGGCGCTGCCGCTGTACAGCCAGTCGCCCCCGGCCTTGGACACCGGGTCGCTCTCGCCGGTCAGCAGGCTCTCGTCCACGCTGCCCGCGCCCTCGCGCACCACGGCGTCCGCGGGCACCTGGTCCCCGGCGCGCAGTATCACCAGGTCGCCCTGGGCCAGGGCCTCCGGGGACACGCGCTCCTCGGCCCCGTCCCGCAGCACCGCGGCGGGGGTCTGGGCCAGCAGCCGCAGCCGGGCCACGGTGCGGCGGGCCCGCAGCTCCTGGACCGTGCCAATCAGCGTGTTGGAGACCACCACGCCCATGAACAGCATGTTCCGCCACGCGCCCACCAGCGCCAGCACCAGCGCCAGCGCCGCGTTCAGCAGGTTGAACCAGGTGAACAGGTTCTTCGCCACGATCTGCGCCGGGGTGCGCCCGTCGTCCTTCGCGGCGGCGTTGCCCCGGCCCGCGGCGATCCGCCGCGCCGCCTCGTCCCGCGTCAGCCCGGAGGGCGCGGTCAGCTCCTCCGGCGCGCCGGCGGGCAGGTTCAGTTGTTCGCTCTCGTACATTGTGTTTGCCCTTCCCAAAGCGTGTCAGGCCGGCGGCCGCGTCGCGCGACGCCGCTTTTCGCCGACGGCCCCATTATAACCGATGGCGGGGGTGAAGTCCACTAATCGGGGGGATTGAAACAGATTTGTAATGGAGCGCGCGGCGATCCGGTTTCCGACGACGATTCGCGCTTTCGCCTGAAATAAACCCTTCCATTTTCCTCTGTTTTATGGTATGATAATCTCGGACAGACCGAAGCGCGCGGGCCGCCGCGAGGGAGGTGACGAAATGCAGGAGCCTATGGCCATCGGCAAGCGGTTGGTGATCAGCCATTTCACCACGGTGCTGATGATCGTGCTGTGCGCGATCAAGCTGTATTCCCTGAAGAAGACCCGGGACGTGGAGCTGCGCTATATCTGGCTGACGCTGACGTGCTGCTTCTTGCTGGTGATCCAGGACTGCCTGGAGAGCGTCGCCGCCACGGACCCCGGGCTGCGCTTCTGGCGCATACTGTTCACCGCCGTGGGTTACATACTGCGCCCCGTCGCGGCGGTGGGCCTGCTGCTGGCGGTATGCCGGCCGGAGCGAAGGACCTGGAAGCTGTGGATCCCCGTGATGGCGAACACGGCGGTGAACCTGACGGCGTTTTTCTCGCCCGTCGCCTTCAGCTTTGACGCGGACTATGATTTCGTCCGCGGGCCGCTGGGCTACGTGGTGTTTGCGGTCGCCTTCCTGTACACGATACAGATCCTGGTGGTGATCCTGCGCCGCTTTTACGAGGGCAAGCCGGCGGAGCGCTGGCTGCTGGTGGGGTGCGTGCTGGGCGTCATCTCGGCCACGGCGGTGGACGCCATACTGGCGGGCTGCCATCTGAACGAGGCCATCATGATCGGCTGCATCTTCACGCTGTTCTTCCTGCGCTCCCACGACAATTACCTGGACCCGCTGACCTCGCTGCGCAACCGCTTTGCCTACTATGACGACGGCGAAAACCTGAAGCGCAACATCACCGCGGTCGCCTCCATCGACATGAACGGCCTGAAGAAGCTGAACGACACCCGGGGCCATGACGCCGGAGACGCGGCGCTGGCCGGGATCGGCAAGTGCCTCAACGCGCTGAACGACCGGCGCACGCTGGCCTACCGCGTGGGCGGCGACGAGTTCGTCATGCTGTTCGTCGGCCAGGACGCGCAGGGCGTGGAGCGCACGCTGCGCAGGCTCCGGCAGGACGTCGCCGCCGCCGGCTACAGCGTGTCCGCCGGCTACGCCATGAAGACGCCGGAGCAGAGCCTGGACGACGCGCTGCGACAATCCGATCAGAGCATGTACCGGGATAAGGCGGAGTATTACAGGCAGAACGGCGTGGACAGGAGAGCGAGAAGGGAATAGGGAACAGGGACACCGAACGCCCGGAAAACAGTCCAGTGGACTGTTTTCAGTGGTTCGAGCGCCCGGAAAACTCTCCAGTGG
>JBGUQG010000363.1:0-4233 GCA_045130815.1 Christensenellales bacterium
AGGGCCAGGAGAGTCCCCTTCGCTGGTGCGCTGCGTCCACGCTGACCCAGTGAAGTCGCCCCATGGCCCCGGGCATGTCATCCGCGAACCAGGCGGTGGCGGTGGCAAAGGGCACGTCGCCGTCGGTCAGAAAGATCATCCGCTGATCCAGCAGGTCGTCGGTGGGATAGTACTTGCGAAAGCCCTTCAGCGCGTCGCCGGTGTTGGTGAATTCCCCGGCGCTGGTCTCGATGCGGGTCCAGTGAGCCTCATCGCCCGGCGCGAAAAAGCGCCAGCTGAAGCGCTCCGGCAGCGGATACACCGGCAGATTGTCAAGCGTATCCAGCCGCATTTCAAGGCCGATCCACGGCACGGTGCGATCCATCACGTCGCTCACCCCCCTATATGCGCTTGGCCTTTTCGTTGATCTCAAACAGCTTGTTCAGCGCCTCGATGGGCGTCATGCTGACCACGTCCAGCGCGGCGATCTCCTGCACCAGCTCCATGGGCTGGAAGTCCAGCATGCCCAGCTGGCGGTCGGCGGGCTTCTTCCGGTCGTCCAATATGTTCTGGCCGATGGTGCCCCGGGTCTGCCCCTCCACCTCCAGGCGCGCCATGATCTGGCGGGCCCGGGCGATCAGCGACTTTGGCAGCCCGGCAAGCCGCGCCACGGATACGCCGTAGCTGCGGTCCGCGCCGCCGCGCACGATCTTGCGAAGGAAGATGACGTCCTCTCCCTGCTCCTTTGCAGTGATGCGGAAGTTCACCACGCCGGGCAGCTGGCCTTCCAGCTCTGAAAGCTCGTGATAGTGGGTCGCGAACAGCGTGCGCGCGCCGCACTTCGCCCCGGCGATGTATTCCACCGCCGCCCAGGCGATGGACAGGCCGTCGAAGGTCGACGTCCCCCGCCCCACCTCGTCCAGGATCAGCAGGCTCTGGGGCGTGGCGAACTTCAGTATGGTGGCCATCTCGCTCATCTCCACCATGAAGGTGGACTGACCACCGTACAGGTCGTCCGACGCACCGATGCGGGTGAATATCCTGTCGGTGATGGCGATGTCTGCTGCGGTGGCGGGCACGAAGGAGCCCATGTGGGCCATCAGCACGATCAGCGCCACCTGGCGCATGTAGGTGGATTTGCCCGCCATGTTCGGGCCGGTGATGATCATCACCCGCTCCTCTTCGGTCAGGGTGGTGTCGTTGGGCACGAACTTTTCCCGCCCGATGGAGGCCTCCACCACCGGGTGGCGTCCGTTCTCTATGTGATAGCGGCCCTCCTCGTTGATTGCCGGGCGCACATAGCCGTAATCGGAGGCCACCTTTGCCAGAGACAACAGCGCGTCCAGCGTCTTGAGGCAGGCCACCGTCTCCTGCAGCTCGGCCAGGTTCTGCTTCAAAAGCTCCCTCAGCTCGCAGAACAGCGAGTATTCCAGCCGTATGGCGTTTTCCTCCGCACCGAGGATCTTGCCTTCCAGGGTCTTCAGCTCCTCGGTGATGAAGCGTTCGGCGTTGGCCAGGGTCTGCTTGCGCACGTAATCGTAGGGCACCTGGTCGTAGAACGACTTGGTGACCTCTATGTAATAGCCAAACACCCGGTTGTAGCCCACCTTCAGGTTCTTTATCCCGGTGCGCTCTCGCTCCCGGGCCTCCAGGCCGGAGAGGTACTCCTTGCCGTGGCTGCCGATCTTGCGCAGATCGTCCAGCTCGTCGCTGTAGCCCTCTGCGATCATGCCGCCGTCCCGAACGGAGATCGGCGCGTCCGGCGATATTGCGCGGCGCAGCCGGTCGGTCATTTCCGTCAGCGGATTCAGACCGTCCAGCGTCTCCCGCAGCAGTGCCGCGTCAAACGCCTGGCCGTACTCCCGGATCAGCGGTATGCATTCCAGCGTCGCCACCAAGGCCAGGCAGTCCCTCGCGTTGACGGTGTCGTAGGCGATCTTGCTCATCAGGCGCTCCACGTCGTAGACGGAGTCAAACACCTGACGCAGGCTGTCCGCGGCGATGGGGTTTTCGATCAGCTGGCCCACGGCGTCCAGGCGCTTTTCGATCAGCGCCTTCTGCTTCAGCGGCCTTTCGATCCAGGCGCGCATCAGCCGGCTGCCCATGGAGGTGCTGGTCTCGTCCAGTATCCACAACAGCGATCCCACGCGGCGCTTACCCCGGGCGGTCTCCACCAGCTCCAGGTTGCGCAGGGCCACCCGGTCCAGCGCCATGTAGCGCATGCTGTCATAGGCCCTGGCCGTCATAATGTGGCTGAGGGCGTTCTTTTGGGTCTGGGTCAGATATCCCAGCAGCGCGCCAGCCGCGCTGACCGCCAGCCGCTGGCCCTCAAAGCCCATGTCGGCGATCGATTTGCCGAAGTGGGCCGACATCACCTTGGCCGCGGTGGCGTAAGCAAAGCGCTCCTCGTCGATGCGCTCGGCCCGGCGCACCAGCCCCGGCTCGACCTGGGCGAGGATCTCCGGATCGTTGACCACCACCTCGCTGGGCGAAAGCCGCGCCAGCTCGTCGGACAGGCTGGCCCGGGCATCCGGAATCTGGTACAGGTAGAATTCACCGGTGGATACGTCGCAGAACGCCAGGCCCGCCTGCTTTCCCTTCAGGCACAGCGAAGCGATGTAGTTGGGCTTTCGGTCCTCCAGCATGTTGCTTTCGATCACGGTGCCGGGGGTCACCACGCGGATGACCTCCCGCTCCACCAGCCCCTTGGTGGTGGCCGGGTCGGTCATCTGTTCGCAGATGGCCACCTTGTAGCCCTTCTCGATCAGCTTTTGCAGGTAAGTGTCCACCGCGTGATAGGGCACGCCGCACATCGGCGCGCGCTCGGAAAGGCCGCAGTCCTTGCCGGTCAGCGTCAGTTCCAGTTCCCGGGAGACCAGCTTCGCGTCGTCAAAGAACATCTCGTAGAAATCGCCCAGGCGATAGAACAGTATCGTATCGGGATACTGGTCCTTGATGCTCAGGTACTGCTGCATCATGGGTGTCACGGGCATGGAAACTCACCTCTGTCGTATCGGTTGGGATTGGGCTCAGTGGCAGCCGGGGCAGCTGGCACAGCTGCCGGTACAGCCGGAGGGCTGCTCCATGTTGCCGGTGACGATGAACTGGAGCACCTGGTTCACCTGGCCGATCAGGTCGTTGAAGGCGTTGCGCGCCTCGGTCAGCGCCACGATGTCGTCCATCATCTGCAGCCGCTCCTGGGCCTCGTCCATTTCGTCGGACAGGCGCTTCAGCGCGCCGGGGTCCGGGTTGTCGGTCTGCATCAGGTTCTGAAGCTCCTGGCGCTTTTCCAGGTATTCGCCCATCGTGCGGGCGGCCTCCTGGTTCTGCATCGCCTTGTCCTCAGCGGCCTTCATGGCCTGGTAGGTCTCGCTCTCCATCAGGGCCTGACCCAGCTCGCGGGTCTTCTGAAATACTGCGTCCATAGCTTATGCCTCCGTTATGATCTGCCTGCCGCGCAGTGTGTTGCGCCCGGCAGAGGTGATTTCCACATCCACGAATTGCCCGATCAGCTCGGGCGCGCCGATCAGGTTAACCATGTGCCCCCGGGGCGTCTTGCCGCCCACGGAGTTCGCGTCGCGGGTGGAGACGGCCTCCACCAGCACGCGCTCATGCCGTCCCACCTGGGCCGTGAGCACCTCCAGCGAGATCGACTGCTGCAGGTCGATCAGGCGCTGTATGCGCTCGCTCTTGACCTCGTAGGGCGTGTCGTCCGGGTATTCGGCGGCCCGGGTGCCCTTGCGGGGCGAATAGATGAAGGTATATGCGGCGTCAAAGCGCACGGCCTCCACCAGGCTCATGGTCTCCTCGAACTGCCGGAGCGTCTCGCCGGGGAAGCCCACGATGATGTCGCTGGTCAGGCCGATCTCCGGCTTCACAGCCCGGAGCCTTCGCACCAGGTCCAGATAGTGTTCGCGGCTGTAGTGCCGGTTCATGCGCCTTAGGACCTCGTCGCTGCCCGACTGTACCGGCAGGTGCAGCTGGGGCATCAGGTGTTCAAGCTCCCCGAAGGCGGCGATCAGCTCGTCCGACAGGTCCTTGGGGTGGGAGGTCATAAAGCGGATCCGCGGGATCTCCAGCCGATCCACGCGGTACAGCAGGTCGGCAAACGCCGCGCCTCCGCCGCGATAGGAGTTCACGTTCTGCCCAAGCAGCATGATCTCCTGTGCGCCCTCGTCCCGCAGGCGCTTGCACTCCTCCAGCACGGCCTCCGGCTCGCGGGAGCGCTCCCGCCCGCGCACATAGGGCACAATG
>JBGUQG010000364.1:0-6323 GCA_045130815.1 Christensenellales bacterium
TGAAAACAGCACACTGTGCTGTTTTCCGGGCGCTCGAACCACTGAAAACGGCGCACTGTGCCGTTTTCCGGGCGCTCGGTGTCCCTATTCCCTATTTCCCAAAAGCTTCGGCAAAAAATACCGCATCTGCCTGAACCACCAGGGCCAGTCGTGGTTCACGTCGAAGCCCCAGAAATCGCACCAGGCGCGGATGCCCTTGGCCTTGAAGACCCGCTCCAGATGCCTGAGGGTGCGCACGCCGTCCTCCTCCCAGGCGCCCTGGCCGCAGCACAGTATCATCGTGCGCGCGTTGTACAGCTTGATGTAGGGATGATCCGCGGGCATATTGGGCAGGAAGCGCTCCGGCGAGTTGTCGTAGAGCGTGGAGTCCATCCAGCCGTCGAAGAAGTAGTCCGTATCGTAGACGCCGGACAGCGCGATCACGCCCCGGAACAGCTCCGGGCGGCGCAGGAAGGTGGTCAGGGCGTGGTTCGCGCCCATGCTGAAGCCGGTGACGGCGGGGACAGCGGGGTTGCGGCTTGTGATCAGCGGCAGCACCTCGTCCACGATGTGGCGGTGGTACTGCTCCGCCCTCGCCGCGCGCCAGGTCTTGTCGCCGTCCTTGGGCGACCAGCTTTCACTGTCCACGGTATCCACCACGAACAGCTGGATCTTCCCGCCGTCGATGAAGTCCGACAGATGGTCGATCATGCCGAAATCTTCGTAGTTGCGACACATGGAATTCTGGGTTGGAAAGCCCAGGATCGGCATGCCGCCGTGGCCGTACACCATCACATGCATATCCCGGCCCAGCGCCGTGCTGTACAGGTCGATCTTCTCTCTGTTCATTGCCGTCACCTCATCCGGTGGAATGCCACTATTCTACCACATCTCGCACCCACAGTCTGTAAAGATTTGCCGCTTTTTGGGCACGGAGCCGCTTTTGACTATGGTTTTTTTCAATGATTGGCGTATGATAGAGCCGTTCGGAAACGGAAAGTCAGAGGAATGAGCGCATGCAATCCAAAAAGAGAGAAGCCATCATGGCATCGGTGCTGAAGCTGTTGGACGAAAGACCCCTGAGCCGGATCTCGGTAAAGGACATCGTGGAGGACTGCGGCGTCAACCGGAACACCTTCTACTACCACTTCGAGGACATCCCCGCTCTGGTGGAGGCCATCATCATCGACGAGGTGAACCGCATCACCCGGCAGTATGAGGTCATCTCCTCCATCGAGGAGTGTTTCGAGGCGGCCATGCGCCTGTGTATGGATCACAAGCGGGCGGTATACCACATCTACAATTCCGCCAACCGAGACGTGCTGGAGCGCAGCCTGATGCACATCTGTGAATTCGCCGCCACGAAGTTCATCGACAGCGCGGCGGCGGGTCGGCCCATTCCCCCGGGCGACCGGCGGATCATCATACGCGCTTACAAGTGCGAATGCTTCGGCATGATCGTGGACTGGCTGAACGAGGACATGGAGGAGGACGCCGAGGCCTGCGTCCAGAGGCTGTGCGCGCTGCGACGCGGGACCGCGGAGACCATGCTGCGGCGCAGCATCGAGGGCATCTGAAACGAATGAAAACCGGGAGGTAATGACATATGCGTTCCACAAAGATCATCCACGCGGCCAAGGCCGGCTACATCGGCCTGTCCGCGGTGCTGTGCGGCCTGGGCGTCGCGCTGATGGCGAAGCCGGGCATGTCCGTCGCGCTGATCGGCGACATCGTCGGCGCGGTGCTGATCGCCTTCGGCGCGGTCAAGCTGTTGGGCTACTTCGCCAAGGACCTGTACCGCCTGGCCTTCCAGTTCGACCTGGCCTTCGGCGCGCTGCTGATCGCGCTGGGGCTGGCACTGGTGATCCGGCCCGAAAGCGCGATGAACGTGCTGTGCATCATACTGGGCATCGAGATCGTGGCCGACGGCCTGTTCAAGCTGCAGACGGCCATGGACGCCCGCCGCTTCGGGCTGGGCTCCTGGTGGCTGATCCTGGCGATAGCCGTCGTTGCCGGAGCCGCAGGCATCGTGCTGATCTTCTGCCCCTCGGAAGGCGCGGCGGCACTGACAAGGCTGCTGGGCCTTTCCCTGGCGGTGGAGGGCGCGATGAACCTGGTGGTGGGCCTGTGCGCCATCAAGATCGTGGAGCGCCGGCAGCCTGATATCGTCGAGACCCGGCTGTATCAATAGACGGGAGGCTTATCAAACCATGCGTTTTTCCAAATTCATCGTCAAAAACCGGGTGATCATACTGATCGTGGCCGTGGCACTGCTGGCGCCCGCCGCCATCGGCATGGCCACCCAGCGCATCAACTACGACATGCTCACCTATCTGCCCTCGGACATCGACACGATGGTCGGTCAGGACATATTGATGCGGGATTTCGGCAAGGGGGCTTTCTCCTTCATCGTGGTGGAGGGCATGGACGACGCCCAGGTGGCCGAGCTCCGCAAGCAGCTGGAGGACGTGCCCCACGTGGCCTCCGTCATCTGGTACACCAGCTTCGCGGACCTGTCGATCCCCAAGGAAATGCTGCCCCAGAAGCTGTACGACGCCTTCAACCGCGACGACGCCACGATGATGGCGGTGTTCTTCGACCAGTCCACCAGCGACGACGACACCACCGCGGCCTTCCGGCAACTGCGGGCCATCTGCGGCGAGCGCTGCTTCCTGGCGGGCATGACCGCCATGGTGGTGGATCTGAAGGACCTGTGCGAGCGGGAGGAGCCCATCTACGTAGGCATCGCGGTGGCGCTGGCCTGCGCCGCCATGGTGCTGCTGCTGGACAGCTGGCTGGTGCCCTTCGTATTCCTGGCCTCCATCGGCATGGCGATACTGTACAATCTTGGCACCAACCGCTTCCTGGGGGAAATCTCCTACATCACCAAGGCGCTGGCCGCGGTGCTGCAGCTGGCCGTGACGATGGACTATTCCATTTTCCTGTGGAACAGCTATAACGAACAGCTAAAGACCGCCTCCGATAACAAGGAGGCCATGGCTGCGGCCATCCGTCAGACGCTGACCAGCGTGATTGGCAGCTCCATCACCACGGTGGCGGGCTTCATCGCGCTGTGCTTCATGAGCTTCACCCTGGGCCTGGACCTGGGCCTGGTGATGGCCAAGGGCGTGCTGCTGGGCGTGGCGGGCTGCGTGACGATACTGCCCTCGATGATCCTGCTGCTGGACAAGCCCCTGCAAAGGACCAGGCACCGCGCGCTGATTCCCGACATGCGTCCTTTGGCGAAGGGCCTCACGAAGGCGTTCCCGATCTTTCTGATCGCGTTTGCCCTGCTGGTGTGGCCGGCCTACGACGCCTATCGTCAGGCCAACGGCGAGGTGTACTACGACCTGGGCTCCACACTGCCGGAATCGCTGGGCTACCGAATTGCCCAGCACAAGCTGGAGGATACCTTCAAGGTCGCCTCCACCCACATGCTGCTGCTGGACGCGGGCCTGCCGGAAAAGGACGTCTCCGAAATGATCGACGAGATGGAGCGGGTAGACGGCGTCAAGTACGTGCTGGGGCTGGAATCGGTGACCGGCTCCACCATCCCCAAGGACATGCTGCCCGAAAAGCTGGTGGACCAGCTGCAGTCCCAGCACTATGAGCTGATGCTGGTCAATTCCGAATACGCGGTAGCCAGCGACGCGGTGAACGATCAGCTCGACGCGCTGAACGCCATACTGAAGAAGTATGACGAGACCGGCATGCTGATCGGCGAGGCGCCCTGCACCAAGGACATGATAGAGATCACCGACCACGACTTCCAGGTGGTCAACCTGGTGTCCATACTGGCGATCTTCGTGATCATACTGCTGGTGGAGCGCAGCCTCAGCCTGCCGGTGATCCTGATCAGCGTGATCGAGCTGGCCATTTTCATCAACCTGGGCCTGGCCCACTATCTGGGCGAGCGGCTGCCGTTCATCGCGCCGATCTGCATATCCACGATCCAGCTGGGCGCGACGGTGGACTACGCCATACTGATGACCACCCGCTACAAGGCGGAGCGCGCCTGCGGGCATGGCAAGCGCGAGGCGGTATCCGTCGCGCTGAGCACCTCCGCGCCCTCGATCATCGTCAGCGGCATGGGGCTGTTCGCAGCCACCTTCGGCGTGGCGATGTATTCTGAAATCGACATCATTCGTTCCATCTGCATGCTGCTGGCCCGCGGCGCGGTGATCAGCATGGTGCTGGTCATATTCATGCTGCCGGCGCTGCTGATGCTGTGCGACGGCCTGATTCGCCGCACCACCCTTGGAATGAAGCTGACTGACAATACCGAAACCGGCAGGGAAGGAGCCTGAACGATGAACAAGAACATAGCGCGGATGCTTTCCGCGATTCTGTCGATCATCCTGGTGTGCTGCGCGGCGCTGCCCGCGCTGGCGGAGGATAAGAAGGAGACGGTGTTCGTCATCGCCGACGCGGAGGGCAACGCCCAGGACATCACCGTCAGCGCGCGACTCTACAACCCCGAAGGGCACGATCAACTGAGCGATCAGAGCGCGCTCAAGGACATTGTGAACGTGGGCGGCAACCAGAGCTATACCGATGAAAACGGCGTGCTGGTCTGGCAGGCCCACGGCCAGGACATCCGCTATGAGGGCACTTCGGACGCGCCGCTGCCGGTTGGCGTGCGCTTTTCCTACAGGCTGGACGGCCAGGACATTTCCCCTGACCGGCTGGCGGGCAGGAGCGGCCATTTGGACATGACCATCGAATACACCGCCAACGACACCCGGTCCGTTCAGGTGAACGGCGCGCGCGAGGACATGCCCGTGCCCTTCCTGATGGCCACGGTGATGCTGGTCCCGGAGGATGTGTACGACAACCTGGAGGTCACGAACGGCAAGGTGATCGATGCCGGGAACCTGCGGGCGGTGCTGTGCTACGGCCTGCCGGGGGTCGGCGACGCGCTGAGGCTCTCCGACTACGAGGACATCGACCTGGACATCCCCACCGTTTCCACCATCAGCGCCGATGTGAAGGGCTATGCCTCCTCCGGCGCGTACACCATCGCTACCAACTCGCTTTTCAACAGCTTCGACACCGATCTGGCGTCGGACGTGGACATCGACGAAATCTCCGGCAAGCTCACGGATGCCATCACCCGGCTGCTGGACGGCGCGGATGCGCTGGTCGACGGCACAGGCGCGCTGAAGGACGGCGCAAGCGACCTGCACGACGGCACCGGCGACCTGCTGGACGGCGCGAAGGCCCTGGACGACGGCGCGGGCGCGCTGAAGGACGGCGCGGGCGACCTGCACGACGGCACCGGCGACCTGCTGGACGGCGCGAAAGCCCTGGACGACGGCGCGGGCACGCTGGCCGAGGGGCTGACAGAGATCGACGCCAACAGTAAAAAGCTGTCGGATGGCGCGCGACAGATCTTTGAATCCATCATCGAAACCGCCAACGCGGGTCTGGAGGAAAAGCGGGCGGACTTTGAAAAGCTGAACATCGAGCTCAATCCCCTGACCGCGGACAACTATGCCGACGAGATCTCCCGTCTGCAAAGGGAGCTGCTGGAAGGCGTGGAGGCCTATGTGTACGAGCAGGCCGACCTCCGGCTGGCCCAGAGGGTGCAGTCCGCGGTGCGCGACGAGGTGACCCGACAGGTGAAGGACGGCGCGCGGGCCAAGGTCCGCAGCGCCGTGGAGGCCGAAGCCGAAAAGCAGGTGCGCGAAAAGGTGGAGGAAGGCGCGGAGGAGCTGGTGCGCAGAAAGGTCGAAGAAGGCGCAGAGGCCCAGGTCCGCACACAGGTGGAGGCCGCCGTGCGCGACGAGGTGACCCAAAAAGTCGAAGCGGGCGCAGAGGACCTTGTGGCAGAAAAGGTCGAAGCAGGCGCGCGGGCAAAGGTCCGCGAGGCCGTGGAGGCCGAGGCACGCAAGAAGGTGGTCGCGGGGGTCGAAGCCGCCACCCGCCGGCAGGTGGAGAACGCCGTGCGCAACCCGGATCAGGCCGCCATCGACGCCCAGGTGGACCGACAGATGGCCTCCGACGACGTGCAGAACCAGATCGAAGGCGAGGTCAAAGCGCAGCTGGCCTCCGACGCGGTGCAGGCGATGATCGACCAAAGGCTGGACGCCGCCGTCCGCCCCCAGGTGGAGGCCGCGGTGGAGGCACAGGTCCGCGCAGGCGTGGAGGACGCGGTGCGGCAGCAGGTGCGACAGCAGGTGACCGCTTCCGTGCGGGCCGAGGTCGAAGCGGCGATCGCCGAACAGCTGGCCGCCCAGGCCACCGAAGCGCCCACTGAGGCGCCCACCGAGGTCCCCACGGAGGCCCCCACCGAAGCTCCCACCGAGGTCCCCACGGAAGCTCCCACCGAAGCTCCCACCGAG
>JBGUQG010000365.1:0-2770 GCA_045130815.1 Christensenellales bacterium
TTCCATGGCGGTGACGCCGATATTCGCGCTTGCGGCAAGGCCGGGGGTAACGACGTTGACGACGTTGTCGCTGTCTACGCCGATGTAAAGGTTGGCTGCCTTGCCCTGGGCGTTTGTGTTGTTATAGATTTCCGGGCTGTCGGAGAGGTTGATCCTGTCGCTGGCAGCCCCGACCACCACCGCGCCGTCCGACGCGCCGGTGTTGCCCTTGATGCTGCCGCCGGCCATGTTGAGCGTACCGTTCAGGTAGATCGCGGAAGCGCTGGACGCGCTGTTGCCGGTGATTTCGACGCCGGGTTCGATATTCACCGTGGCGGGAATGTAAACCTTTGCGCCTTCCTCTGGCACTTTCTCCGCGCCGGTGGCATACACCGCGCCGCCCTTGCCATCGACGGCGGAGTTGCGCAGGATGGTCCCCGCGTTCAGGTTCAGGATTGCGGAGGTTGGTACATCGGGCGTTACATCAGTGGCGCTGTAAACCAGGCCGCCGTCGCCGGTGGCGGTGATGGTGATGCCTTCGGCCTTGTTGTTGCCGCCGTCGAGGCAGATGTTTTGCAGCGTCAGCGTTCCGGCGTTTTTGAGCATGCTTTCGCCAGCCTCGCCGCGCGTGATGACGGCGAAGCGCCTTTCAGGATCATCCGCCGGAGGCTTGAAGGGGAACTTCCCGCCCTCATCGCCCGTCGGCGCCGTGGTGATGGTCAGGTTCTCGCCCGCCTGAACTTCAACCGCATCCGTCGCGGGGATGGTATAATCCTCCAGCATGTAGATGGTCCAGGGCGCGGTAAATTCGTCTCGATGATCGCGCAGATAATTCAGTGCGCGGCTCAGGGATTCAAAGGGTTCTTCATGCCCATTGTCATGAACCACCTTGCAGATGACGTGCAGAGTGTTGGTATAGGTCAGGGTGACCGCTTCGTCGCCTACATTATAGATAAATGTCCTGTTGTTATCGGCTCCTGCTCCTTCGACCGTCGCGGTCGTTTCCACCGTGTATTCGAGGTCATACGCCTCGGTAACCTTCGCAACGACGCCTTTGGGGAGGCTGAGGGTGATGGAAGCGCCCGGTGTCGTCGGCTTGGCAGGATCGGTCGGCTTGAGCTTGAAGGTCGTCTCGCCGTTCCAGTCGGTCACCAGATTTTTCTCGGGATCCGCTGTGTCGGTATAAACCTGCCAGCTTCGGATGGGATGGGTCTCGTCCGCCTGTAGCTTCAGGGTGAATTCAAATGGCCTGTCCAGCGATTCCACACGGGGGTCGTCTACCAGGGCGGCCTTCGTCACCGTCAGATTCACGGGTTCCGGCGCGATCTTGTTCTTGATCGTGACAGTGCCCGCTTCTTCGTTCAACTCATACAGCTCGTTGCCGAAGGAGGGAACGGTTTCCAGGACATAGTAGTAATAAGGATTGCCCAGGTCATCCTGCCTGTCCAGGTCGCGGATGGTCATGGTCCAACCGGTATCAGCCCCAAAGGTTTGCTTTTCGCGCACCCTGGTCTGACCGCCGACAAAGGCCGTCATGTCCGCGTTGGTGATGCCGTCGTCCGGGGTGGGGTCCGTAAACTTCGTGCTCGAACGGTAGACGTCGAAGGTGACGGAGGACTGCGCAGCAAGCGCGCTTTCGTCCGTAACCGCATTTCCATTGAAGTCAACCCACTCCTTGCTGACCGTCAGCGTGGTGGCCGGCTTATTGCGCACGGTATATATGCCGGAGCTGGAAACGCCGTATTCCGAGACATACCTCGCGTCAATCGGTGATTGCCCGCTGATCTCTTTTTCCTGGACAGAGTAGGTAATATTACGGTTCTGACCGTCCCGCGAGGGCAATCCCTTAAATGCAGTATTATTATAGGGACTTGTCTGGGCCAGCCTGACAGTCCGCGGCGCACCGTATCTGTCAAGGACGGGCACCGCTTCCCCTTCTTCGACAGACTGATACAGCCCGATCAGGGTCACAACGTCCTCCGGCCAGCCTCCACCCTGCCAAAGCTTCATGACGGGAATGTCGACCGTATTCTTCTGGTTGTCAATCGTGATTCTGTCGCCGCTGTTCGTCAGATTGACCGCCGTCGCATCCTCGGGCAGATTCGCCAGTATGCCCGGCTCCAGGTAACCATCGTTGCAGAAGTAGAAATAGTGCCATTCATCCTGCAGGGGCAGCAGATAGCCCTCCGGCGCCTGCGTCTCCTTGATGCCGTAGAGCTTTTCGGATTCAAATGGCTCACCGCCGCTGATGACCAGCTCGCCATTAGCGTTCGTCGTATCAGTTTTTACCGCACCGCCGGACACTTCCCCGTCCACGATCTCGTAAACCGAAAACTCGGCTCCTGGCAGCAGCGCGCCGGTATTCTTATCCATCTTGACGATGGTCAGCTGAGGTTCCTCATAGCGGTTGTCGATGACGACACTGACACTGTCGCCGGCACCGGCAGCAGAAAACTCCTGCGGCTCAGTATGCGGCTCTGAGCTGCCTGAATCGATCAGCGTATAGTATGAGGTTTCAAGAACAATGCTATCCGGCAGATCCCAGGGGGTCTGCTTCTCTTCCACAACACGATAAGTGTTCTGAAACTCGCCGAGCCTCTCATCATACAAGGTCTCCTCGAACCTGATTGCGCCCCACTTTGTATCTGTATAGGGATGACGCTCAACCTCGACCCAATCGTTCTGATCCGCGTCCCACTTCTGAAGAACTGCCGTAACGGCATCCTGCTGCTCCTTGCTCAGGGCATAGCTGCCGGAGAAACGAATGGAAACGCTCAGGCCTGCACTTGCG
>JBGUQG010000366.1:0-3942 GCA_045130815.1 Christensenellales bacterium
GAGTGCGCGGTGCTGGCCTGCGCCACGCCCGGAGAATACGCCGCCCGGCCCGCCGGGATGGACGGGGTGCCCCAGAGCTGGCTGGACGGCATGGCGCTGATCCGGCGGCTCTACGCGCTGGGCGCGTTCCCCAAGGACGCGCTGCACACCTCCGAAGCCATCACCAGCGCACTGTTCCGAGAAAAAAAGGCCGCCATGCAGTTTGACGGCAGCTGGTTCGCCAACACCATCCACGAATCCGCCATGGACACCACGATGGTGCTGCCGGTGCCCCGGCTCGCGGACGGCGGCGCGGTGATCGGCGGCGTGTCCATGGGCTTCTATCTGACCCGCCGGGCCTGGGAAGACCCCGCCCGCCGGGATGCGGCGGTGGGCCTGCTGGCCTTTCTGACCTCAAAGGAGAACGCCCCGCTGCTGGGCGCGGAGCAGACCGCCGGCGCGCTGCGCGCCTCGGCCCAGGCGCTGATGGACAACGCCCAGGCCGTGCTGGGGCCGCTGCAGGACGCCATGAACAAGGACGCCCGGGAGGCTTGGCTGCTGGACTGCGTGCCCGCCGTGGCCGAGGGCCGCATGAGCCCGGAGGAATGCTGGCGAACCGTGATGGCGCTGTCGCCCTTTGAATGACAAGGAGGTCCCGACATGTATCGCGTGCTGTTGGTGGACGACGAACACATCATATTGGACGGCCTGACCCGGGCGGTGCCCTGGGCGGACATGGGCTGTGAAGTGGCGGGCACGGCAAGCAACGGCCAGGAGGGCCTGCGCCTGGTGCGGGCGCTGAAGCCGGACATTCTGCTGACGGACATCCGCATGCCCAACATGGACGGCCTGAGCATGGTCGCCGCACTGCGCAGCGAGTTCCCCCGGCTGCAGATCGCGGTGCTGACCGCCTTCCGGGACTTTGAATACGCCCAGACCGCGCTGAATCTGGGCGTATGCAGGTATCTGTTGAAGCCCAGCAAGCTGGACGAGCTGTACGAGGCCATCCGCACGATGACCGCCCGGCTGGACGCGCTGCCGCCTCCCGCCGCGGAGGACTCCGGGCCGGAGGACGACCCCGCCGCCGCGGGCAGCGGCGCGGGCAACTTCATCGTGCACCAGGCGCTGGACTACATGCGCGCCCACTGCGACGGCCACCTGAGCCTTTCGGACGTGGCCGACCATGTGTACGTCAGCCAGTGGCACCTGTCCAAGCTGATCAACCGCCACGCGGGCCAGAGCTTCTTCGACCTTCTGAGCCGCATGCGGGTGGACCGGGCCAAGACCCTGCTGACCGATTCCAGCCTGCGCATCCACGACGTGGCCGAGCGCTCCGGCTTCAGCGACGTGGCCCACTTTTCCAAGAGCTTCAAGCGCCTGACCGGCATGACCCCCGGCGAGTACCGGGACAGCCTGGGCATGGCCCGATAAAGTCTGGGCGCGCGCCCTTACGCCGCGACGCGGGTCTCCTCCACGTATTCGAGGTACTCGTCCTGGGTGGGAAAGCTCATCCGGCTGCCGTCCGGCAGGAACCCGGTGTAGCCCTGTGCGGTGTAATAGCCCTTCGGTTTGAACATGATGAACACCTCGCTCTGTCTTCCTTGGTACGAAAACAGTATACCCCGCAAAGTGTCCAAAAAAACGCCCGTCCGCGTTGCGGACGGGCATTTTGAGTACGATAAATTTCACTTTGGGCCGACTTCCGATCCCCCCGGCTCACTCATGCGGGCAGGCGTCGCCGCACCTACAGGCCGCGCGGCAGCCACTATTCCTTTCGCCTATCCCCTACTCCCTCATTTCATTCATACTGCGCGTTCAGCCTTCGCACCTGTTCACGCATCTGGCGGACCACCTGGCCGGGGCCGGCGATGCGCACGCTGCCGCCCAAAGCCATGATCCAGCCGAAGAACTGGGGGCTGACGGCCACGTTCACCTTGGCCTCAAAGTGCTCCTCATCGGCGGGCACCAGCGGGATGTCCTTGCCAAAGCGGTCGATCACCACGCCGACCATGCGGTTCTCGCCCACCAGCGTCACCGACGTCTCCTCGCCGCCGTACATGCCGAACAGTGTCTTGGCATAGCGGGCCACGTCGAACGCCCTAAAGCGGTCGCGGCCCTCCCGGGGCTCGTCGGTGGCGCGGATGTACTGCATCTTGTCCACGCGATAGTGCTTGATCGCCTCGTCCTCGGCGTCATAGGCCACCAGGTAGTAGTTCTCGTCATTCCACACCAGGCCCCAGGGGCTGACGCGATACTGCCGGCCGTTGCGGCGCAGGGCCATCTCCTTGTTCACGTTCCACTGGGTGTACTGGAAGCGGATCTGGGAATCGGCGTTGATGGCGGTGTGCAGCTTGTCGATGTTGTAGTAGATGGATTCGTTCATCGTCTTCACCCGCCCGGCGATCAGCACCTGGCGGTGCAGCTGCTGGGCCTGGTAGGTGCTGACCAGGCTTTCCAGCTTGCGGATCAGCTCCCGGGACTTCTTGTCGGTGATGAACTTCGCTGCCTGCACCGAGTCCACCAGCAGCTTCAGCTCCGGCAGCTCGAACTCCCGCGCGCCCAGGGAATAATAGGTGTTGTGCCCCACCTTTTCGGCGATGATGTCCATGCCGTAGCGGCGCAGCTCCTCGAAATCGGAGTACAGCGTCTTCCGGTCGGCGCTCATCCCGTAGGCGCCGAGCCTGTCGGCGATCTGCTGCAGGGTCAGGCCGTGCTCGTCGTCGGTCTGGCGGGTGAATATATCCTTCAAATACATCAGCTTCAGCTTCTGATTCGGGCCCTTTGCCACGGCGATCCCCTCCGAGTGATAGAGTATAGCATCATTATAACCGCCCGGGCAATATTTTTCAATCATCGGGCTCCGGTTTCTTTACAGGGACAAAAATAGGCGGTATAATAAAGCCATCCAATAAGCAACAAAGGAGGACGCGCCCATGTCCAGCCCCCATCTGCATCCGAAATACGAACCCATGCGCCAGGCGCAGGAGGCGCTGCTGTCCCGGAAGAACCGGAAGAGCGACTTCTACAACGGCATTTACGACCGCTACGAGTATCCCGTGCTCACCCGGGACCACCTTCCCCTGACCTGGCGCTACGACCTGGACGCGCGCACCAACCCCCACTTCATGGAGCGGCTGGGCATCAACGCCGCGCTGAACTCCGGCGCGATCAAGTTTGGCGGCAAGTATTGCCTGGTGGCGCGCGTGGAGGGCATGGACCGCAAGAGCTTCTTCGCCGTGGCCCGCAGCGACAGCCCGGTGGACGGCTTCCGCTTCGATGAAAAGCCGATCCTGCTGCCCGACACCTGCCCGGAGGAAACCAACGTATACGACATGCGCCTGACACAGCACGAGGACGGCTGGATCTACGGCGTGTTCTGCTCCGAGAGCAAGGACAAAAGCGTCGGCGACCTGTCCGCCGCCGTGGCCGCCGCGGGCATCGTGCGCACGAAGGATCTGGTGAACTGGGAGCGGCTTCCCAATCTGGTGACCCTGAACAGCCCCCAGCAGCGCAACGTGGACCTGCTGCCCGAGTTCGTGGACGGCAAGTACGCCTTCTACACCCGGCCCATGGACGACTTCATCGACACCGGCAGCGGCGGCGGCATCGGCTTCGGCCTGTGCGAGGACATCACCCACGCCGTGATCGGCGAGGAGAAGATCACCTCCCCCCGGCGCTACCACACCATCACCGAGGCCAAGAACGGAGCCGGTGCTGTGCCGATTAAGACAGCAAGAGGATGGATACATATAGCTCACGGAGTAAGAAATACAGCAGCAGGACTCAGATACGTTCTCTACTGCTTTGTGACAGATCTAAAGGATCCGTCAAAAGTTATCGCCGAGCCATCAGGTCTTTTGATAGGACCAAGAGGCGATGAGAGAGTAGGAGATGTCTCCAATGTTGTGTTCACAAACGGAGCGATAGTTAATGAGAAAGAAGAGGTGTTTATTTATTATGCAT
>JBGUQG010000367.1:0-12038 GCA_045130815.1 Christensenellales bacterium
CGATAGCGCTCGATCTGGCCCACGGTCTCCCGGCCGATGGCGTCGGTGGTCCAGGTGTCCAGCTCCACATGCTTGAACCCCGCCGCGTCCAGCGACCGGGCGATGCGCTGTTGCATGGTTCTGTCCAGATCGACCCAGCGGGAAGGCGGCAGATAGTGGTACGAGGTGCCCTCGTCCCGAAGCGCCCGCGCGGGCAGCACGAAGGCGTTCTCCGGCAGATCCACCAGCGCGCCGCAGGAACCCGCGGCCACGATGTGTCGCACCCCGTGGGCGATCAGCCAGTCCATGACACAGGCCGCCACCGGCGCGCCCATCGGGGCCTCGCACAGGCAGACATCCTCCGTCACCTTGTACACGTAATAGCGCTTGGTGATCGTCTCGCAAAAGCCCAGCGCCGGCAGGTCATGCTCGAGCGCGTAATCCGACACGCAATCCCCCACGAAGGGAAACGCCGCCTTCATCGGCAGTCTCAGCTCCGGGCTCTCGTGTCCCGGCTCCAAAACCGCCCTGGGATTCGGATCGTATTCAAGTATGGGATACCCTTCAATGGGCCGCGCTTTTATCTCCACTCTCCACTCTCCACTCTCATCCCTATTCCATCACCTGCAAAATCATGGTCTTCAGATACTTCGTCTCCACGCTTTGGGGCAGGATCGGATGGTCGTAGCCCTGGGTGCGGTATTCCACCAGGCGGATGCGCTTCTTCGCGTCCCTGGCGGCCTGGTTGATCACATCCTGGAACATCTCCGGCAGCACGTGCTGGCTGCAGGAGCAGGTGACCAGGAAGCCGCCGGGCCGCGTCAGCTTCAGGCCCCGCAGGTTGATCTCCTTGTAGCCGCGCATGGCGCTCTGGACCGCGGCCTTGTTCTTGGTGAAGGCGGGCGGGTCCAGGATCACCAGGTCGTACAGCTCGCCCGCGTCGGTCAGCTCCCGCAGCAGGTCGAAGCAGTTGTGGGCCTCGAAGCGCACGTTCTCAAAGCCGTTCAGCCTCGCGTTCTGCCTTGCGACCTCCAGGGCCTCCTCGGAGATGTCCACGCCCAGCACGTCCGCCGCGCCGTACTTCGCCGCGTGCAGCGAAAAGCTGCCGTTGTGGCAGAAGCAGTCCAGAACCCGCGCGCCCTTGCACAGCGGCGCGATGGCGGCCCGGTTCTGCTTCTGGTCCAGGAAGAAGCCGGTCTTTTGGCCATGCTTCACGTCCACCAGGAAGCGGATGCCGTTCTCTACCATCTCCACCGCGTCCGGCACCTCGCCCCGCAGCAGGCCCGTGGTCTGCTCCAGGCCCTCCAGTCGGCGCACGGGCACGTCGCTGCGCTCCCAGATGCCGGCGGGCTGCACGACTTGCATCAGTATGTCGCACAGCATGTCCTTGATCCGCTCGATGCCCAGGGACAGGGATTGCAACACCAGTATGTCGGAGAACTTGTCCACCACCAGGCCGGGCAAAAAGTCCGATTCAGAATAGATCAGGCGGCAGCTTTCCGGGTCGCACAGAAGCTTCCGGTATTCCCAGGCGTCCCGCACGCGCCTTTCAAAGAAGGCACGGTCGCAGGGCTCGTCGTTTCGGGTGAGTATCCGAAGCGAGATCTGGCTGGCGGGATTGTAGAAGCCCCGGCCGATGAACTTGCCGCGGAAGTCCGCCACATCCACGATGTCGCCGTTTTCAAACGCCCCCTCCACCTTCTCGATCTCCGAAGCATAGATCCAGGGGTGTCCCCCGCGCACCCGGGTCTCCCGCGTCTTTCGCAGCGTAACCGTCGCCATCGCGTCTCTCTCCTTACACACCTTATTTGTGGCATCATACCACAGGCATGTAAAATATGGATTATTGAAAATCAATGGAACTCTTTTCCAGCGCCGCGCGTCCAACCATCAACAACAAAACACACGGGAGGGAAAAGCAATGAAGAAGATTACATTAATCGTGGTGCTTATCCTGGTGGCCGCGCTGCTGGCCGGCTGCGCGCTGCCGATGCTGCTGATGGGATTGACGGGCGAGGCCAAGCGCGGCCTGGAAACGCCAGCCATGACGAACGAGCCCGCCGAGGTGGAGTTGATGGAGGACGACGGCGCGATGGCCTACGAGTATGAGGCGATGCCCCTGACCGGCGGCGCGATCTACGCCATGGCCCCCGGCATGGCCTATTCCGACTTCAACACCGAGGAGTACGCCGCGGTGAAGGAGAACGGCTTCCGCAGGGTGACCACCGACCCGCTGAGCACCTTCTCGGCGGACGTGGATACCGCCTCCTACTGCAATCTGCGGCGCATGCTGAACCAGGGCTACATGCCGGAGGACATCCCTTCCGGCGCGGTACGGGTGGAGGAAATGCTGAACTACTTCCGCTATGACTATGCCGCCCCCACCGGTGATAACCGCTTTGGCGTGACGGCGCGGATCGCGCCCTGTCCGTGGAACGGCGACAACCTGCTGCTGGCCCTGGGCGTGCGCGCCGCCGACGCGCCTCAGGCTTCGGACGAGGGCTCCAACCTGGTGTTCCTGATGGACGTGTCCGGCTCAATGAGCGATGAGAACAAGCTGCCCCTGGCCCAGCGGGCCATGACGATGCTGCTGGACCAGCTGACCGAGAAGGACACCGTGTCCATCGTCACCTATGCCAGCGGCGAGGATATCGTGATCGAGGGCGCGAACCCGGTGCGCGACAAGGCGAAGCTGATCACCGCCATCGACAGCCTTGTGGCCTCCGGCTCCACCTACGGCGAGCGCGGCCTGGCCCAGGCCTACGACGTGGCGCTGCGCTGCCTGCGGCCCAAGGGGAACAACCGGGTGATCATGTGCTCGGACGGCGATTTGAACGTGGGCATGACCAGCGAGAGCGACCTGCACGACTTCGTTTCCCAGAAGAAGGAGACCGGCATTTACCTGTCGGTACTGGGCTTCGGCGACGGCAACTACAAGGACACCAAGATGGAGACCCTGGCCGACGACGGCAACGGCAACTACTACTACATCGACAGCATCCTCGAAGCCAGGAAGGTGCTGTGCGAGGAGCTGACCCAGACGCTGTACGCCGTGGCCGACGACGTGAAGTTCCAGATCGAGTTCAACCCGGCCAAGGTATCCGCCTGGCGGCAGATCGGCTATGAGAACAGGGCGCTGGAGAACCAGGATTTCGAGGACGACAAGAAGGACGCCGGCGAGGTCGGCGCGGGCGCGTGCGTGACCGTGCTGTACGAGCTGGTGCCTGCGACCGCCGAGGAGGGCGAATCGGGCCTCAGGTACCAAAGCAGCACCCTGACCGACGCGGCCCAGGGCGGCGAGTGGCTGACGCTGAGCACCCGCTACAAGCAGCCCGGCGGCGACACCAGCGTGCTGGAGACCACCGTGGTGGACGATGCCAGCTTCACCGACGCCCCCGGCGGCGATTTCCTGTTCGCCGCGGCGGTAGCCGAGTTCGGCATGGTGCTCAATGAAAGCGAGTACAAGGGCGATTCCACCATGGAATCGGTGATCGGGCTGTTGAAGCAGGCCCCGCTGAACGACGAGTACCGCGAGGAGTTCTTCTCGCTGGTAAAGATCGCCCAGAGGAGCAGCCGGCTTGGCGGCTGACCGAAGGCGCAAAGCGCCGGGCATGTCCCGGCGCTTTGCTTTTTTTCGGATGTGTGCTATAATGCTTGTATCAAAATACGCGTGAATTGGGGAAATGATCATGGACAACCAACTGCCGGGCAAGCGGCTGAACAAATACATCGCGGACAGCGGTTACTGCTCCCGCAGGGAGGCGGACCGCCTGATCGAAGAGGGCCGGGTGAAGCTTGACGGGCGGCAGGGCACGCTGGGCGACCGGGTATTGCCGGGCATATCCGTCACGGTGGACGGCAAGCCCCTGTCCGGCGAGAGCGAGAAGAAGTACATCCTGCTGTACAAGCCCCGGGGCATCGTGTGCACCTCCGACCCCCGGGAGCCGATGAACGTGGTGGACTACCTTGGCCTCCCCTACAGGATATTCCCGGTAGGGCGGCTGGACAAGGACAGCGAGGGCCTGCTGCTTTTGACCAGCGACGGCGGGATCGTGAACCGGCTGCTGCGGGCCGCCGGCGGGCACGAGAAGGAGTACGAGGTGACCATCGACCGCCCGGTGACCGCCGAATTTCTTCAGAGGATGATGGCCGGCGTGCCGATCCTGGACACGGTGACGCTGCCCTGCCGGGCCAGGCGCACCGGCGAGCGCAGCTTCAACATCATACTGGTGCAGGGATTGAACCGCCAGATCCGAAGGATGTGCGAGGCGCTGGGCGCGAACGTGACCCACCTGCGCAGGGTCCGCATCATGAACCTGCGGCTGGGCAGGCTCCAGCCCGGCCAATGGCGCGAGCTGACGGACGACGAGCTGAAGGTCCTCACCGAAAAGCTGTAGCGCAGGAGCGCGGGTCCAAATGCGAAGGGAATGGAAAAGAGCGCCCAACGATGTTCATTCAGCACAGATGCAGGAACGGCGTTGCCCCGTGGGGAAACAGGGAGCATTGAACAGGGAAAGGGAATAGCGGGCTGACGCGGAGAGGGCGATGCATTTACCGCTATACAGAGGCCCAATCAATCGTAAATCGGATACTTTTCGCACAGCGCCGCGACGCGACGGGTGATCTCATCCTTCTTCGCGTCAAAATCGGTGGCGGCCAGGGCCAGCAGCTCGCCGACCTCGGCGGCGTCCGCCTCCACGAAGCCCCGGGCGGTGATGGCGGGCGTGCCCACGCGGATGCCGGAAGTCTCCTTGGCGGAGCGCGGGTCGCCGGGGATCTTGTTCTTGTTCACGGTGATGTGCACGGTGTCCAGGCGTTCCTCCAGTTCCCGGCCGCTGATCTCGGCCTGCTTCAGGTCCACCAGCATCAGGTGGTTGTCGGTCCCGCCGGACACCAGCTTCACGCCGCGTGACAGCAGCGCGTCGGCCATGGCCCTGGCGTTGGCAACGATCTGGTGCTGATAGGCCTTGAACTCCGGCTTCAGCGCCTCGCCCAGCACCACGGCCTTGGCCGCGATCACGTGCATCAGCGGGCCGCCCTGGCTGCCGGGGAAGATGGCGCTGTCGATCTTCTTGGCGATGTCGGCGTCGTTGGTCAGAATCATGCCGCCGCGGGGGCCGCGCAGGGTCTTGTGGTTGGTGGTTGTCACCACGTCGGCATAGGGAATCGGGCTGGGATGCTCGCCCCCGGCCACCAGGCCCGCGATGTGGGCGATGTCCACCATCAGGTAGGCTCCCACCTCCTTCGCGATGGCGCCGAACTTTTCAAAATCGATGATCCGGGGATAGGCAGAAGCGCCGGCGATGATCATCTTCGGGCGATGCTCCAGGGCCATGGCGCGCACCTGGTCATAGTCGATCAGGCCCGTATCCGGGTCGCAGCCATAGGAGACACAATTGTATATCTTGCCGGAAAAGCTGACCTTCGCGCCGTGGGTCAGGTGGCCGCCTGCGCTCAGATCCATGCCCATCACGGTGTCGCCGGGCTTGCACAGCGCGAGATACACCGCCGCGTTGGCCTGGGAGCCGCTGTGGGGCTGTACGTTGGCATATTTTACGCCGAACAGCTGCTTCGCGCGCTCGATGCAGACCTGTTCCACCATGTCCACATATTCGCAGCCGCCGTAATAGCGGTGTCCGGGATAGCCCTCGGCATACTTGTTCGTCAGCACCGATCCCATCGCCGCCATCACGGGCTCCGTGACGATGTTCTCCGACGCGATCAGCTCCAGGTTATTGCGCTGGCGCTCAAGCTCCTTCAGCATGATCTCGCCGATCTCAGGGTCATACTGGCGAATGAATTCCATGCTCTCTCGTACCATGCTCATTTCCTCCAAATCGTGCATAATAAAACGACCGGTCCAGGCAGCCGGCCGCAGGCGCACCCAGCCGCCCCTGTCGGGGCGCGGGATGCGTGCTCTGTCCTTTTGCCTGAGAGATTCGCCCCGAAGCCCGGGGCTTTCACCTTCGGCCCCCGCCGACGGCGGGCGTCTCCAGAGTGCCGTCCGCATGCAGTCCTCATTCCCGGGGGAACGCCTGAGAGTGTCTCTCCTTCGGCGGGACCGCAGTCCGCTCTCCTGCATGCATCAAACGGCATTTATTCTGTTGTCTTCATTATAACACGCCGCCCGCCCCGCGTCAATGAAGATCAAGTAAAGACACGGGGCGGGCGTGTTAACACGGCATCGCGCTGCTACAGCGAGGCGTACATGCCGGCCATCAGCTTGGGGATGAAGCGATAGTGGTCGCCGGGCAGGTTCGTAGTCAGGTAGACGCAGGTCAGCCTCTCCCTTGGGTCCACGCAGAACCAATTCCCGAACGCGCCGTCCCAGCCCCATTCGCCCGCGGAGCCGTTGATGTCCGCGACCTCGGGGTTGGTCATCACCCGCACGCCCAGGCCGTAGCCATAGCCGCGCTGGGTGTCCCAGCTGTGGGTGGCCTGTTGCGCCGGGGTCAGGTGGTCGGTGGAGATCAGGTCGATGGTCTTGCGGCCAAGGATACGCTCGCCCTCCAGCGTGCCGCCGTGCAGCAGCATCTGGGCAAAGCGCGAATAATCCCGCACGGTGGAGAACAGCCCGCCTCCGCCGCTTTCAAAGGCCGGCTTTTCGGTGGGATACATCCGCGCCTCAGGCTTCATGCCCTCGTTGATGTGATACAGCGTGGCGATCCTGCCCCGCTTCTCCGCGGGCACGAAGAAGCCGGTATCGACCATGCCCAGCGGGTCAAATATCGTTTCCTTCAGGTATTCGCCCAGCGTCTTGCCGGACAGCACCTCGATCACCGCGCCCAGCACGTCTATGGAAAAGCCGTACATCCACTTCTCCCCCGGCTCGAAGGCCAGCGGCAGCCGACCCACCATGTCGCAGTATTCCCGGGTGCTCGGCATGGGCTTGCCGGAGGCGATGTGCTCCTCCTCCGCCCTTTTGCGGATGCGGGCCGCCGCGGTGTCGTCACCCGGATAGGGCACGCCGCTGGTCATCGTGAACAGCTGGCGCAGCGTCACCTCGCCCTTCGCGGGCATCAGCGCATAGCCGCCGTCCGGCTTCTCCACCGCGATATTCGGGCGCCCGAAGGAGGGCAGGTATTCGCTGACGGGATCCCACAGCTTGAATAGGCCCTGCTCGTACAGCCGCATGATGCCTGCCACGGTGATCACCTTCGACATCGAGGCGATGGGAAAGATCGTGTCCGCAGAGGACATTTCGATCCTGTTCTCTATGTCCGCGTATCCGAAGCTGCCCTCGTACAGCACCGCGTCGTCCTTCATGATCCGCGCGGCGCAGCCGGCGATCAGGCCCTCATCCACAAAGCGGCGCAGCGTATCCTGAACCAGTTTCATGGTATCCCTCCTTACCTGTTGTTATTCAGATTATAACACAGTCTGTTTCAATTGACAATCCGCACCTTTTGTGATAGAATACCCTTCACCTCTCAGAAACCATCATAACGGTATCCCGCGCGGAACGCGGGAGTCGAGGGCGGCGTCGTTAACCGCCCCTCACCGCCTGGCAAGATACGACCCGTTCAACCCGTATGACTACCAAGGAGGGCACCAACCTATGATTCAAGTGGAGCACCTTACCAAAGCCTATCGCGTTTCCCGCCGGGGCGGCGGGCTGTTGAAGGCCGTGGCCGCGCTGGGCAGGCGGGACACGGAGCGCGTCACCGCCCTCAACGACATCTCCTTCACCATTTCAGACGGCGAGCTCGTGGGCTACATCGGCCCCAACGGCGCGGGCAAGTCCACCACCATCAAGATATTGAGCGGCATACTGACCCCGGATTCCGGAAGCTGCATTGTGAACGGGCGCGTGCCCTGGCGGCAGCGCAAGCAGCACGTGGCCCACATCGGCGTGGTGTTCGGCCAGCGCTCGCAGCTGTGGTGGGACGTGCCTGTGATCGATTCCTTCGACCTGTTAAAGGACATCTACCGGGTGGACCCGGCCCGCTACCGCCGCGACCTGGACGAGCTGACCGCGCTTCTGGACCTGGAGACGCTGCTGCGCACACCGGCCAGGCAGCTGAGCCTGGGCCAGCGGATGCGCTGCGAGCTGGCAGCGTCGCTGCTGCACGACCCGGACATACTGTTTTTGGACGAGCCCACCATCGGCCTGGACGCGGTCAGCAAGCTGGCCCTGCGGGGCTTCATACTGGAGCGCAACCGCACCCGGGGCACCACGGTGCTCTTGACCACCCATGACATGCAGGACATCGAGGCGTTGGCCCACCGGGTGCTTCTGATCGGCAAGGGAAGGCTGCTGCTGGACGGCGGCTTCGAGGACGTGCGCGCCTCGCTGCCGGACACAGGGTCTCTTGACGAGATGGCCGCGGCGCTGTACCGGCGCTACGGCGTGTAGGGGGTGGCGGACGTGAGATCCCTGCTTTCCTTCTTCAGGATGCAGCTGGTCAAGGGGCTGCAATACCGCACCGCCGCCTGGGCCGGGGTGTTCACCCAGTTCTTCTGGGGCTTCATGGAGATCCAGCTGTACCGGGTGCTGTACGCCGCCCACGCCGAGCGCTTCCCGATGGCCCTGGGCGGCCTGGTGTGCTATATCTGGCTGCGCCAGGCGTTCCTGGCGCTGTTCAACACCTGGAGCTACGAAAACGAGCTGTTTGAAATGATACTGTCCGGCAACGTGGCCTACGAGCTGTGCAGGCCGGTGGGCGTCTACGGCATGTGGTTTGCCCGCAACATCGCCCTGCGGCTCAGCCGCGCGGCGCTGCGTTGCGGGCCCATACTGATCGTCTCGGCGCTGCTGCCCGCCCCCTGGGGGCTGCGACTGCCCCCGGGCCCGGGCACGTTCGGCCTGTTCATGCTGTCGCTGGCGCTGTGTCTGGGCGTCACCACGGCGCTGACGCTGATCGTCTACTTCACCTGCTTTTACACGCTGTCGCATGAAGGCATCCGCATGGTCATGGGCCCGGTGGCGGATCTTCTGAGCGGCAGCGTCATTCCCCTGCCCTTCATGCCCGCGTGGATGGCCACGCTGCTGCGCTATTCGCCCTTCGGGGCCATGCTGAACGCGCCGCTGCGCATCTACTCCGGCGACATATCGGGCGGCGCGCTGACGGAGACGCTCGTTTTGCAGGTCCTCTGGCTGCTTGCGCTGGGCGGCTTCGGCTGGCTTTTGCAACACCGTGGCCTGCGCAGGCTGTGCCTGCAAGGGGGGTGATCCCATGAGGCTGTATCTGAAATTCGTGTCGATGCACCTGAAGCGCTCCATGGCCTACCGCCAGTCCTTCTTCATGACGATGCTGGGGCAGTTCCTGGTGTCGTTCACATCGCTTCTGGGCATGTGGTTTCTGCTTTCGCGCTTCGACACCGTGGGCGACTATACCCTGGGCGAATGCCTGCTGTGCGCGGGCGTGGTGTTGTCCTCCTATTCGCTGGCGGAATGCTTCTTCCGGGGCTTCGACCGCTTCTCCGGCATCGTGCGCGGGGCCGGATTTGACCGGATACTGCTGCGACCCCGGAACGCGATGCTACAGGTGCTGTGCGAACAGATCGAGTTCACCCGGCTGGGCAAGCTGATCCAGGGCGTAGGCATGCTGGTCTGGGGCATCGCCGTCGCGCCGGTGAGCTGGACGCCCTGGCGCGCGCTGCTGCTGGTCCTGATGATCGCGGGCGGGCTTACCGTGTTCGCCGCGCTGTTCATCGTGTACGCGGCCCTGTGCTTCTTCACGCTGGAGGGGCTTGAATTCATCAACATATTCACCGACGGCATGCGGACCTACGGCGTGTACCCGATGGACGTGTACGGCGAGGCGCTGTTGAAGTTCGGCACCTTCGTGATTCCCTACGCGCTGTTCCAGTACTACCCGCTGATGCTGCTGCTGGGCCGGGCGGACAGGTGGGCCTGGGGCCTTCTGCCGCTGGTCACGCCGCTGTTTTTCGGGCTCTCCGTCGCGCTGTGGCGTGTGGGCATCCGCAAGTACAAATCTGCGGGATCGTAGAAGAATTAATCTCCCATCGCTGGAACACGGCTCCATTATGATATATAATGGGGCCGTGTTCCATTGAAGGGAGATCGTATTCTTATGGCAAAGCTGTACTTCCGCTATGGCGCGATGGGCTCGTCCAAGACGGCCAACGCCATCATGGTGCAATACAACTACCAGGAGCGCGGGCAGAATGCCCTGATGCTCAAGCCCCGGCTGGACAACCGGGACGGCGCACGCACCGTGGGCTCCCGCTCCGGGCTCAGCGCCCCCTGCCGCTTCGTGGAGGAGTTGGAGCAGATCGACCTGTCGGCGTACGACTGCATCATCGTGGACGAGGCCCAGTTCCTGACCAAGGCGCAGGTGCAGCGCCTGGTGGACGTGGTGGACGGCATGGACATCCCGGTGATCTGCTACGGCCTGCGGGCGGACTTCATGGGCAACCTGTTCGAGGGCAGCCACTGGCTGATGGCCTGGGCGGATACCATCGAGGAGATCAAGACCGTGTGCTGGTGCGGCCGCAAGGCCATCATGAACGCCCGCGTGGTGGACGGCAAGGTGGCCAAGGCCGGCGCACAGATCGTGCTGGGCGGCAACGAGAGCTATGTGGCGCTGTGCCGAAAGCACTGGGCCCGGGGTGAGCTGGCCCCGCTGGAGATCCGCCGCATCGCCGCGGGCAAGGAGGCCTACATGCCCCTGCTGCTGCAGGCCGACCCCAGCCGGGAGATGATCGGAAAATACCTGGACGCAGGCGAGATGTACCTGCTGCTGGCGCAGGGCCAGGCCGTGGCCGTGGCCGTGGTCACGGCGCTGGAGGACGGCGGCTGCGAGCTCAGGAACCTGGCCGCCGCACCGGATCAGCAGGGCAAGGGCTACGGCGGAAGGCTGCTTCGCCACCTGTTCAAGCTGCTCCAGTCCCGCTACAGCCATATGCGCGTGGGTACCAGCCCCGCCAACGTGGGGTTCTACGAGCACTTCGGGTTTGTGAAGGATTCCGTCATTCCCAACTTCTTCACCGACAACTACCCCGAGCCCATCATTGAAGACGGAAAGCCGCTCAAGGATATGATCATGCTCTCAAAGCCGCTGTAGCAGAGCAAATCGGAAGCGTCGCTACTCCCTGCTCCAAAAACCCTCCAATATCCCCTTCAGCTCGCTCATTCTTTTCGCGTCCTGCACGTCCCAGTGGGGCGGCAGCAGGGCGCATACTTTTTCCTGGCGATAGCGCATATCCATCAGCAGCACCACGCCCCGGTCGGTCTCGGTGCGGATCACGCGCCCAGCGGCCTGCAGCACCCTGCGCATGCCGGGGTACACATAGGCCGCGTCATAGCCCTCGCCGTCGCCATCGTCCAGCTGCTCGCGCAGCAGCTCCCGCTCGAAGCTGAGCTGTGGGATGCCGGTGGACACGATCCCCGCGCCCGACAGCCGTTCTTCCGGCAGATCGATGCCCTCGGCGAACACGCCGCCCAGCACGATGAAGGCCACCATGCTCTCTCTTGGCGCGGGGCGGAAGCGCTCGATGAACTCCAGCCTGGCGCGCTCGGACATATGGCTCTCCTGGCTGATCACGTTTTCATAGGGCCACAGCAGCCGGTAGCGCCGGAAGGCCTGGGTCATGTAGGCGTAGGAGGGAAAGCAGGCCAGGTAGTTGCCCGGCTTCGCCGCCGCCATCGCGTGGATCACCTGGCACACGGCGTTCAGCGTGCGCTCCCGGTCCTTCATGCCCACGGCCACCGGCATGCGCACCACGCACAGGTTTTCCCGGGGGAACGGCGATTCCAGCCGCAGCGAAGCGTCCGCCTCGCCGTCCGCGCCAAGCAGCGCCGCGTAGTATTCCATCGGGGCCAGCGTGGCGGAGAACAGCGCCGCGCCGCCCACCCGGGACAGCGCCTTCTTCAGGTAACCCGATGGATCGAAGCGCCACAGCCGCACCGAAATATACCGCTCCCCCGGCTCGATCAGCGCGCGGCAGCATTCCCCGTCGAACTGCTTAGCGACCCGCGCGAACCACTGGGCGTCGTACACGAACTGCACGATCTCCGGCTCCACCGGCTCCAGCTCCTGGGCCACCTCGGCAAAGCGCTTCACCGCCTCAACGACGCTCTCCGGCAGGTCCGA
>JBGUQG010000368.1:0-2778 GCA_045130815.1 Christensenellales bacterium
GGCGGAGCTGTCCCTGCCCGACGGCATCGAGTACATCGGCAACAACGCCTTCAGCGGCTGCCGTTCGCTGACGGAGATGGCGCTGCCGGACGGCCTGCGCAGCATCGGCGACAACGCCTTCAGCAACTGCGACGCGCTGCGGCGCGTCCGGGTGCCGGACAGCGTGAACACTATACTGGACAACGCCTTCGCCAACTGCAACGCCGAGCTGTACGCCAACTGCAACAGCTACGCCCACCTGTGGATCCGCCAGCACGATCTGAACGCCACCATCACCGGCCATACGCTGGATGAGACCCGGGAGACCAAGGTGAACAAGAAGGGCAAGATCGTCGGCTATTGCGCCGTGTGCGGCGAAAAGTTCAAGTCCGACCCGCCCGAGGGTGAAACCGCCCAGCCTGCGGCGGAAGCCGAGGAAGCGGGGGAGGACGACGGGGAACCGGCGGGGGAACCCGCAGAGGCGTCGGTAGAGGGAAACTGATCCCGTAAGCGCTGCTCCGTTGAGGCGCTCTCCGAGCACCCGCGAAGCCAACAGAACAAAAGAAGATCCTTCACTTCGTTCAGGATGACAACGGAACGAAAGCCTGTCATCCTGAGCGCGGCGAAGGATCTTCTCTGTCGTTGAACCATTGCCTTACCGGGAACGCGGGAGCCACTATCCCTAATCCCTGTTGCCTGTTCCCGATTGCCTGCTCCGCCTACAGATCGTAATAATCCCTCATGTAATCGTACACATCCTGCTCGGTGCCGGTGAAGGGGCCGGGGGTCTCCATCTTCAGGGAGACCAGGGCGGCGGCGTAGCGCAGGGATTCCGCGATGCCCTTGCGCAGGCGCATGGCCAGGTAACCGGCGAAGGTGGTGTCGCCGCGGCCGGTGCGGCCGGTCAGGTTGCGGGGCTTCAGAGGCGCGCGGTACATGGTCTCGCCGTCGTACAGGATCACCTCGGTGTTGTGGGTGATCATGACCTCCTTCGCGCCCCAGGCATGCAGCTGCTTGGCCGCGGTCTCCCGGTCGGTGACGCCGGTCAGGATCTCCGCCTCGGCGGCGTCGGTCTTCAGGTAGCGGATCATGGGCAGGTACTTGCGCTTGTTGGGCCAGTCGTGGAAGGCCATCTGCGTTCCGTCGTCCCGGCGCAGCAGGCACTGCACGTCCACGGCGGCGTCGCCCAGCTTCGACAGGCGTTCGATCATGTCGTCGCTGATGTCCCCGGCCATCAGGCCCGCCACGTGATAGATCTTCGCCTGCACGTCCGTGGGCAGGTCTTCCGGCGCGTAGGGCTCCACATGGCTGATCGCCCGGCAGGTGCGCCGCTCGCGGTCGGCGGTGTGATAGACGTTGGAGATGGAGGTGCAGCTGGCGCTGTCCACCGGGATCACCTGGATGCCCGGGCGGCTGGCAAAGGCCGCCACCGGGTCGGCGATGGCGCGGTTGCCCTTGGCCAGCACCGCCACCTTCGCGCCGGTGGCGTCCGCCGCGAAGCCGGAGGCCAGCACGGCGCCGCCCACCACCCGTTCCTCGCGGCCGTCATAGTCGGTGTTCACGTCCAGCGAGAGCTGGCCGACGATCAAAATGTCCACATTCTTCAACGGTTTTACCCCCCTTGTAAATTGCTTTATACCTTGATTATATCGACCCGGGCGCGCTTTGTCAATAACCGGAGCCGCGCAAAACAGGGGAGCGGCAGAATGTAAGCAGTTACATTTTTGGGGAACCCCATTTCAGACGCTTGAGGTAACAAATTCGATGAAATACACATAAAAATGCCGGTAAAGGCTTGCGTAATTGTGTAAACTGTGTTATGATATGCATATCGAACAAGAGGCCTGTGACAGACGGGCCAGTTCATTGGCAATGTGAATGTAAGCGCTTGCATCGGAAGGATGTGGTGGCGTGAAGGCGACGATCTACGATGTGTCGCGGCTGTCGGGCGTGTCCACCGCCACGGTTTCCCGGGCGTTTTCCGCGCCGGAGCAGGTGCGCGAGGATACCCGGCGGCGGGTATATGACGCCGCCAGCGCGCTGAAGTACACGCCCAACGCCATCGCGCGGGACATGGCGCTGCAGCGCACGAACCGCATCGCCTATCTGATCTGCAAGCGCCAGGCGACCATACTGGATGAATTCTACGCCGGCATCTGCGAGGGCATCATGCGGCGGGCAAACGCGCTGAACCTGCAGCTGATCGTATCTACCGCCGACGACTGGCAGCAGATGGCTGCCAGCGCCCAGAGCAAGCAGGTGGAGGGCGTGATCCTGGGCGGCGACGCCGCGCCGGAGCTGGTTTCCGAGTTCCGGGCCAAGGGTACCTTCATCGTGCTGGTGAACAATCGCATGCGGGGCTTCGACCTGCCCTGCGTGGTGGCCGACGAGCGCGAGGGCATCCGCCTGGCCGTGCTTCGGCTGGCCCGGGCGGGGCACAGGCACATCGCGCTGATGATGGGCAGCTATTCGCCCTTCATCGTGGGCGAGCGCTACGCGGGCTTTCTCGAGGCGATGGGCGCGCTGGGCCTGCCCGTGGGCGACGCGAACGTCGCCATGTGCGACCGCAGCGCCGCCAGCGCCACCCAGAGCGCGCTGAAGCTGCTGTCCGGGCCGGACCGCCCCACGGCGGTGCTGGCCGTCAGCGATGTGGTGGCCGCGGGCGTGATGAAGGCGGCCCGGCGGCTGGGCCTGTCGGTGCCGGAACAGCTGGCGGTGACCGGCTATGACGATTCTGCCATCTGCAACCTGCTGGAGCCGGAGCTGACCAGCGTGCACGTGGACGTGCGCCGCATGGGC
>JBGUQG010000369.1:0-2998 GCA_045130815.1 Christensenellales bacterium
GTGGGCCCGAAGTAGATGCTCTTGGAAAGCACCGGGTCCTTCGTCGCGGCTTCGACCGCCTTCAAGACGTGATCGACACCCTGATTCACATATGCGGGGCCGGCCTGATACCTGGCTTCCTGGCCGTGCTGTCTTTTATACAACTTCACGCCACTCCATTTCAATGCGGCGCGAAGCAATTTCAGTCACATCCGCACCGTGTGCTATAAATATACAACGTTCACGTTATTTAGTCAAGGAAGTTGAAAAATATATTTCGTTAACATTTAGACAAACGTTTCCAACTGCCATGTTTTGCAAATTTTGTCATCCAAAGCTATTGACAAACACTGCGCAATGGGGTATAATAACTCTGTTCGCAAGAACGTAGGGGCATGGTGTAATGGTAACACGTGGGTCTCCAAAACCTTTGTTGTGAGTTCGAATCTTACTGCCCCTGCCACAGAGACACAGCTTCCGCCGGAAACTGTGTCTCTTTTTATAGCGATGATCGCCCCGAGACACAGTCAAAAACGCATGCTTGCCGCGGCTCAACTCAGTATGAAACTGCTGAGCGAGGCCGCCGTGTCGAAGGCGTGGGGCGCTTCAAGGTTCCCCAGCTCGTCCCTGTTGCGATAGCCCCAGGACACCCAGGCGCAGTCGATGCCGGCGTTTTTCGCGGTCAGAAGGTCGGTGTCGCCGTCGCCCACGTACAGCGTTCGGACCCTGGACACGCCCAGCGCGCGGACGATGCGCTCCACTCCGTCGGGGGCGGGCTTTTTCGGAATGTCGCCGCGCTCGCCCAGGGCAACGCTGTAAAGCCCGTCCAGGTGCTCCCGGCAAAGGCGCTGCACGGCATCGTCGGGCTTGTTGGAGTTCACCGCGGCGAGCACGCCGGCATGCTTCATATCTGAAAGCAGCCGCGTGATGCCCTCGAAGGGGCGGGTGTGCACGCTCAGATTTTGGGCATAAAAGGCCTTGAAGTCGGCAAGCATCGCGTCGCAGACGGCGTCGGGCGCGCCCTCCGGCGCGGCGCGGCGAATCAGCCGGGCCACGCCGTTTCCGATGAAGCGGCGCACGTCGTCCACGCTGTGTGTGGGGAAGCCCCGGGCCGACAGGGCGTGGTTGGCCGCGGCAGCCAGGTCGTCGAGCGTGTCCAGCAGCGTGCCGTCCAGGTCGAATATCACCAGGTCATACTTCATTTCGCATCGGCTCCCATGTGGTTTCATACATATATCATAACAGATTCCCGCCGCTTTGGCGCGACGCTTGGAATAATTTTGTGTTATCCGTGAGAACAATACCGCATATATCCCCGCGCCACAATTGAAATTGTCGTGCGGATGTGATACAATACATATTGGCAATTTATGACGCGCGGGGAGGTGGGCGGACCATGCCGGCATACGGCGCCTTTGCCGATCTGTACGACGCGCTGATGGACGACGTGGACTACGACGCCTGGGCCGATTACTATCTGCGCCTGATCCGCGGCGCGGGGGCGGAGATCAAAACCCTGTGCGACTGTGCCTGCGGCACAGGATCGATGTCGGTTCGATTTGCCCGCCGGGGCCTGCGCGTCACCGGGACGGATATCTCAGGCGAAATGCTGGCCCGGGCCCAGGAGAAGGCGCGGCGCTTCGGCGTGCGTGCCATGTTCGTCGAGCAGGATATGTGCGCGCTGACGCTGCCCCGGCCGGTGGACGCGCTGGTGTGCGCCTGCGACGGCGTCAACTATCTGCTGGATGACGCCCGGCTGCGCGCGTTCTTCGGCGCGGCGTTCAGATCGCTCAAACCCGGCGGCGTTCTGGCCTTCGACATCTCCTCCGGCGCGAAGCTGAAGGACACCCTGGGGAACGCCTTTTTCGGCGAGGACCGGGACGACGTGACCTACCTGTGGGCCAACCGCTATGACGCCGCCGCCGAGACCGTCACCATGGACCTGACGTTTTTTGTCCGCGAGGCGGACGGCCGCTATCGCCGCTTCGACGAGACCCACGTACAGAAGGCCCACGCGCCGGAGCACCTGAGCGCGCTGCTTGTTGAAGCCGGCTTTTCAGACGTGCGCGTGTTCGGCGACAGGACGCTGGAGCCCCCGGAGTCCGGCGCGCAGCGCGTCCATCTGCGCTGCGTGCGCCCATAGAAAACACAAGGAGCCAATCAAATGGATATCATGAGACAGGACGGCATATTGCACATCTCCCTTCTGGAGGGACAGGCCCGCGCCATAATGATCGAGAGCACCGCCCTCGTACAGCGGGCCAAGGACATCCACGGCCTTTCCAGGATCGCCACCGCGGCCCTGGGCCGCACGCTGACGGCCACCGCCATGATGGGCAGCATGCTGAAGGGCAGGGACGAGAGCGTCACCGCCTCCATACGCGGCGGCGGCCCCATCGGCACGGTGCTGGCGGTTTCGGACGCGAACGCCACCGTGAAGGGCTATGTGGACAACCCCGCCGTGGACCTGCCCCGCACGGGCCCGAAGCTGCCCGTCGGCGCGGCGGTGGGCAAGGAGGGGCGGCTGTCCGTCATCAAGGACCTGCGCCTGCGCGAGCCCTACGTGGGCCAGGTGAACCTGGTCTCCGGCGAGATCGCCGAGGACTTTGCCATGTATTTCACAGCCTCCGAGCAGACGCCCTCGCTGGTGTCGCTGGGCGTGCTGGTCAGCGACGTGAAGGTGGAGGCCGCCGGCGGGCTGATCGTGCAGCTGATGCCCGGGGCGAGCGAGGCGGCGATACGGTCCATCGAGAACAGCGCCGGCATGTTTATGGATATATCGGGCACAATGAAGGAATATCATTTGGAGGGCGCGGTGGACCAGCTGCTGACGCACCTTCAGCCCAGGGTGCTGGAGCGCCGGGATACCCGCTATGCCTGCGATTGCAGCCGCGAGCGGGTGGAGCGCGCGCTGATCAGCCTCGGCGCTAAGGAACTGGACGACATGATCCGCGAGCAGCACGGCGCGCAGGTCGACTGCCACTTCTGCAACAGGCGGTATGAATTCAGCGAAGGGGAG
>JBGUQG010000370.1:0-27845 GCA_045130815.1 Christensenellales bacterium
TCACGATGTTGAAGTTGAAGCCCCAGCGTTCGCTTAGGGTGAAGGTGGCGCGATAGGCGGCGTCCAGCGCCTCCGGGGTGTCGTGCACGGGCCAGCACAGCCTGCCGCAGGGCACGAAGCCCACCAGGGCCTCCGGGTTCGCGGCCTTCACGGCGCGCTGGGCGGCGCTGTGGGCCAGGGCGATGTGGTGGTAGATGCGGGCCAGCTCCTCCTCCGGCAGCTTCAGCCCCGGCGCGTGTTCTCCGACGCCGTAGCCGAAAACGGTGACGCACTGGGCCTCGTTGATGGTCATGTAGCGCTTCACCCGGCTGCCGAGGCGCTGTGCCACGATCCCGGCGTAGCGGGCGAACCAATCCGCGATCTGCCGGTTCTGCCAGCCGCCCTTGCGCTGCAGCGCGCTGGGCAGGTCCCAGTGGTACAGCGTGGGCATGGGCTCGATGCCGCTTTCGATCAGCGCGTCCACCAGAGCCTCGTAGTAGGCCAGGCCCGCCTCGTTCACGTCGCCGTCGCCGTCGGGGATCACCCGGGGCCAGCTGATGGAAAAGCGATAGGCGCGCACGTTGTGCGCCTTCATCAGGGCGATGTCCTCGCGGAAGCGGTGGTAGCTGTCGCAAGCCACGTCGCCGGTGTCGCCGTGCTTCACGTGATCGCCGTGCGGCTCGTGGCAGAAGTCATCCCAGATGCTGTGGCCCTTGCCGTCCGCGTCCCACGCGCCTTCGCACTGATAGGCCGCGCAGGCCACGCCCCAGGTGAAATCCTTCGGGAAGTATGCCATAGTGTGCCTCCTGAATTCTCAATTCCTAATTCCCGATCCCCAGCAGCGCTTCGTACCTTTCCACCACGTTGTCCACCAGCTTTGTCCAGGGAATGGGGATGGTCTCCTTCGCGGCCTCGCCCACGCGGCGCAGGGCCTGGGGGTCCTTCAGCGCGCCGTCGATCACCCGGGCCAGGTCGGCCGCGTCGTCCTCGCACAGAAAGCCGTTCACGTCCTCCTCGATGCATTCGGCGGCGGCGCTGCCCCGCACGGCCACCGAGGGCGTGCCCATGGCGGCGGCCTCCCGCACCACCAGGCCGGAGGTGTCGTACAGCGAGGGGAACAGGAACAGGTTCGCCCGCCGGTACAGCGCGTTCAGCACGTCGTGGTCGCCGATGTGGCCGGTGAAGGTGACGCTCGTGGCGATGCCCAGCTCCTCCGACAGCTTGCGCACGCTCTTTTCGTGGGGGCCCTGGCCCGCCAGCACCAGGCGGAAGGGCTTGTCCAGCTTCGCACAGGCCTCCAGGGTGCAGCGCAGGTTCTTCTTCCAGTTCACCTGGCCCACGAACAGCAGCACCGGCACGTCGCTGCGCAGGTCGAAGCGCTCGCAGACCTCGTTCAGCACCTCTTCGTTCAGCGGATGAATATCGGTGCCGTTGGGCATGATGCGAATGTCGCCCGAATAGCCGTAGCCCCGCAGCGTGTCCGCCGAGGAGGCGCTGACGGCCCAGACCTCGTCGCACTTTTCGTAGAAGTTCACCACGTACTTCACGCCCACCTCGGCCAGCAGCTCCATGCCGGTGACCTGCAGAAAGTCGTCGTAATACTTGGAGTGGAACGAGCCGATCACCGGCAGGTTCCGCTTTTGGGCGAAGGTGATGCCCACCTGGCCCGCGGTGAAGGGACTGTGCACGTGCACGATTTCCGGGTGGATCATCTTCAGCCGGTTGTGACAGTGGGTGTCCAGCGCGGGCAGGCCCACGCGGTAGCTCTTCATCCTGGGCATCGGCACGCCCACGTAGTCCACCAGCTCAAAGGGATAGCCGCCGCGATAGCCGGTGTCAGTTTGGGGGGCCACCACATAGCACTCGTGGCCCTTGGCGGTCAGGTTCATCGCGTATTGATAGATCACGTTGCCCACGCCGTCCATGATGGGCAAAAAGGAATCGGCGAATTGGATGATGCGCATGTCGTTTTCTCCATATCGGTACTCGCTCAATTATACCATGCCACGGGCCTCGGCGCAAGCGATTTGCGGCGTTTCGGTGAATAAAACGGGACTTGCTAAAAGTTATTCGACATTTTACATACTGATTTGCGAATGTGACTGAAAAGGCCGAGGGAGGTATGATATAATCAGAGGCGCTTACAGACAATTACCGGACGCGGCGAAGCCGCCGCGCCGATCCGTATAACCGACTTCGGGAGTATTCCAAGTGACCAGCGATCATTATCCTCAGAACAGACCCGGCGCGCCCCGGCGTGGGAGCGCCCCGCGCGGCGCGGCGGCGCGGCCTGGCCGGCGCAGCGCGCCTTCAAGGCAGGCCATGCGGCAGACGGCCCGCAGGCCCCGGCCCGCGGGGCAGGGCGCGAGGGGGCCCGCGCGCCCGCCGAGAAGGCGCGCCCGCGGCTGGCGGGGCATCCCGGCGAAGCTGCGGCTTTTGCTGTGCGCGCTGGCGGTGGCGGCAGTGGCCTTCGGCATCGTGCGCCTGGTGAACACCGCCAGGGAAGCGGCGGTGGAGCGCTTCGTGGACAATGTGTATGTCAACGGCGTGGCCCTGTCCGGCCTCACCTATGAAGAGGGCAGCGCGCTGCTGGAGCAGATCCGCAACGAGCGCCTGAACACCACCTACAAGCTGACCTTCGGCCAGCACAGCTATGACTTTACCCCCTCGGCCTTCGGCGCGACGCTGGAGTACGAATCCGAGCTGGAGCGCGCCTGGAACCTGGGCCACGTGGGCGACGCCGCGACCCGCAGGCAGATCGTGAAGAACCTGAAGGAGGTCCCCGCCGAGTTCAACTGCCCGCTGACCTATGACGAGGCCGCGCTGGACGACTTCATCGCCAGGCTGGCCGCGGAGCTGAAGATCGAGCCGGTGGACGCCGAGGTGGCCATCACCGAGGAAAAGCCGGTGATCATCATCGACTCGCAGAACGGCCAGGCGCTGAACGTGGAAAAGACCAAGGAAAACCTGGTGGCCCTGATCCAGACCGGCCAGGGCAGCACCGCCTTGCCGGTGGAAGTGCTCCTGCCCACCGTCGCCTCCGAGAACATGGAGATGAAGGTGGTCGCCAAGTTCTCCACCGACGTCACCTTCCGCGGCAGCGACAGCCGCACCAACGTACGTCAGGCCCTCAGCTTCTTCAACGGCTATGTGGTCTATCCCGGCGACACCTGTGACTTCAACGAGGTGGTCGGCCCCCGCACCCTCGGGCGCGGCTTCCGGGAAGCCCCGGAATACGCCGGCAACGAGCTGGTCAAGGGCGTGGGCGGCGGCGTGTGCCAGGCGTCCACCACGCTGTACGACGCGGTGATCATGGCCAACATGACCATACTGGAGCGCCACAACCACAAGATGACCGTCAGCTATGTGGAGCCCAGCCAGGATGCCGCGGTGGAATACGGCTCCAACGGCAAGGACGGCAAGAACTTCGTGTTCCGCAACGATACCGAGCACGCGATCTACATCTACACCCACGTGGACAAGGAGTGGGCCACGGTCACCATCTACGGTACCCGCCCGGAGTACCACTACGAGCTGGCCTCGGTGGTCATCGAGGAGCAGAAGTCCGATCGCAAGCGCTACGAGTACGACTACAGCGGCAAGAACGTGTACTACATCACCGACGCGCCGAAGCTGAAGACGGCGGGGCACGGCAGCTGCCAGAGCGAGGGCTGGCTGGTGGCCTACGACTGGAATACCAAGCAGGAGGTCAGCCGCGAGCAGATCAGCTACGATGTGTACGTGGCCGGCATGAATGTATACTGGAAGGGCGTGCACGACGCCAAGGGCAACGTGGTGGATCCCAACGCCAAGAACAGCGACAAAGGCACCTGACAATAACGGCGGAAAAAGGAGAGTATGGGTTATGTTTGAAACGGCGAACATCTCTATCTTCGCGGGCAGCGGCGGCAGGACCTTCGCAGAGCGCATCTGCAGCTACATGGGAAGGCCCCTGGGCTCCTCTGAGGTCATCAAGTTCTCGGAGGGCAACACCTTCGTGCGCATCAACGAAACCGTGCGCGACCGCGACGTGTTCCTGGTGCAGCCCATCGGCATGAATTCCAACGATGAATTTGTGGAGATCCTGTTCTGGATGGACGCCTTCAAGCGCTCCAGCGCGCTGACCTGCACGCTGATCATGCCCTACTTCGGCTATGGCAAGGGCGACAAGAAGGATGAGCCCCGCGTGTCCATCCGCGCCCGGGTTTGCGCCGAGTGCATGGAGCTGGCCGGAGCAGACCGCTTCGTGACCATGGATCTGCACGCCCCCCAGCTGCAGGGCTTCTTCAAGCGCCCGATGGACCACCTGTTCGCCATGCCCATGCTCACCGAGGTGATCAAGCGCGGCAACACCGATAACATGGTGATCGTGTCCCCGGACGCGGGCTTTGCCAAGCAGGCCCGGAAGTTTGCCGACGCGCTGCATCTGCCCATCGCCATCGGCGACAAGGCCCGCACCGACCACACCGAGAACGCCCACGTGCTGGAGATCATCGGCGATGTGAACGGCAAGAACTGCCTGATCGTGGATGACTTCACCATCTCCGGCGGCACGCTGGTGAACCTGGCCGAGGCTTTGAAGGCCCGAGGCGCGAAGGATATCGTGGCCATGCTCAGCCACAATATCATCTCCAGGCAGGGCGTGGAGCGCATCAACGCCAGCCCCATCAGGATGGTCTACTCCACCGACACCGTGGAGAACCCGAACATCGTGAACCAGCCCAAGTTCGCCACCGTTTCCGTGGCCCCGATGTTCGCCGAGACCATCATGCGCTATTACAACTATCAGTCCATCAACACGATGTATACCCAGCTGCCCGAAAAGGTGGTCACGGCAGGCTTCAACTTCACGGGGCTGAAGCTGTAGGGTCGAAATTGTCCCATTGTTGTCAAGATTTGACGCCCGGTTGGTGGTATAATGGATGGGCGCGCGCTGCGCGCCCATCCATTTTATATACTGAGGTACAACATGAACAGAAAAGAAATCGCAGAGATCCGCCGCCGCTTCAATCCCGACAAGAATGCCATCAGCTGTGTCCGCGGCTGCTATGTCAATGAAAAGGGCGAGGTGGTGGCCGCCTTCAACCGCTCGCTGATGTCCTTTCCCCAGGAGGAGCAGGAGAAGTACCTGGCCCTGTTCAAGCGCACGCTGGCGGGCGTGCCAGGCCGGAACCTGATCGATATCGAGTTCCGCCCCGATCAGGTGATGGAGGACGACGCCCACGGCCTGCTGATGGGCCTGCGCAACACGGCCCTGACCGTGGACCAGGGCGTGGAAAAGCTGTGCACAAAGATCATCGACAGCCTGGACCTGGAGGGCAACTACCTGATCCTGATGCTGCACGACGCCTACGACGTGCCCTTCCGTCACGCCGACGAGCACAAGGTGGACGTGGTGTCCGAGGAGGTGTTCAGCTACATCTTGGTGTGCGTGTGCCCGGTGAAGCTGACCAAGCCCGCGCTCAGCTATTTCAGCGAGGACAACGCCTTCCACAGCCGCGACCTGGACTGGGTGGTGGCGGCCCCGGAGCTGGGCTTCATGTTCCCGACCTTCGACGACCGCGCCACGAACATCTACAGCGCGCTGTACTTCACCCGCGACGCCGCCAATACCCACGATGGCTTCGTGGACGCGGTGTTCCACTGCGATGCGCCTATGCCCGCCGACGAACAGAGGGAGACCTTCGAGAGCGTGCTGGAGGAATCGCTGGACGACGCCCTGAGCCTGGAGGTGGTGCAGACCGTGCACGAGCGCCTGCGGGACATGATCGATCAGCGCAGCCAGGACAAGACCGCCGAGCCGCCCGCCGTGTCCGCCAAGGAGGTCGCCGGCATGCTGGAGGCCTGCGGCGTGGACGACGAAAAGCTGACCGCCTTCGAGCAGAAGTACGACGAGGCCTTCGGCGAGGGCATCGCCCTGAACGCCGTGAACCTGGCCCCGCCGAAGAAGTTCGAGGTGCGCACGCCGGACGTGGTGGTCCAGGTGAACCCGGAGCGCAGCGACCTGCTGGAGACCCGGGTGATCGACGGCACCCGCTACATACTGATCCGCGCCGACGAGGGCGTGGAGGTCAACGGCGTGAATATCAGCATCCCCGGCGCCGAAGCGCCCACGGGGGACGACGCGCCGTTCTGATAAATATATGTTGCGCGATGTATAAACACCTGTTATAATTGGGAATTGGGAATTAAAGGATGCCACTGACTGCAATTCCCGATTCCCAATTTCTGATTCCAATGACTCAGAGGAGCGATTGCCATGCTGTTCATCAATCAAGGAACTGCCCTCGAGCTTCGCCGGGGCACCGAGCGGGTCCGCATCGAGCCCTGGGGGACCGACGCCCTGCGGGTGCGCGCCACCCGGCGCCAGGACTTCACCGGCAGGGACTGGGCGCTTGCCGAGCCGGTGCCGGACCTGAAGCCGGAGATCACCATTGAGCAAATCGACGCCACCGAGCCCTGGTACATTGACCGGCCCGACAGGCAGCGCACCGCCACCGTGGCGAAGATCCGCAACGGCAATATCACCGCCGAGGTGGACGAGGAGGGCTGGATCACCTTCAAAAACGCCGGGGGAGGGGTGCTGACCCGGGAATACTGGCGGCAGCGCAACCGCCTGGCGGGCTACTGCTCGCCGTTGCGGCTGGACGGGCGGGAGCTGAAGCCCATCCAGGGCGCCGACGACTATGCCCTGACCGCCCGGTTCGAGGCCTTTGAGGGCGAGCGCGTCTACGGCATGGGCCAGTATCAGTACGGCCGCCTGGACAAGAAGGGCGCGGTGCTGGAGCTGGCGCACCGCAACTCCCAGGCCTCGGTGCCCTTCTGCGTGTCCAGTCGTGGCTACGGCCTGCTGTGGAACAATCCCGCCGTGGGCCGCTGCTGCTTCGGCACGAACCTGACGGAGTGGACCGCCGCCTCCTGCAAGGAGCTGGACTACTGGATCACCGCCGGGGATACCCCCGCAAGGCTGCTGGAGAACTACACCGCCGTCACGGGCCGCGCGCCGATGATGCCGGAGTACGGCATGGGCTACTGGCAGTGCAAGCTGCGCTACCGCACCCAGGACGAGGTGCTCGCCGTGGCCCGGGAGCACAAGCGGCGGGGCTATCCGCTGGACGTGATCGTGGTGGACTTCTTCCACTGGACGCTGGAGGGCGACTACAAATTCGACCCGCGCTGCTTCCCGGACCCCTCGGCCATGGTGAAGGAGCTGAAGGACATGGGCGTGGAGACCTGCGTTTCCGTGTGGCCCACCGTCGACAGCCGGTCCGAGAACTATCCCGCCATGGCGGAGCGCGGTCTGCTGGTGCGCAACGACCGGGGGCTGGGCCATCAGAATTCCTGGATCGGCAACACCGCCTACTTCGACGCCACCAACCCCGAGGCCCGGCGCTTCGTGTGGGAGGCCTGCAAGCGCAACTACTACGACGCCCACGGCGTGCGCGTGTTCTGGCTGGACGAGGCCGAGCCGGAGTACCCGAACTATGAATTCGACCTGTACCGCCACTGGGACGGCCCGGCGACGCAGGTGGCCAACGAGTATCCCGCCTGCTACGCCCGGGGCTTCTACGAAGGGCTCAGGGAAGCGGGGGAGACGGACGTGATCAGCCTGGTGCGCTGCGCCTGGGCGGGCAGCCAGCGCTACGGCGCGCTGACCTGGTCCGGCGACATCTCCTCCACCTGGCAGGCCTTCCGCGAGCAGCTGCAGGCCGGCCTGTCCATGGGCATGGCGGGCATCCCCTGGTGGACCAGCGACATCGGCGGCTTCCTGGGCGGCATGCCCGGGGACGCGGACTTCCGTGAGCTGCTGGTGCGCTGGTTCCAGTGGGCCTGCTTCTGCCCGGTGTTCCGCATGCACGGCGAGCGCCAGCCCTGGTATGACTTCGACGAGCAGCACCCCCGGTACGTGGACAATGTGCTGCAGATCACCGGCGGCCAGCCCAACGAGGTGTGGAGCTACGGCGAGGACGTGGAGAAGATCCTGGCGAAGTACCTGTTCCTGCGGGAGACGCTGCGGCCCTATGTGCGCGAGGTGATGCGCGAGACCCACGAGACCGGCGCGCCGGTGATGCGGCCCCTGTTCTTCGGCTTCCCGGAGGATCAGGCCGCCTGGGGCGTGGAGGACGCCTATCTGTTCGGACCCGACCTGCTGGTGGCCCCGGTGCTGGAGAAGGGCGCGCGCACGCGCGCGGTCTACCTGCCCGCGGGCGCGAGCTGGACCAATGCCTGGACCGGCGAAGCCTGCGCCGGCGGACATACGATCACCGTTGAAGCGCCGCTGGACAGGATACCGTTGTTTGAAAGAAACGGCAGAAAGCTGATCTGACGAAAGGAGACTTCCCATGAACCGACAGGAAGCCGCGATCAAGGCGCGGGCGCTGCTCGCGCGCATGACCACCGAGGAAAAGGTGGCCCAGATGATCCAGATCCCCTACGCCCAGGAGGGCCGGGAGGCCTCGCTGCGCTGGGCGCGGCTGGGCGCGGGCTCGTTTTTGCACGTGCTGGGCGACGATGCCCGGGAGATCCAGACCGCGGCCGCCGAAAGCCGGCTGGGCATCCCGGTGCTGTTTGGCATCGACGCCATCCACGGCCACGGGCTGAACGACCACGCCACGATCTTCCCCTCCCAGCTGGCAGCGGCCTGCGGCTGGGAGCCCGACATCCTTCGCGAAATGGGCGAGGTCACGGCCCGGGAGGTGGCCACCGACGGCCTGCACTGGACCTTCTCGCCGGTGCTGTGCCTGGGGCGTGACACCCGCTGGGGCCGCGTGGACGAGACCTTCGGCGAGGATCCGTACCTCGCCGGCGAGCTGGGCGCGGCCATTGTCGAGGGCTACCAGGGCAAGGATCTTTCCGACGGCGAGCACATCCTGGCCTGCGCCAAGCACTTCCTGGGCTACGGCGAGGCCGTGGGGGCCCGGGACGCCTGCGATTCCGAGGTCACCGCGCGCAAGATCCGCGAGGTGTTCCTGCCGCCCTTCCGCCGCGCGGTGGAGGCGGGCTGCGCCACCTTCATGACCGCCTACGGCTCCGCGGACGGCACGCCCTTCACCGCCCATCGCGGGGTGCTGAAGGACATGCTGCGGGATGAGCTGGGCTTTACCGGCTTCGTGGTCACCGACTGGAACAACACCGACAGCCTGGTGGGCAACCAGCACGTGGCGGGGGACATCGCCGGGGCCAGCGCCATGGCGGCCCATGCCGGCAACGACATGATCATGGCCACCCCGGCCTTCTACGAGGCCATGCTGGACGCGCTGGCATCGGGCCGCGCCGACATCGCCGACGTGGACGAGGCTGTGACCCACATACTGACCATCAAGTACGAGATGGGGCTTTTCGAGCGGGCCGAGAAGCTGGGCAGGCCCGGCTGCATCGGCTGCGAGCCGCACCGTGCCGCCGCGCTGCGGGCTGCCCGGGCCTCGGTCACGCTGCTGCGCAACGACGGCATGCTGCCCCTGGCCGACACGGTCAGGCGGGTGGCGGTGATCGGCCCCAATGCCGACGACATCCGCGCCCAGTACGGCGACTGGACCTACTTCACCCACCCGCTGCCGATCCCCGGCAGGCCCGCCGTCCGGCCCTATGTGACCGTGAAGGAGGGCGTGGAGGCCCTGTGCGCCGCCCGGGGCATCGAATGCGATTATGTGAAGGGCTGCGGCGTGCTGCCGGAGGAGGACGACGATATCGACGCCGCGGTGCGCGCCGCCGGGGGGGCCGACGCGGTGATCCTGGTGGTGGGCGACATGATCGACCAGTTCGGCGAATACAAGGACCGGGCCAACCTGGACCTCTCCGGCCGCCAGCTTGAGCTGTTCCGCCGGCTGAAGGAAACCGGCGTGCCGGTGTGTACGGTGCTGGTGGCCTCCAAGCCCCTGTGCATGGGCGACGCCGCCGAAAGGGCGAACGCCGTGCTGTGCGCCTTCAACGGCGGCATGTACGGCGGCCAGGCCGTGGCCGAGGCGCTGTTCGGCGATCTGAACCCCTCGGGTCGCCTGCCCATTTCCTTCCCGCGCCACTCCGGCCAGCTGCCGGTGTACTACAATCAGCTGCCCGGCTGGCACGGCGGCAAGTACTGCGACCTGCCCGCCGAGCCGCTGTTCGCCTTCGGCGAGGGCATCGGGTATACGGCATTTGAGATGGGGGAGTGCGCCTTCTCCACCGATGACATGACCCTGCGGCTGACCGTGGCCAACACCGGGAAGCGGGCGGGCACGCAGACCGTGCAGGTCTACTTCCGGGACATGGTGTCCAGCGTGATGACGCCGGTGAAGCGGCTGATCGCCTTCAGGCGCGTGGCGCTGGAGCCGGGCGAGGCGAAGGCGGTCGTGATCCCGCTGAAGCGGGAGGACTTCGCCCTCATCAACGCCGAAGGCCAGCGGGTGGTGGAGCCCGGCGCGTTCCAGCTGTATGTGGGCGCGAGCTCCAGGGACGGTGATCTGACCGCCATCCCCTTTGAACTGGCATAGGCTCGAAAACCCGTCGATCAAGGTTTCGGGATCGGTGATGGCTGCGTATTCTGGAGGGAAAAGGAATTGACAAAGGGCTCTACATTGTTTATACTATCCGTAGGGAGGAATGCGACATGATGCAAGCTGTGATTCAGAAGTGGGGGAATAGTCAGGCTGTCAGGCTTCCCCGCGCAGTGCTTAATGCCGCGAACATGCGTGAGAATGACGCGGTATCCATCGACGTTCAGGAGAATCTGATCACCTTGCGCAAGCTGCCTCAGCGCAGGACGCTTGATGACCTGTTTGCCGGGTATACCGGCGATTACCGGCCCGCTGAGTATGACTTCGGCGCGGATGTCGGAATGGAGGTAATCGACTGATGGCTGATTACCGTCCCGCCCAGGGCGACCTTGTGATGCTGAACTTCACGCCCCAAGCAGGCCATGAACAGGCTGGCCGCCGCCCGGCGCTCGTCGTGAGCAACGAGAGCTTCCACCGATACACTGGCCTCGCGGTATTCTGCCCAATCACCAACCAGATCAAGCACTATCCGCTGCACATCCGCCTGGACGAACGCACGAAAACGACCGGCGAAATCCTTTGCGAACACGTCAAGTCACTGGACTACCGCGCCCGCAGGATCGCGTTCATCGAAAAGCTGCCGGACGATCTGCTCGGCGAGGTCCTTGACCGCATTCGCATGATGCTGGATTGAGCACACCTGTTCACATGGCGCGCAACACCATACACGATGTTGCGCGCTTTTTTCTATGCGCTTATTGACAGCGCGCGCCGCGCTTTGGTACAATATTCGGGGAACCAAATATTTTATTCACAGGAGGAAGAAATATGAAGAGACTGTTGGCATTGCTCATCGCGCTGGCCGTTGCCGTGTTCGGCTTCGGCGCTCTGGCCGAGGGCGCGGCGGACGGCACCTACACCGCCACCGCCGAGGGCAAGGACGGCCCCGTGGTGGTGGAGACCACCTTCGAGGGCGGGAAGATCGTGTCCGTCGTGGTGACCGAGCAGAACGAGACCCCCGAGATCGCGGGCCTGCCGCTGGAGCAGATCCCCGCCGCCATCGTGGAGGCCAACGCCTATGACGTGGATTCCGTCACCGGCGCCACCGTGACCTCCGACGCCATCAAGGCCGCCGTGGCGGATGCCATCGTACAGGCAGGCGGCAGCCTGGCCGATTACGAGAAGGGCGCGGCCGAGCAGGCCGAGGCCGAGGTCGTGAACATGGAGGCCGACGTGGTCGTGGTCGGCGCGGGCGCGGCGGGCGTCACCGCGGCGCTGGCGGCCCAGCAGAACGGCGCGAAGACCATCCTGCTCGAGAAGGCGGCGTCCGTGGGCGGCGTGTCCATCATCGCGGGCGGCCCGCTGGGCATCGACAGCAAGGACCAGCAGGAGGCCGGTGTAGCGGGCACCTTTACGATCCAGGATGTGTGGCGCGCCTGGATGGACTACAACTGCTGGCTGTGCGACGGCACGCTGTTCTACAACCTGTTCGAGAACTCCGGCGACACCGTGGACTGGCTGGAGGAGAACGGCATGGAGTTCGACTTCATGGGCAACGAGCAGGCGGCCCACGCCGACGGCTTCCCCACCTATCACATCTATGCCGACCAGGAGAACAAATACGGCTACTACCAGACCCTGGTGGAGAAGTTCACCGAGGCGGGCGGCGAGCTGTATCTGCAGACCGCCGGCTATGAGCTGGAGGCCGAGGACGACGCCATCACCGGCATCAAGGCCCGCCAGGCCGACGGCACCGTGCTGGACATCGCCTGCAAGGCGGTCTGCCTGTGCACCGGCGGCTTTGCCGCCAACGAGGAGGCCGTGACCAACGAGGTCGGCTTCCACCTGGAGGAGTTCTCCACCGGCACCCAGACCGGCGACGGCGCGGCCATGAGCCAGGCCATCGGCGCGGGCAAGGGCAAGACCATCCAGCAGCTGCACGGCATCACCAGCTTCTCCGGCATACGCACCGGCAGCGGTGAGGACAAGATCGCCATGGCCATGTACATTCCCAACTGCATCTGGGTGTCCGTGCGCGGCAGCCGCTTCTGCCCGGAGGACCTGAACTACGACACGGCCCTGGCTTCTAACTCCACCTTCGCCCAGGGCGAGTACTTCTACGCCGTCATCTCCCGCGAGATGGCCGAGAACCTGGAAGCGAACGGCGCTTCCTTCTACGGCATCGACACCACCGTGAACTACGAGCCCACCATCCCGCTGTTCACCCTGGACAACAGCGCCTGGATTGGCTTCATCGACGCGCTGGAGGACGGCTGTGAAAAGGGCATCGTGTTCAAGGGCGATACCGCCGAGCAGCTGGCCGAGAGCATGGGCATCGACGCCGCAAACCTGAAGGCCACCATCCAGCAGTACAACGCCGACTGCGAGGCCGGCCAGGACAGGATCCTGGGCAAGGATCCCAAGTACCTGACCAGCCTGGGCGAGGGCGGCTACTATGCCGTGAAGGCCCGCCCCATGAGCCTGGGCGCCATCGGCGGCGTGCTGGTGAACAGCAACCTGCAGGTCATCAAGCAGGATGGCACCGTCATCAAGGGCCTCTACGCCGCCGGCGCGGACGTGGCTGAGTTCTACAACAACAGCTACCCGCTGATCGAGGGCGTCACCCTGGGCGCCGCCTTCAACGGCGGCCGCATGATCGGCACAGCCAGCGCGGCTTACGCGAAATAAACCCAAACAAATGTGCCCCCGGCCTGATGGCCGGGGGCATTGTATATGAAATCCCATCCGCTCGGCGGACGGGATGTTGGGCTTACGCGCACTTGGTGTTCACGTGGCCCAGGTTGTTGAAGAAGTTCATCATATAGCCTTCGTCCGCGCGGTTCATGCAGAACACCTCGTAGCTGTCGCCATGGTCGCGGCACAGCTCGCCGATGGCCACATAGCGGGACAGCACGCTCTTCAGGTTGAACTCCTCCCTGCCGTCGGTGGAGCGCAGCAGCACGTCGTCACGGCAATGATTGACGGCATCGATCAGATTATCTATATCCTTAGCATTCTTCAGAAGCATCATAATATCGCATCCTTTCACGCTTGGTTCGTACCTCATCTCCGGTACAGGAAATATTATAGCCGAAGCCCTTGATTTTGCACGATGCTGCGGGTATAATTATTGCAAGGCGTTTTGTGCTGCCAGCACAGCGTGGCGGGGTGATGTTGTGGACCTGCAAACCTTTTTGGATGATTTCATGAACAGGGACGACCTGGGCCTGCTGGTGCGGGACGCCGGGGCGCTGTTCGACTGCCCGGTGATGGTGGTGGACATGGCCTTCCACGCGGCGGCCTGGCATTGCCCGGCGGACTTTGACGACGCGCCCTTCAACCTGTCCATCCGGCAGGGCAGCCTCAGCTATGAAACCGGCAGCTTCCTGGCGGGCAGCGATCCGAAGCCCCACTTCGTCACCCTGCAGGACAGCCCTTACCGGCGCAGGTTTTCGCTGCTGGTCACCGGCGGCGTGCCGGTGGGCTACCTGATCCTGGTGGATGTGAACGATCGCCTGGCCCTGGAGGACGCCCGGGTGTTCTCTGCGGTGGAATCGGCCCTGGCCAAGCAGCTGATGCTGGAGAGCAGCCGGGGCGGCACCGTGCAGAGCGCCGAGGAGGCCGTGCTGCAAAGGCTTCTGGAGGGCCGCTTTGCCGACGAGGCCCTGTTCGAGCTGCAGGCCGAGGGCGCGGGCCTGAAGTATATGGCGCCCCGGCGCATGGCCCTGGTAAATATGGAACTGTACCGCAGCACCAACTGGTCTGAAAACGCGCTGCGGGGCACGATATTGGATTACTTTCCCATGTCCCGCCCGCTGGTGCACGACGGCAGCGTGGTGTTCTTCCTGAACAGCGACCCGGACATGGGCCTGTTTCGGGACCTGTCCCGCCGGTTCAACCTGCGGGTGGTGATCTCCGCGCCCATCGGGCGGCTGTTCACGCTGCCCCAGGTCTACGCCGCGGCCAGGGCGCTGATGGCCGTGCTGCTGCCCCTTATCAATCACCCCTTCGCGGTGCTGTCCGAGCCCTATCACGCGCTTCTGATGCTGCGGCGGCTGTCCGACGGCGGCGAGCTGATGCTGCCCTGCGTGAAGACCCTCATGGAGCGGGACAACGCCGACGACACGCTGTACTGCCTGACGCTGTACACCTACCTGATCTGCCATCACTCCCTCCGGGAGACCTGCGAGCGCCTGTTCACTCACCGCAACACCGTGCTGTACCGCGTGCGCCGCATGAAGGAGGATTTCGACATCCCCATCGACGACCCCGCCCAGCACCTGGCCCTGCTGCTCTCATCCGCCCTGGCCCTGATGGCGCAGGGCCGGGAGGACGTGTTCATGCCGGTTGAGGAAACGGGGAACAGGGAACAGGAATAGTCGGGGAATGAAAACCGGAAACGGCGGCAGGAGTCGTTCCCTTTACCATTGCTTGCAAACCACGGCGCAAAATGCTATAATGCCGATATAATGGGAAATTATCCCCACCGGGAGGGAAAGCTATGTATCTGAAGCTGAACGGCGTGGAGATCAACTGCGCCGGGAACGAAAAGTGGCGGGATCTGCTCGAAAGGCTGCCGGACGGCGGCGCGGGGGCGCTGGGCGTTTCGGTGCGCGGGCGCACCCAGTCGCTGAACGATCCGGTGGAGGAATATGCCTTCGCCCGCACGCTGACCTATGCCGACGAGGAGGGGCGGCGCATCTACGAGCGCTCGCTGCAATTCGTGTTCCTGACGGCGGCCCACCTGCTGTACCCCGGCGAGCGCGTGCGCATCAGCCATTCCTTCGCCCAGGGACTGTACATCGACCTGCCCAACATGAAGGTGAAGCCGGAGACCGTGGCGCTGCTCAAAACCGAAATGCGCCGCATCACCGGCCTGGACCTGCCCATCGAGCGCATCCGCCTGACCACCGAGGAGGCCAAGGCCTACTTCACCCGCACCGGCCAGACCGACCGGCTGCGCATACTGGGCTACCGGCGCTTCAGCCACTTCACGCTGTACCGCATCGACGGGCTGGAGGACTATTTCTACGGCGAGATGACCCCCTCCACGGGCCTGGTGAACGTGTTCGACCTGCGGGCCTACGGCGACGGCATCATATTGCAGATGCCGGACGTGAAGGACCCGACCCGGCCCGCCCGGTTCGTGGACCTGCCCCACCTGATGCACACCTATACCGAGGCCGCCGACTGGCACGCCATACTGAACTGCGAAAACGCCGCGGACCTGAACGACATGATCGTCAGCCGCCGCTTCCGCGAGTTCATCCGCGTGAACGAGGCGCTGCAGGAGCGCAAGGTCGAGCAGATCGCCGATCGGTTCATCGCCAGCGGCGCGCCGCTGCTGCTGATCGCGGGACCGTCGTCCTCGGGCAAGACCACCTTCTCCCACCGGCTGTCCATCGCGCTGCGGACCCAGGGCCTGCGGCCCGTGAAGGTCTCGCTGGACGACTATTACCTGGACCGGGACAGCATCCCCAGGGAGCCGGACGGCAGCGTCGACCTGGAGCGGATCGAGACGCTGGACATCGACCTGCTGTGCGACCACCTGCCCAGGCTGCTGCGGGGCGAGGCGGTGGAGGTGCCGGAGTTCGACTTCAAGTCCGGGACGCGGCTGCCCCATACCCACACCTTCCGGGTGGAGCCCGGCCAGCCCATCATCATCGAGGGCATCCACGGCCTCAACGACCGGCTGACGGCCACGATCCCGGCGGACATGAAGTTCAAGGTGTACATCAGTCCGCTGACCATGCTGAATTTGGACGACCACAACCGCATCCGCACCACCGACGCGCGGCTGCTGCGGCGCATCGTGCGGGACAACCTGTTCCGCGGCACCCCGCCGGAGGAGACTCTGGCCATGTGGGCCTCGGTGCGCCGGGGCGAGGAGAAGTACATATTCCCCTTCCAGGAGAAGGCGGACGCCATGTTCAACTCCGCGCTGACCTACGAGCTGCCCATCATGAAGAAGTACGCCTATCCCCAGCTGCTGGCGGTGAAGGAGGACAGCCCCTACTATACCATGGCCCGCCGGCTGGTGAAGTTTTTGAACTACATACAGACCGCCGACGTGGAGGACGAGATCCCCGTGAACTCGATATTGCGGGAATTCATCGGCGGCTGCTGCTTCTACAAGGACGAGGATTGATTTTGCGGTATGGAATGGCCTTCTTGCGTCAATACTAACGGCGCAAGGAGGTAATCACCCATGAGTATTCGCAAGATCATACCGGTTATCCTGATCCTCGCCGTGGCGGGCGCCCTGCTGGCGGCGTGCATGAACAACGACGCGGCCAATGTGCAGCCCGGCGCCACGGCAGACTACATGCCCGGCGCAGGCGCGGGCAGCGCCGGCAGCGCGCCCGGCGGCAACGGCGCGGCGGACATGTCCGGCAACGGCGCCGCGCAGAACGGCAACACCGGCAATACCGGCAACACCAGCGCGACCGCCGACGGCGCGCTGAACCCCTTCGACTGGGCAAACGGCGCTTCGGATATCGAAGCGGCCATCTCCCGCCTGTCCGAGCTTTCAGACGCCCGGGTGGTGGTGACCAACACCACCGCGCTGGTGGGCGTGAAGTTTGACGGGGCCTACAAGGGCGAGCTCACCGAGCGCATCCGCGAAATGGTGGCCGCCGAGGTGCTGAAGGCCGATCCGTCCATCCAGACGGTGGCCGTCACCAGCAACGACGACGATGTGCAGAAGGTCTACACCCTGTCCGAGCAGATCCGCTCCGGCCGCACCGCCGACGAGCTGTCCGCCGAGATCAACGCCATCGTCCGCAACGCGACGACGCTGAGGTAACAAGGGACCGGGGAACAGGCGACAGGGCCAGGAAATGCCGGAAAGCGCGGCAGCCACCGCCCCTGTTCCCTGTTCCCCTGGCCCTGCTGCCTGAGAAGAAAGGATACATAATGTTCGCACATCTCCACCTCCACACCGAATACAGCCTGCTCGACGGGGCCTGCAAGATCAAGGAATTGATGGAGCGGCTGAAGACGATGGGCATGACCTCCTGCGCGGTCACGGACCACGGCGTGATGTACGGCGTGGTGGATTTTTATCGCGCGGCGAAGGCGGCGGGCATCCACCCGGTGATCGGCTGCGAGGTGTACGTGTGCCCGGATATGGACAACAAGACCAGCACCACCCGGGACTACAGCCACCTGATCCTGCTGTGCGAGAACCAGAAGGGCTATGAGAACCTGTCCCGCCTGGTCAGCGAGGGCTTTATCCGGGGCTACTATTATAAGCCCCGCATCGACTACAGGCTGCTGGAGCAGTACCACGAGGGCCTGATCGCGCTGTCGGCCTGCCTGTCCGGCGATCTGCCGAAGCTGCTGCTGGACGGGCGGGACCGGGAAGCCCGGGCCATGGCCCGGCGCTACCTGGATATCTTCGGCAGGGACAATTTCTTCATCGAGCTGCAGGACCACGGCCTTGCCGACCAGCGCACGGTGAACCCGAGGCTGGTGAAGCTGGCCCGGGAGATGGACATTCCCCTGGTGGTCACCAACGACTGCCACTACCTGACCCAGGAGGACGCCGAGGCCCAGGAGGTGCTCATGTGCATCCAGACGGGCAAGACCCTGTCGGACGAGCACCGCATGCGCATGGACACGGACCAGATGTACGTCAAGTCCGAGGACGAGATGCGCGCCCGATTCCCGAACTTCGGCGACGCCATCGAGCGCACCGAGGCCATCGCCCGGCGCTGCAACGTGGAATTCGACTTCTCCACCACCCACCTGCCCGCGTTCCCGCTGCCCGAGGGCAAGACGGACAGGGGCTACCTGCGCGAGCTGTGCGAGGCGGGCCTTATGCGCAAGTACGGCCCCGACCGCACCGACGCCCGGGAGCGCATGGAGTACGAGCTGGGCGTGATCGAGAGCATGGGCTATGTGGATTATTTCCTGATCGTGTGGGATTTTATCCACTACGCCAAGACCCACGGCGTGGGCGTGGGCCCGGGCCGGGGCAGTGGCGCGGGGTCCATCGTGGCCTACGCGCTGGACATCACCGAGATCGACCCGCTGAAGTACGCGCTGGTGTTCGAGCGCTTTCTGAATCCGGAGCGGGTGTCCATGCCGGATATCGACTGCGACTTCGACTATGAGCGCCGGGGCCAGGTGATCGACTACGTGCGCCGCCGCTACGGCGCGGACCACGTGGCCCAGATCATCACCTTCGGCACCATGGCCGCCCGGGCCGTCATCCGGGATGTGGGCCGGGTCATGGACATGAGCTACCAGGAGGTGGACGCCATCGCCAAGATGGTGCCCTTCGAGCTGAACATGACCCTGGACAAGGCGCTGAAGATGAACGCCGAGCTTCGGGGCGTGTACGAAAGCGACGAGAACGTGCACCGGCTGATCGAGATGGCCCGCAAGCTGGAGGGCATGCCCCGCAACGCCTCCACCCACGCGGCGGGCGTGCTGATCACCGCACGGCCGGTGGTGGACTATTGCCCGCTTCAGACCAACGACGATGTGATCACCACCCAGTTCCCCATGGGCACGGTGGAGGCGCTGGGCCTTTTGAAGATGGATTTCCTGGGCCTGCGCACGCTGAACGTGATCATGGACACCATCGAGATGGCCCGGGACCGCCTTGGCCCGGATTTTACCAGCGAGGACATCCCCCTGGACGAGTCGGGGGTGTACGACATGATCTCCTCCGGCGATACCACGGGCATATTCCAGCTGGAATCCAGCGGCATGACCCAGTTTTTGATGTCGATGAAGCCCTCGAACTTCGAGGACATCATCGCCGCCATATCGCTGTACCGCCCGGGGCCGATGGAATCGATCCCCCGCTACGTGGCTGGCAAGCAGAATCCGGACAGCGTCACCTACCTGACGCCCCAGCTGAAGCCGATCCTGGACGTGACCTACGGCTGCATGGTGTACCAGGAGCAGGTCATGCAGATCGTGCGGGACCTGGCCGGCTATTCCATGGGTCGCAGCGACCTGGTGCGCCGCGCGATGGCCAAGAAGAAGCACGACGTGATGGCCCGGGAGAAGGAGGTCTTCATCCACGGCCAGGTGGACGGGGACGGCGCCGTGGTGGTGCCCGGCTGCGTGCGGCGGGGCGTTTCGGAGGAGGCCGCCACCCGGCTTTTCGACGAGATGACCGCCTTCGCCTCCTATGCCTTCAACAAGAGCCACGCGGCGGCCTACGCCCTGGTGGCCGTGCAGACGGCCTGGCTGAAGCTGAAATTTCCCGCCGAGTTCATGGCCGCGATGATGAATTCCATACTGGGCAGCACCGACAAGACCGCCTTTTACATCCAATACTGCCGCAAGCGGGGCATCCCCGTGCTGCCGCCGGACGTGAACCGCTCCGGCGCGCGGTTCGCCGCCGAGGAATCGGAGGGAGTCAAGGGCATTCGCTTCGGCCTGGGCGCGGTGAAGAACCTGGGCCTGAAGGCCGTGGAGGCCCTGGTGGCCGAGCGGGAGGCCGGCGGCCCCTATCGGGACCTGTACGATTTCGTGGGCCGCGTCACCGGCGGCGAAATGAACAAGAAGGGCGTGGAGAGCCTGATCCGCTGCGGCGCGCTGGACGGCATGCCCGGCGGGCGCAGTCAGAAGCTGCACGTATTCGAGCGGGCCATGGACGGCGTCGCCCGCCGCCAGAAAAACATGGTGTCGGGCCAGATCTCGCTGTTCGGCATGGCCGAGAGCGCGGTGGAGGCGCCGCCGCCGCCCATGCCCGACATGCCGCCCTTCGACAAGAACCAGCTGCTGCAAATGGAGAAGGAGACCACCGGCGTGTACATCTCCGGCCACCCGCTGGACGATTACGCCGACCAGCTGTCCCGGCTGCAGGTGAACGCCAAGTTCCTCCAGGAGCTGGTGGAGGACAGCCCCGACGGCGGCATGAGCTGGGACCAGAAGCCGGTGCGCATGGGCGGCATCATCGCCGAAAAGAAGATCAAGGCCGCCCGCAGCGGCAACATGATGGCCTTTGTGCAGCTGGAGGACATGTACGGCGTCACCGAGGTGCTGGTGTTCCCGAAGGTGTACGAGCGGGTGTCCGCCCAGCTGGCGCAGGACGCCCCCGTGGTGATGACCGGCAAGCTGTCCATCCGCGAGGAGGAGGCTCCCAAGCTGCTGCTGGACCGGGTCGCGCCGCTGTCCGAGATGGATGCCCTCGATCTGCGCCCGGGTCGCTATGGCCGCGGCGCCGATCCCTATGGCGCGCCGCCCCCGGCCTTTGACAGCGCCCCGCCGCCGCCCGATCAGGCGGCCCGCCCGGCGCGCCCCGCCCGCAGGCTGTACCTGAAGCTGACCGCCGAGAACCGCCAGGCCGCGCTGGACATACTGGCCGAGACCCCGGGCCGCATCTGCGTGATGCTGTACATGGCCGACGAAAAGAAGACCTATCAGGCTCCCCGGGAGTACTGGGTGGACGAGGGCTACGATTTCGGCGCGCTGGCCAACCTGATCGGCGCGGACAACATCGTTCTGAAAGGATAATACCTATGAACACACCGGTTCTGTTCATCGTCATTCCCTGCTACAACGAGCAGGAGGCCCTGCCCATCACCGCCAAACGGCTGGTGGAGCTGACCGACGACATGATCTCCCGCCGGCTCATCGCCCCCGAAAGCCGCATCGTGCTGGTGAACGACGGCAGCAAGGACGACACCTGGCGCGTGATCAGCGCGCTGCACGAGGCCGACCCCAGGTTCGAGGGGATCAAGCTGGCGCACAATGTGGGCCACATGAATGCGCTATGGGCGGGCATGACGCTGTCCGCCGAGCGCTGCGACTGCCTGATCACCATAGACGCCGACCTCCAGGACGACGTGAACGCCATGTATGGCTTCCTGGAGGAATATCAAAAGGGCGCGGACGTGGTGTACGGCGTGCGCTCCAGCCGCAAGACGGACACCGCCTTCAAGCGCACCACGGCCCAGGGCTTCTACAAGCTGATGAAAAAGCTGGGCGTGGACATGGTGTACAACCACGCCGATTACCGGCTGCTGTCGCGCCGGGCGCTGCAGGCGCTGCTGTCCTTTGGCGAGGTGAACATGTTCCTGCGGGGCATGGTGCCCATGCTGGGCTTCAATACCGCCCAAGTGTACTACGAACGCGGCGAGCGCGTGGCCGGGGAATCGAAGTATCCCTTCAGAAAGATGGTCGCCTTCGCCATGGAGGGCATCACCTCCCTCAGCAACAAGCCCATCCGCTATATCCTGCTGCTGGGCGCGCTCTGCGCGCTGCTGGGCGTGGCGATGGCCATATACGTGATCGTGTCCCTGGCCCGGGGCAACACCGTGGCCGGCTGGGCCTCCACGATGATGTCCATATGGCTGCTGGGCGGCCTGCAGCTGATGGCCCTGGGTATGATCGGCGAATACGTGGGCAAGATCTACATGGAAACCAAGCGCAGGCCAAAGTTTATACTGGAGGAGCATTTGAAGTGATTTCCATTGAAAAAGACATGCCGCAAGGTATGTCTTTTTTGTGTCTTGGCTCGTTCGTATCAGAATAAGTATCATCCAAAATTTGCAATATTTGAAATAATATGATAATATATATCCGTACAACCACGGCTTGGCCGGGGAGGGACGGATATGAGAAGAAGTATGTGCTGCCGGTGCGCGGCGATGATCGCTGCGCTTTCGCTGTGCCTGGTCGGCGCGGCGCGGGCCGGAGAGGTCGGCGAGGTCGATCTGTACGATCCCGCCGTGTATGCCCCGGAGGGCATTGCGGAAGTGATGGCATCGGAAGACGATGTGCTGGCACAGGCCATCGACATCCCGGAGGAGCAGCCGGAGTTCGACCTGCCCACGGGCGGGCCGGAGGACAGCGCCCCCGGGGCGGAGGCGGTCTCCGCCGCCCAGGCGCAGTATGAGATGAAGCTGGGCTTGGGCGAGGTCTACGCGACCGGCCTGTCCCGGGTGCTGCTGGAAAGCGACGCGCCGCAGGTCGTGTCCGTGGATTCGTCGAAGGGCACGCTGACGGCGGCGGGCCTGGGCATCGCACGGGTCACCGCCACCAACAGCAAGGGCGAGCAGGTCGCCGTGCTGATCCAGGTGCTGGACGAGCCCCGGTCGATGAGCCTGGACGCCGAAGCGCTGCTGTTAGGCAAAGGAGAGCAACGGCAGCTCCGCCTGACGCTGCCCGAGGGCACGGCGGCGGGCCGGGTCGCCTGGTCCAGCAGCAAGAAAAGCGTTGTCAGCGTGGACAAGAACGGCCTGCTCGTCGCCAGGGGGACCGGCTCCGCCACCGTCACGGCAAAGATCTACAACGGCGGAAGGGCGTCGGTGAAGGTCAGGGTGAAAAAGCCCCCCACGTCGGTGAAGCTGTCCGCCGGCAAGGCGGTGCTGGGCGCGGGCGAAACGGGCACGCTGAAGGCGAAGCTGTCCGGCGGCTCGGCCTCCACCCTCACATGGGCCAGCGACGACGTCAGCGTGGTGACCGTGGACGGCGAAGGCGCGCTGCGGGCCGTGGGCCCGGGCGTGACCACCGTCCGGGTCAGGACCTTCAACCGGCGCGAGGCTGCCTGCAAGGTGACCGTACTGGAGGGCGCTTCGCCCACCAGCATGTCCATTGGCTCCGCGACGGTGACCCTGGGCAAGGGCGAAAAGCTGCAGCTTACTCCCACCTTCGGCCCGGGGGAGAGCGCGCTGGTGGCCTATGCCAGCAGCAAGACGGCGGTGGCGAAGGTGTCCTCCAAGGGCGTGATCACCGCGAAGGGCATTGGCACGGCGAAGATCGGCGTCAAGACCCACAACGGCCTGAAGGCCGTCGTGAAGGTGCGGGTGGTCAAGAAGCCCACCGGCGTCGCGCTGTCTGAGAAAGCGCTGACCCTGGAGGTGGGCCAGGGACGCCAGCTGGCGGCCAAGCCGTCGTCGGGCTCTGCCTCCGCCTTCAGGTGGTTCAGCAGCGACGCGTCCGTGGCGACGGTGGACGACCAGGGCATGGTGGCCGCCGTGGGGCCCGGCACGGCCACCGTGACGGTGGCGACCTACAACAAGCTGACCGCCAGCTGCACGGTGACCGTCACCGCAGCGTCCACGCCTCAGCCGACGGTGGAGCCCACGGCGGAGCCGACCCCGTCCGACCCCGGCGTCGCCGCAATGGCCGAACGGCTGAGGTCCGCCGCCGCGCTGGGCGGCAAGCGCGCGGCCATCGCCAATGTGGTGCAGGTGCTGGTGAGCGCCGGCTTTGAGCCCGCCTTCGCCGCGGGTGTCGGCGCAAACGTGTATTCCGAGGGCACCTACGGCCTCTTCGAGAGCAGCAAGTACATCGCCAACTATCTCAAGCGCCCCCGCTACTTCTGCTATCTGGACGGCGGCGACTACTACACCAGGGTGGACGGCGAGTACAAGCTGACCGCCGTGTACCTGGCCGCCGAGGAGGTGGACAGCTACACGGGCGAGGCCGAGGCCCGGCCCCGCTACGGCGCGGAGAACTACTACAGGGACAACTTCTCCGGTAAGTATGTGCAGGATATCGACCTGAGCGAGCTGGAGGCCTTCGTGTCATCCCTGGCCGCGGGCAGCTGGCAGGGCAAGTTCGGCCTGGGCCTGGTGCAGTGGACCGGCGGTCGCACGAAGACGCTGGTGGCCATGTACCGCAAGCACGCCGCCGCCGACGGCAGCCTGACCGCGGCGCAGGTGGCCGCCGCCGAGAACGAAATGATCCTCTATGACTTCAAGGGCAGCTATGCCGGCGTGTACAACACCTGGCGGTCAAACAACGCCGGCAGCCTGAAATCCGCCGAGGCCGCCCGAAGCGCCGGCGCGCTGGTGTGCACGAAGTACGAGGTCCCCGTGGACAAGGAATCCAAGGCCGTCACCCGCGGCAGCAAGGCGGTGGAGATCTATAATATTATGATGGGTGAATAGATGAAGTGCGTCAAAATGGCCCTGTCAGCGGTCGCGGCGGTGGCGTTGCTGATATTGGCGGGCCCGGGCATGGCCCGGGCGGAGGTGGTCTCCGGAACCGTTGAGGATGTGCCCCGGGCGCTGGAGGGCGTGGATCTGATGGCCCCGGAGATTCATGGCGATGACCCGGTTGCGCCGCTTCAGACGCCAAAGCCCGACGTCACGCTGACCCCTGAACCTGAGATAAACCCTTCGCCGACGCCCATTCCGTGGTATACCTCGGTGCATTATCCGGCGGAGAGGGTCAGCTTTGAGGATGAGATCTGGGCGGCGCTGACCGGCCGATGGGGCCTCGCTGAAGAACAGGCGGCGGGCTTCATGGGAAGCATCCGCGCTGAATGCGGCTTCAGCCCCTATAAGGTCGAAGGTCGCGGGGACGGCCGCGGGGTGTACGCCTTTCGGGCGGATGACAACATTGGGTTCGGGCTTGGTCAATGGACCAGCGAGGGCCGCAAGTCAAACCTGCTTGGCTACGCGCTTTCAAAGGGTGGCGAGGCGCTGGTGTGGGATTTGGATACCCAGCTGGAATTCATGGCCCGTGAGATGGATCTGGACGCCCTTCAGCGCGCGCAAAGCCTGTACGAGGCCACGGAGTGGGTGACGCTTTGGTATGAGCGGCCAAACCAGCGCTACGCCAATTCCTGGCCCGGTGTGCGCTACGAATACGCCTTGGCGATCTATGAGGCGCATGTGGGCAGGCCCTACACAGAGCCAAAGCTGCGCTTCCGCGTGGACAATCGGGGGGAGCGCCTGACCAACCGTGCTACTCTTTCGCTGAAAGGCGGCCGGGCTCAAACGCACTGGCGGATCACGGTGAGCAGCAATTACTACTGGCGACTTGGCATAGAGGAAGCCCAACCCGAAGGCTGGGTGACCGTGCGGTGCCCGGCGCTGTATCACCCCGACCGCATGGAAGACTGCGTCTGCGGCTATGCTTGCGATGGGGACAAAGCGCTTACGTTGAGCCTTGAGCGCGATCTTGAAACGGGTGACCGCTGCTCAGCCGTGTTGCGTTTTGAAATCTATCGGGGAGAACATGTCGTCGGCGAGCTTCCGATCATCGTTACCTGCCCGCCGGATGTGGGGGAGATCAGGGCAAGCCGGAGAAGGGAGCGGGAACAGTGAACCCATCATATCGCCTCTGACCACGCTTCTCTTAAACGCAGGGACGCAGCAAGCCGCGCCACTGTTCCTTCGGGTTTTATCAAAATGAAGCGGAGACGGAAAGATCATCTTTGAAGAAATCGGTCAACGCTGGCTCCGCACGCAGGATCTTGCCGAGAACAACGTTCCCGACAAATACGTATTTGTGGATGCCTTTACGCTGACGCGGGCCGACAAGATCGACTACCGTGCCCTGGAGGCGATGTCGGATCAACCCACCGCATGATCCCCGAACAAACGAATAGGACTGGTCGAAGCATCGGCCAGTCCTATTCGTTTGCAATGCAATCACACGTGCAGTATCGCCGTTGCGAACGAGAAGTAGATCAGCAGGCTCAGCACGTCCACGATGGTGGTGATGAACGGGCTGGCCATCACGGCGGGGTCCAGGTGGGCCTTCTTGGCCAACAGCGGCAGCGTGCAGCCCACGAACTTGGCGATCATCACCGTGCACATCATGGTCACGCAGATGGTCACGGCCTGGAGCATCGTGATCTTCTCCAGCAGCAGAAGGCGCCCGTAGTTGGCCACGGCCAGCGTCAATCCGCACAGGAAGGACACCCGGAACTCCTTCCAGATGACCCGGAAGATGTCCCTGAATTCCAGCTCGCCCAGGCTCAGCGCGCGGATGACGGAGACCGAGGCCTGGCTGCCGGAGTTGCCGCCGGTGTCCATCATCATCGGGATATAGGCGATCAGTACCGGCAGGGTGGCCAGCGCGCTCTCGAAGTTGGTGATCACGATGCCGGTGAACGTGGCGGAAACCATCAGCAATAGCAGCCACGGGATGCGGTTCTTCCAGGTCTCGAACACGCCGGTGCGCAGGTAGGGCTTGTCAGAGGGGGTGATAGCGGCCATCTTGGCGATATCCTCGGTGGCCTCCTCCTCCATGATGTCCAGGGCGTCGTCTACGGTGATGATGCCCACCATGCGGTTCTCGGCGTCCACCACCGGCAGCGACGTGATGTTGTACTTCGACATCGTCTGCACGGCGGTCTCCTGGTCGTCCTGGGTGGAAACGCTCACGGCGTTGGCCGTCATCAGGCTCTCGCAGGTCTCCTCCGGACTGGCCAGGATCAGCGAGCGGATGGTCACCGTGCCCATCAGGTGGTACTTCTCATCCAGCACGTAGCAGGTGTTGATGGTCTCCTTGTCCACGCCCGTGGCGCGGATCTGGTTGATGGCGTCCGCGGCGGTCATGGTCGGGGTCAGCGCCACGAACTCGGTGGTCATCACCGACCCTGCGGAATCGTCGTTGTACTTCAGGATCTCGTTGATCTGCTTTCGGGTGTCGGCGTCGGCCTGGCTGAGTATGCGCCGCACCATGTTGGCGGGCATCTCCTCGATCAGGTCGACGGCGTCGTCCATGTACATCTCGTCGATGACGGCCTTCAGTTCGGTATCGGAAAAGCTGCGGATCAGCGCCTCCTTCACGTCGCTCTCCATCTCGACGAAGGTCTCCGCCGCCAGGTCCTTCGGCAGCAGACGGAACAGCGCCGGCATCAGCTTTTCCGGCATGTCGCTGAGGATCGCCGCGATGTCCGCCGGGTACAGCGTGGACATCAGATCCCGCAGCGAGGCGTATTTCTTCTCCTCCGCCAGCTTTCGGAAGGTCTCTTCCAGGATCTCGGTTCTTTCCTTCATGGGCCACTCCTCCAATCATGCTTGGTATCGGAACGGCGATTTCCATGAAAACGCCGTCCCCTGACAGGAGCAGGACACGGCAGAAGGACATATGCGGCGCGCGCGATGGCGCGGCTTCTCAGAACAACGGGGAAGGAAGCGCCGGCGCGGCGGGCCGTCGTATGTGATCTGCGTATGTGCCATAGCTACTACCGCCAGCGTCCATTCCGTTCACCCGCCTTACTTATATATTAGGGAACCAAATCTATTCTAAAGCACCGGCAGGGGGTTTGTCAACGCCTTTGCGGGAATTTCTGCCACGGTTTTTTCGCCCCGAGCGCCGTCATAATTACGTCATTTTTTAAATTATTACAAGAGAGTTAATTTCAAATCTAACGATTTTTCGGCCTCCAGCGATTAATGTTCGGATTTTTGACGGATGGCGAGGCCCGAGAGCGCGGATAATTCGCCTTTTTTCGGGGTTTTGTTGCGAAAAGTCGGTTTGGGTTATCTCTTTGGTTTTGGCCCAAAAAGTGTTGACAAATCGTGACAGATTTTGCTATAATATCAAAGTCGTCAGGAACGAGGGACGCGAAAATCCCCCGCGAAACGACGACAGCGAACCTTGAAAACGATACAGACAAAGACGAGAGAGAAGTCAGAATTCTAAGAGTTAAACGCTTGGACGAAGCGAGAATCCGGAGGC
>JBGUQG010000371.1:0-5396 GCA_045130815.1 Christensenellales bacterium
ACCGCGGCGGCATAGGTGGACACCGGCTTGAAGGCGGAGCCGGGCTGACGCAGGGCCTGAGTGGCCCGGTTCAGTCCCCGGCGCACGTCATACTGCCTGCCGCCGACCAGGGCCAGCAGCGCGCCGGTTTCGGTGTTCAGCGCGGCCAGCGCGGCCTGCACAGGCGTGCCGTCAGGGGCGGAGGCAGGGAAGGCGTCGGCGTCCCCGAACAACCGTTCGGCGGACGCTTGCATATTGGCGTCGAGGCCCGTGTGGATGGCGTAGCCGCCGGAGATGACCTCGTCAGCGGACAGGCCCAGCGCCCGTGTCGCCTCGTCAAGCACCGCGTCCAGGTACCAGGCAAAGCGCGTGTCGTCCTCCTCCGCCAGGGCCAGGCGCAGCGGCTCCGCCTGGGCGGCCTCGCGCTGCTCGTCGGTGATCATGTCGTTTTCCGACATGATTTTCAGTATGCTGTTGCGACGGGCGACGGCCTTGTCAGGGTTCAGGTGCGGCGCGTAGCTTGTCGGCGACTTGATCACCCCCGCCAGCAGCGCCCCCTCCGCCAGCGTAAGCTCGCTGACGGGCTTGTCGAAATACACGTTGGCGGCGGCTTCGATGCCATAGGCCCCATGGCCGAAGTACACCGCGTTCAGGTAGGCCTCCAGGATCTGGTCCTTGGTCAGGGCACGTTCCAGCTTCAGCGCCAGCACGATCTCCTGGGCCTTGCGCGACAGCGTCTTGGCCTGGGTCAGGTGAGTCAGCTTGATCAGCTGCTGGGTGATGGTCGAGCCGCCCTGGGCGTAGCTGAGGGTCGTGATATCCTTCCACAGCGCGCCGAACAGCCTGTGCAGGTCCACGCCGTGGTGGCGGTAGAAGCGCAGGTCCTCCGCGGCGATGAAGGCGTTCTGCACCGTCTTGGGCACCTGAGACAGGGCGACGGCGGCTCGGTGCTCGCCGCTCTGCAGCGCGCCGACGGCCGCGCCGCCGGAATCGAAGACCGTGGTGACCGCGGGCGCGTTGGTGATCCTGGTGATATCCAGCTTTTTCCAGTGGGGGATGTCCAGACGCCAGATCAGCGCCGCGAGCGCGATGACCAGCGTCCCGAGCGCGATGACGGCGATCCTCTTCTTCATGACCTTCAACCTGCCTTCCGGTGCAACCGTTTCACACTAAGCATTCCCAGATTCGCCGAAAATAGACATCCATGCCAGAAGTTGTGCGTGGACAAGCGCTGCCCACAGCGTTACAATATCCATGGTTGTATGTGCAACGTACAACGGGTATTGAGGTGATTGGTTTGAAGCGATTGACGCAAATGATCGCGGCGCTGACGCTGGCCTGCGCGGCGGCGGGCATGCTGCTGTCCTTTACGCTGGGAAGCGGAGCGCAGCTGCGCGGCGCGCTTTCACAGGCATTGGTGACGGTCGCCCTGATCGGCTTTGTGGCCGGCGCGGCGCTTCGGGGAAGGCGGGAGCGCGCGGAGACCGTCAGCGCCTCCCGCATCATGGCGGCGCCGGACGGCGCGAAGCGTGGATGTCGGTTTTCGGACGTGGCGGCCAACGAAGAGGCGCTTCAAAGCCTGATGGAACTCACAGACTATCTGAAAAGACCGGAGAAGTACAGGCGATACGGCGCGCGCATGCCCTCCGGCGTCATGCTGTACGGGCCGCCCGGCACGGGCAAGACGCTGATGGCCCGCGCGCTGGCGGGGGAGGCCGGAGTGCCCTTCTTCGCGCTGTCCGGCTCCGATTTCGTGGAAAAGTACGTGGGTGTGGGCGCAAGCCGCGTGAGGGAGCTGTTCAAAAGGGCCCGCAGGGCGGGCAAGTGTGTGATCTTCATCGATGAGATCGACGCGCTGGGCAAGCGGCGGGACGACGCGAGCTCCGACGAGCGGGACCAGACGCTGAACGCGTTGCTGAGCGAGATGTCCGGCTTCCACACCGGCGACGGCGTGATCGTCGTCGCCGCCACGAACCGCGTCGACGCGCTGGACCCGGCGCTGCTGCGCCCCGGCCGATTCGACCGCCAGATCGAGGTGGGCCTGCCGGGGCGGGAACAGCGGCTCAGCATACTGAAGCTGCACAGCCGCAACAAGCCCCTGGCGGATGAAGGGTGTCTGGAGGAGCTGGCAGCGCAGACCGTCAGCCTGTCCGGCGCGTCGCTGGAGAACCTGTTGAACGAGGCCGCGCTGACGGCGGCGATCCGCGACGATGGCGGCATCCGGCGGCGGGACCTTCAGGCCGCGCTCTACAAGACCATGGCCGGTGCGGACCGGCCCATGACCGCCACGGACAGGGAGAAGGGCAGCATCGCCGTACACGAAGCCGGGCATGCGTTGGCCAGCCGCCTGCTGGCGCCGGAGAACCGACTGGCCAGGGTCAGCATACTGCCCGCGGGTCACGGCGCGGCGGGCTACAACCTGTGCATCCCGGCGGAGAGGGTCATGGTGGGCAAGCGGCAGATGGAGAACCAGATCTGCGTGCTGCTGGCGGGACGCGCGGCGGAGCAGATCACCTTTGGCGAGGAGGAGCTGACCGCCGGGGCCTCCAGCGACCTCGCAAGGGCCACGGAGGTGGCCGCCGCCATGGTGAACGAGCTGGGTATGGCCGGCGAGCCCGCGGTGTCTCTGAAGGCGCTGCAGCGCGCCTGCGGCGGCGTCAGCGGCGCGGCGGACACCTGTCGGGCGCTGCTGAAAGCCCAATACGACAGGGTGCTGCGACTGCTTGATGGGCATCGGGCGGCGCTCGACGCGCTGTCTCAGGCGCTTCTGGCCTCGGAATCGCTGGAGGGCGACGAGGCGGGGCGCGTCATTGACGCACATCTGTCGAACGATAGACCGAAGTCGGCATAAACAGACCGAATTCTGTAAAGGAAACGACAGGCATGATATGGAATCACTCTTCGAAAGGGTGATTCCATGCTTTTATATGAGAAGAAGAGGGATGCGCTGACCGTCCGCTTGACCGGCGAATTGGATCACAACGCCGCGGACGGCCTGCGGGGCGAGCTGGATGGGCTGATCGACGAAACCGGCGCGCGCCGGCTGGTGCTGGATCTGAGCGGCCTGGAGTTCATGGACAGCAGCGGCGTCGGGCTGATCATCGGGCGCTACAAGCGGATGAAGCGCAGGGGGGGCAGCGTGGCCGTGCGTGGGGTGGACGCGCGCATCGACAAGGTGCTTCGGGTGTCCGGGCTGTATCAGATCGTGGAGCTGCTCGCCTAAGGGAAAGGAGAGGTCAATATGACTTTGGTCAATGAAATGCGCCTGGATTTCGAGGCGCTGCCGGAAAACGAGGCCTTTGCGCGGCTGGCCGTCAGCGGCTTCATGCTGCCCCTGGACCCGACGCTGGAGGAGCTTTCGGACGTGAAGACCGCTGTGTCAGAGGCGGTGACGAATGCCATCGTGCACGGCTATTGCGGCGGGCCGGGCAAGGTGCGGCTGCGGGCCGGATACACCGGCGAGGGGGATTTTCAGGTGGAGGTGATCGACCGCGGCCGGGGCATCGAAGACATCGCCCGGGCCCGTCAGCCCTTCTTCACCACGGCTTCGGGGCCTGAGGAGCGCTCCGGCATGGGCTTTACGGTAATGGAGAGCTTCATGGACGAAGTGGACGTGCGCAGCGCGCCAGGCCGGGGCACCACGGTGCGCCTGACCAAGCGCATCCGCCCGCGGGAAGACGCGATCCCGCGGCACGCTTGAGCGCGGAGCCCTACCAAAGCACCCGGGATAAGCTGCTGCGCGCCAGAAACGGCGACGCCCAGGCCCGGGACGAACTGGTGCGGGAGAACATCGCGCTGGTCAAGTACATCGTAAAGCGCTTTGCGGGTCGCGCGGAATACGACGACCTGTTCCAGTACGGCTGTATGGGCCTTCTGAAGGCCGTGGATCGATTTGATCCCGACTATCCGGTGCGCTTTTCCACCTACGCCGTGCCGGTCATCATGGGGGAGATCAGGCGCTATCTGCGCGACGACGGACCGATCCACGTGTCCCGGACCATCCACGAGCGGGCAAGGCAGGTCTCGGAGTTTGTCGAAACCTACAGCGAGCAGCACGCGCGCCAGCCCACGGTGGATGAGATCGCAGATGCACTGAAGCTGACGGCTGAGGACGTGGTGCTGGCCATGAACAGCCAGAACAGGGTGCGCTCGCTGAACGAGCCGGTGGGCGGGGACGGGGATATGCGGCTGATGGACGTGCTTGGAACCGATCCGATGGGGGCCGTGGACCGGCGGCTCACGCTGAAAAAGCTGCTCTCCGACCTGCCGGAGGAGGAGCGGGCGCTGATCATCCGTCGCTACTTCCGCTGCCACACCCAAACCCAGATCGCCAGGGACATGGGTACCTCCCAGGTGCAGGTCTCCCGCATGGAAAAGCGGGTGCTGCAGCACATGCGCGACATGGCTTCGACATAAAACGAACCGGATCCTGTATGGAATCCGGTCCGTTTTATGGGAGGGTTTTACTGAACCCCGTCCAGTATATCGCAGAAGTCAAAGGTGGCAAAGTAGTCCTTCACGGTCTCGGCCCGTCGGATCATCGAGAAGGTGCCGTCCGGGTGCAGCAGGATCTCCGCGCTCTTCAGTTTGCCGTTGTAGTTGTAGCCCATGGAAAAGCCGTGGGCCCCGGTGTCGTGGATGACCACCAGGTCGCCGTCGTTGATCTGGGGCAGGGCCCGGTCCACGGCGAACTTGTCGTTGTTTTCGCACAGCGAGCCGACCACGTCATACACGTGATCGCACAGGGCGTCCTCCTTGCCGGCCACGGTGATGTGGTGGTAGGCCTCGTAGATCGCCGGGCGCATCAGGTTCACGGCACAGGCGTCCAGACCGATGTACTCCTTGTAGATATGCTTCTTGTGGATGGCCCTGGCCACCAGGCAGCCGTGAGGTCCGGTCATGAAGCGCCCCAGCTCGGTGCACAGACGGATGCCGGTCAGGCCCTCGCCGACCATCATTTTGGAGAAGTTCTCGCGGATGGAGGCGCCGATGCGATAGATGTCGGGCATGGTCTGCTCCGGCAGGTAGGGGATACCGATGCCGCCGGAAAGGTTCACCATGAAGACCTCAGCGCCCAGCTTCTTGTGCAGGTCCACCGCCAGCTGGAACAGTATGTTGGCGTTGGCGGGATAGTAGCTGTTGTCCGCGGCGTTGCTGGCCAGCAGCGCATGAAGGCCAAAGCGCTTAACGCCCAGCTGCATCAGCCGCTCCACGGCGGAGAAGATCTGCTGCTTGGTCATGCCGAACTTGGAAGAATCCGGCTGGCCCATGTACACCGAGCCGATCAGCAGCTCTCCGCCGGGGTTGTAGCGCAGACAGATGCGCTCCGGCAGGCCGCCGTGGGCCGCGAGGAAGTCGATATGGGTGATGTCGTCCAGATTGATGATGGCGTCCAGCTTCCGGGCGTATTCATATTC
>JBGUQG010000372.1:0-12740 GCA_045130815.1 Christensenellales bacterium
GCCTGAAGCTGACCAGGCTGACCAGGCTTGAAGCGCTCTATTGCGGCGGCAACAAGCTGACGAAGCTGGATGTCAGCAAGTGCACAAAACTGCAGATGCTGGACTGCGGCGGCAATAAGCTGAAAGAGCTGAACATCAGTAAGAACAAGGCGTTGGTCAGCCTGATCGTGGACGGCAATCCGTTGACGGAGCTGAACGCGTCGAAGAACAGCAAGCTGACGGCGCTGCGCTGTGACTGCGGCACGATCGGCAGGATCGATATTGCCAGGCAGCTGCCCGCCGGCCTGCGCAAGCTGGTCCGCAAGAACAGGTTCAAGGTCAAGGACGGTGTGGCGCGCATCAATCCCTCCAAGGACAAGGGTATATGGCTCAGCGCCGCCACCACCGTCGTCGACGGCAGGAAGACGGTCCGCAAGGGAGAAGGATAATACGCGCCGTGAAAAGACCGCCCCCCGCGCCGCAAGGCGCGGGGGGCGGTCTTTCCGGTGGTCCGCTTACAGCCTGCACTCCAGCTTGGCCAGCGCGTCGGTCACGTACTTCACGATGAAGTCGGCGGCCTCGCCCTCGGGCACGATCTCCTTCATGCTCTTGTCGCGGGTGGCGATCTCGATGGTGCCGTTCTTCAGGCCCTTGGGGCTCACGACCACGCGCAGCGGCACGCCGAACAGGTCGGCGTCGGAGAACATCACGCCGGCGGACACGGGGCGGTCGTCCCACAGCACCTCCACGCCTTTGGCGGTCAGTGCGTCGTACAGCTTCTGGCCGGCCTCGGCGACTTCAGGCTGGTCGGCGCGCAGCGAGCAGATCTGCACGTGCCAGGGGGCGATGCTCATGGGCCAGATGGGGCCGTAGTCGTCCCGGTGCGCCTCGCACACGCTGGCGGCCAGGCGGCCCACGCCGATGCCGTAGCAGCCCATGATCGGGTGCTTCAGGCTGCCGTCCTGGTCCACGTAGGTCATGTCCATGCTCTCGGTGTACTTGGTGCCCAGCTGGAAGATGTTGCCCACCTCGATGCCGCGGCTGGTGTAGATGTGGGGCTTGCCGCACACGGGGCAGATGCCGCCGTCGAAGGCCTTGGCCACGTCCACGTATTCCACGGGGCCCACGTCCCGGGCGATGTTGAAGCCGACGTAGTGCATGTCGTCCTCGCAGGCGCCGGTGGCGAACCACTCGATGCCGTCCAGGGACCGGTCGTACACCACGGTCACGCCCTCGGGCAGGCCGATGGGGCCGGTGAAGCCCGCGTGGATGCCGCTTTCCCCGGTGACGACGGCGGGGTGGACCTCCGCCTTCAGGAAGTTGCGCAGCTTGGTCTCGTTCACGTCCAAATCGCCCCGGATGAACACGATCACGAAGCTGTCGTCCGCGTTGCGCTGGTACATCACGGCCTTGCAGGTCTGCTTCGCGTCGATCTTCAGGAAGGCGCACAGGTCCTCGATGGTCTTGCAGTTCGGGGTGGCCACCTTTTCCAGGGGGGCCAGCTCGCCGGGCTCGTTCACCAGCAGGCAGGGGGCCGCCTCCATATTGGCGCGGTAGTCGCAGTCGCGGCACAGCACGATGGTGTCCTCGCCCACGTCGGTCAGCAGCATGTATTCGTGGCTGACCTTGCCGCCCATCATGCCGCTGTCGCTGGCCACGGCCACCACCTCCGGCACGCCGCAGCGCGCGTAGATGCGGTTGTAGGCCTCGTAGCAGCGCATGTAGTACTTCTCCAGGTCCTCCTGGCTGGTGTGGAAGGAGTAGGCGTCCTTCATCGTGAATTCGCGCACGCGGATCAGGCCGCCGCGGCAGCGGGGCTCGTCGCGGAACTTGGTTTGGATCTGGTAGATCATGAAGGGGTACTGGGTGTAGGAATCGGCCACGTCGGTCATCAGCTGCACGCTGGCCTCCTCGTGGGTCATGCCCAGCACCATGTCCGCGCCGGAGCGGTCGCGGAAGCGCAGCAGCTCGCTGCCGATGCTGTCATACCGGCCGGACTTGCGCCACAGGTCGGCGGGCATCGTCACCGGGAACAGCACCTCCTGGCCGTCGATGCGGTTCATCTCCTCGCGGATGATGTTCTCGATCTTGGATGTGATGCGCTTGGTGATGGGGAACAGCGTGAATATGCCGTTGCCCACGGGCTTGATGTAGCCGCCGCGCATCATCAGCGCCTGGCTGGCGATCACGCAATCCGCCGGGGTTTCCTTGAAGCGCTTGGAAACGAGATTTCTGACCTTCATGTGGCTTTCCTCCCTGTATGCGATAACACGGCCCCGCGCGTATCGGCGAGGCCTTTTCCTCTATGCGAAAAATTATACCACAGGCGTTTGATTATGCAAGTGAAGTTTTGGCAAAAGGGCGCTGTGTGCTTTGATTGCACCATAATGCGATAAAATGCTCAATGGTTCGGAAGCATTGGCCTGCTTTGCTGTCCAAGGCCGAATAACGCGAGTACGGTTTTGGCAAACGCCTCCCGCCTCAGCCTTCGATGAAGCGCCGGGCCTGCGCCAGTATCCGGCGGGAGGCGTCGTCGGTGCGCAGCGCGGAAAGGGCGCTGTCGTAGTCCATCAGCGCCGCCCCGGCCACCTCCGTCACGTCCTGGGGACAGAGGATCGGGTCGTCGCACTCGGCCAGGAAGTACACGATGTCCTTCGTCGTGTCGGGCCGGCCCTCCCGAACCAGGGCATGGGTGTCCGTCTCCCGGAAGCCCTCCACGAACCGCACCCGCAGGCCGGTCTCCTCCCGAATCTCCCGGGCCGCGGTCTCATGCTCCGTCTCGCCGGCTTCCACGTGGCCCTTGGGGAAGCTCCAATAGCCCTTATGGGAGTGGATCAGCACGTACCGCACGCCCTCGCCGGTGTTCGCGTATACCACGGCCCCGCAGGATTTTTCATGCTTCGTGATCATGGCCGCACCCCGCTATTTCGTGATGATCGGCTTGCCGTCGGGCTCCAGCAGCGGCGTCAGCCCGCCCGCGTAGCCGGACACCACCCACAGGTAGTTGACGCCGGTCTCCTTGTCCACGAGAATGTGGATCCTCCCCGCTTCGGACAGCGAGCTGCCCTCCTTCAGGATCACTTCGAATCGGCTGTTGTCTTTCATGTCATTTCCTCCATTCCTGGGGTCATTATACATCCGCCGCGGCAAAAGCGCAACGCGGGGCGCTCAGTACGCCAGCCGGATCAGCAGCATGTAGACCGCCGTGCCGCCCAGTATGCTGATCAGCGCGCTGCGCCTCCAGCGCTGCAGCGCGACCACCACGGCCCCGGCGATCAGCTCCGGCAGGCCGTGGGGGCGCGTCGCCGGGTCCACGTCCTTCAGGCAGTAGACCACCAGCATGCCGATGATGGCCGCGGGCAGCACCCGCCCCAGATAGGCGACGTAGGCGGGCACGCGCCTTCGGAACACGATGAACGGCAGAAAGCGCAGCAGCCAGGTTGCCGCCGCCATGACGCCCACCAGCACGGCGGCGCGCGCGTCGAAGCTCATCGGACGACCTCCTCTCCCCGGGACAGCCTGCCCCGCAGCAGCGTCAGCACGGCGGTGATCAGCAGCATCGCCGGGATCAGGAAGCGCTCCGGCCCGAATACGAGCAGGCAGGCCAGCGAGCAGCCCAGCCCCGTCAGCGCCGGGACGCGGCTGCCGCCCGCCAGCCATTGCTCGGTGAAGGACGCGATGAACAGCGCCGTCATCGAGAATTCGATGCCCGCCGTGGAGAAGGGCAGCACCCTGCCCAGGGCGCTGCCCAGCACGCTGCCGGCGACCCAGTAGCTGTGGTTGAACAGCGACACATAAAAGCGGTAGCGGTCCGCCGGGACCCCGTCGGGCACGCTGCCGTCGCACAGCAGGGAATAGGTCTCGTCCGTCAGGGCAAATATCATGTAGGGCTTGTACCTTCCGGCGTTCCGGTAGCGCCCGATCATCGATATGCTGTAGAACAGGTGGCGGGCGTTGACCATCACCGTGGCCAGCAGCGTCGTGAGCACCGAGGCCCCGCCCGCGATCAGCCCCACGCCCACGTATTGCATGGAGCCCGCGTAGATCAACAGGCTCATGGCGAAGGCCCAGCCGATGCCGTAGCCCGCCCCGTTCAACACGATGCCGAAGCCGATGCCTAATATGATGTAGCCGGCCATCACCGGCAGCGATTTGAAAAATGCCTGCCTCACCGCGGAGGCGCCGCTTTTGTTCATGGTCGATCCCACCCCTTGACAATCATAGCGATTGGATATGATTATACCAGCGCCGGACCGGAAAATCCGCATGAACAGGTAAAATGTGCTGGTCAGGGCGGCGCGGGAGTGGTATAATGGGCAGTGGACGGTGAGCAGTGATCAGTGGATGTGAGGTTGAGGTATGAAGCGGGCGTTGGTATTGAACGGCGGCGGCAGCCGCGGGGCCTATGAGATCGGGGCGTGGCAGGCCTTCGACGAGCTGGGGCTGCGCTTTGACGGCGTGTACGGCACGTCCATCGGGGCGCTGAACGCGGCGATGTTCGCCCAGGGGGACCTGGACGGCGCGCTGGCGCTGTGGTCGAACATCACGGTGAAGCAGATCATGGCCGTGGAGGACGAGGACGACTTTGCCATCGGCCGCCTGGTGCACCGCAAGCGGGACGTGCTGCCCTTTCTGATGGAGAACGCGAAGCACCTGCGCATGGACATATCGCCGCTGGAGGCGCTGGTGCGCGAGCACCTGGACGAGGCCAGGATCCGGGCCTCGGGCATGCGCCTGGGCGTGATGACCTTCCGCATGCCGCAGATGCAGGGCGCGCCCATGCGGCTTTCCGACATGAAGGAGGGCAGCCTGGGCGATTGGGTGATCGCCTCGGCCTCCTGCTTTCCGATCTTCCCGGCCCGGCGCATCGACGGCCAGCGCTACATCGACGGCGGCTACTTCGACAACCTGCCCATCGACATGGCGATCTCCGACGGCATGGACGAGGTGGTGGCCGTGGAGATCCACCCGGACTATACCCACCCGGAGTACGCCCGGATGCCCTGGCTGACCACGGTCAAGCCCCTGCACGGGCTGGGCGGCTTTCTGGATTTCAACCCGGACCTGCTGCGCCGCAGCCGCCTGCTGGGCTATCACGACGCGATGAAGCGATACGGCAGGCTGGAGGGCTTTCTGTACACCTTTCGCCGGACGGACGGGCTGGATGCCGCGGACGCGGCGCGGCGCTTCATGGGCGCGCTGCTGCGCTTTGACGGCGAGGCCGTGCGGCGCGGCGTGATGCGCCTGGGCCAGCCGGTGAACGCGCCGCTGCTTTCCGCCCTCCAGCGGGAGTGCGAGGGCCGCGCGCTGTCCTGGAAGGACGTGTATCTGCGGGGGGTGGAGCTGTGCGCCGGGGCCATGGGTCAGCGGGTGGACGCCGTGTACGACGCCCGGGCCCTGGTGAAGCGCTGCCGGGACTACTGCGCCGCCCAGAGCTTTGAAGAGCGCTTCGACGACGCCGGCCTTCAGGCCGTGCAGAAGAAGGGCCCCCGGGCCACGCTGGCGTTCGTGTACCAGCGCCTGGCCGGAGGCGGCGACATTCCCCCGGAACTGGTCAAACGCCTCGCCGAGACGCCGGACCCGGTGGCCGGCGCGATGTATTTGGCGACGGTATAGTTGGGAATGAGGAATGGCGGTTGAACAGGGACGCCGAACGCCCGGAAAACAGTCCGGCGGACTGTCTTCAGTGGTTCGAGCGCCCGGAAAACGGCACAGTAATTCCACACTCGACTGTCCACTGTCCACCGACCACTGCCCACACGCCACTCCCAAAATCCCCCTCCCTGTATAATCCTTGCGGAAATTGCCGACGATAGGAACAGCTTCCAATGAAACGGAGGAATTGTTCTGAAGCGTCGGTTTTTTTGCGCGTTGGCGCTGCTTTTGCTGTTGGGCGGGGCGGCGCGCGCGGCGGAGATGAGGGATGTGCCCGCGGCGGATTACATCCGGTTGCACGTGGTGGCCGAGGACGACGGCGACGCGGCCCAGGCGCTGAAGCTGGAGCTGCGGGACGCGGTGCTGGAAAAGGCCCGGGCGCTGCTTGCGGACTGTCAGGACGCGGACGCGGCCTGGCGGATCGTCTCGGACAACGCCGAGGCGCTACGCCTCGCGGCCCAGGAGCGGGCCCGGCAGGCGGGCTTCGACGGGCCGGTGTCCGCCGAGACGGGCGTGTTCGGCTTTCCGGATCGGGACTACGGCGGCGTGATCGTGCCCGCGGGCGAATACCGGGCGCTGCGTGTGGTGATCGGCGCGGGGGCGGGCCACAACTGGTGGTGCGTGCTGTACCCCACGCTGTGCCTGCAGGGCGACGCCGCGCCGGGGGAGCCGGTGGTCTTCCATTCGGTGATCTGGGATTGGCTCTGCCGCCTGTTCGGAGGCGGGGCATGAGGGCCGCGCGGCGGGGCGCGGCGCTGCTGCTGGCCGTGGCGGCGCTGGTGATCGCCCTCGCGCCGCCGGCGCTGGCGGTGCTGGAGGTGGGCTCCAGCGGCGCGGATGTGAAGAAGGTGCAGCAGAAGCTGATCCAGTGGGGCTATCTGTCCGGCACGGCGGATGGCAAATACGGCGGGAAGACCCGCGCGGCGGTGACGGCCTTCCAGAGGAAGAACGGCCTTTCCGCCGACGGCAGGGTGGGCCCGGCCACCGCGGCGGCGATGGGAATATCGCTGTCCGGCGGCGGGACCTCCGGCAGCGTGGCGGCGGCATCGTCCTCGATCATCTCCGCCGACCACCGGCTGCTTTCCAGGCTGGTGTACGCCGAGGCCCGGGGCGAGAGCTACAAGGGTCAGGTGGCCGTGGCCGCCGTGGTGCTGAACCGGGTGGCCAGCGCCTCCTTTCCCAACACCATCTCCGGCGTGATCTACCAGTCCGGGGCCTTCAGCTGCGTGAGCAACGGCTCCATCAACAACACGCCCGACAGCACCGCCATCCGCGCGGCGCTGGACGCGCTGAACGGCTGGGACCCCACCGGCGGCTGCCTGTACTACTACAACCCCAAGGCCACCAATGACAAGTGGATCCGCACGCGCACGGTGAAGACCGTGATCGGGAACCACAGCTTCGCGGTGTAGATAAGGCAATAGGGGGACGATAGGATGAACGAAACCTATTATGTCGCAAATGTCCGCGGGCGGGACTGGACGCGCGTACTGAACGTGGCGCTGGCGGCGCTGCTGGCGGGGGTGCTGGTGTTTTCCTCGGCGCAGACCGTGCGGCTGAATGAGGCCAACGCCCGCAACAACGCCGTGGTGCAAAAGGCGTTTTACGAGACCTGCGAGCTGACCGAGGGCATGTCCGTGAACTTCCGCAAGCTGCTGGTGGCGGGGGAGACGGGCCAGATGCAGGCGCTTTTGAACGAGACGGCGCTGCAGACCCAGGGGGCGCTGTCCAACCTGGCGCTGCTGCCCCTGGGCCAGGAGACGGTGTCCGCCACGCTGAAGTTCATCAACCAGGCGGGAGACTTTGCCAGCGCGCTTTCGGTGCGGCTGGGCAACGGCGGCGAATTGACCGAGGCGGACTATTCCACGCTGCAAAGCCTGTCCGAGCGGGCGGCGGCCTTCTCGGTCAGCATGGGCCGCCTGCTGGACCGGTATGAACGGGGCGAGGCGGTGTTCGACGCCTCGGACGACGCGCCCACGGGCAGGGAGAGCCTGTACCCGATCACCGGCCCGGCCACGGACTACCCGGTGCTGCTGTACGACGGTCCCTTCTCCGATGGCCGCGCGGACGGCGCGTTCAGGGGCCTGGCGGGGCTTCCTGAAATCGCGGAGGCGCAGGCGCGGCAGGCGCTGAAGGCCTTCGTCGGGCCCCAGGCCTCGGATGTGACCTTCATCGGCGAGAGCGCCATCCCTGTGGATTGCTACGAATACGCGCTGCGGCTGGGCGATTACCGGCTGAGCGCCGGGGTCACGAAGGCGGGCGGCGAGGTGCTGTACCTGCTGTCCGATACCGAGATCGACGCGGTGAACCTTTCCGACCGCCAGGCGGTGGACGCCGCCCGGGCGTTCCTGCTGGCCCGGGGCTACGGCGAGATGGAGATGAGCTACTACAGCCGCTTCGGGGGCATCATGACGGTGAACTTCGCCGCGGTGCAGAACGGCGTGGTGCTGTACCCGGACCTGATCAAGGTGCAGGTGTCCATGGCCGAAGGCGCCGTCGTGGGGCTGGAGGCGGCCAACTACCTGATGAACCACGTGCCCCGCACGCTGGAGATCCCCGCCCTCACCGAACAGGACGCCATAGCCCGCATCGGCGGCGCGCTGACCCCGGTGAGCGCCCGGCTGTGCGTGATCCCCGAGAGCACGGGCGACGAATACCTGTGCTACGAGGTCACCGCCGCCTCAGGCCAGGACAGCTTCCTGGTGTATATCGACGCCATGACCGGCCTGGAGCGCAAGCTGATGCAGGTGATCTCCGGGGAAAACGGGGCGCTGGTGATGTGACCGAAGGTCACGCTGCACTCTAAAAAAGGAGCGCATGGTTTTATGATGCAAACAACGACGATTTCACCGCCGACGGCATATCCGCATAGTATAACGCACCCGATATATGTGGAGCGTGATACTATGATTAGCCGGGGCGATCTGTTCAGCGCCTGCCTGGATCCCGTGGTGGGGTCGGAGCAGGGGGGCATCCGCCCGGTGCTGGTGATCCAGAACGACGTGGGCAACCGCTACAGCCCCACCGTGATCGTGCTGGCCGTGACCGGGCAGATGAACAAGGCGCGCCTGCCCACCCACGTGCCCATCGACTGCCAGGGCACCGGCCTGCACAAGGACAGCGTGGTGCTGGCCGAGCAGATCCGCACGCTGGACAAGCGCCGCCTGCGCGAGCGCATCGGCGCCCTGCGCCCCGAGGTCATGGACCGCGTGAGCCAGGCGCTGAAGGTGTCGCTGGGGGTGTGAATCGCGCCCTTGGCGCGCGGCGCCGGTTCATTCAACCGCCATTCCCGTGATCTGCCACGGCCCCTGCCGCCCCGCGCCATGCTCGGCGCTGTAGTACAGCGGCCTGACCGCGGCCAGGTGGTCGTTCATGGATTTCAGCAGGCCCACGCAGGGCCTGGGGTCGGGCGGCGCGTAGGTCATGGGCACGCACAGGTCGCAGGCTTCGGCGATGGCGTCCAACGGCCCGGCGGCGGCCAGCGCAGGGGAGAGGTAGCCCTCGGCCTCGCCGGGAAGGCCCGCCAGCATGGCCTCCGCCGCGGCGATCATCGTGCCCTCGGCGGTCTGGGGCCAGTGGGGCGCACCGTCGGCCCACACGCTTTCGGAAGACGCCAGGCTCAGGCCGCTGCCGTCGATCAGCCACTGCTCCAGCCGCCCGTGGCCCACGCTGTCGCCCAGCGACACCACCGCGCTGTACATACCGCCGTCCGCGGGGGCGATGCTGTCGGCGGCCACCTGGCCCAGCAGGCGGGAAAAGTCCGAAGACAGCGCGACGAGGTACTGACCGCCGCCCCCGATGTCGCCGGTCAGCGTCAGAACGTCGCCCTGCCGCATGGCCCGGGGCGGCAGCGCGCCCTCCGGGAGGATCACCTCCGCGCCGCCGGTCAGAAGGCGCGTGACCTCCCCGCGCTCGATGGCGCAGCTTCGCCCCTCAAGCTCAAAATACGCCAGGCTGCGGGGGCGGCAGGCAAACTCCACCTCCGCCGCGCCGCCGGGCCAGGCCACGCAGCTGAGCCCCTCCGCGTCCGCCAGGCTGTCCGCCATCGGCGCGCCGCCGGAAAACACCACTCTGCGGGCCAGCGCTCCGTCCGCCCCCGACAGGGGCCGGTATTCCAGGTACACCGCGCCGCCGGGCGAAACCGGCGCGAAAAGCGGACGCTGCCGGGAGGCCTCCCCGGCAAAGCGCCCGTTGATGTAGATCATGCCCGGTACCCGGGCCGTGCAGATGATGGTCGGCTGCATGAAATCCCCCCTCCCGGACAGGGTATGCGGGAAAGGGGGGAGAAATGGACAATGATGTCAGCAGTTTACCAGTGAGATGCAACTATCGATGATTCCTTCGACAATCCGCAGCTGTGTCGGCGTCAGAGAGCGAAGTTTGTTTGCAATGACAAGCAAATCCTTGTCGATGATTTCGCCTGTGAGCAGGTAATCCGCGCTTACGCCCAGAGCGACGGACAACTTGAGCAAGTTCTCGGGCCGCATGGCGCGCTTCCCGGATTCGGCATAGGACACAAATTGCGTGGTCACATCGGCTTTCTCGGCCAATGCTTCCTGGGTGAGGCCAAGACTTTTGCGGCGCTCAATAATGCGCTGGCCCACTTCAAGTAAGCCCTGTTCATTTTTGGACATCCGCTCACCTCACATACGGTTTTGTTAAATTATATCCCCAACAGACGAATAATATAATGGTGTATTGTTGACTAATTTCAACAATACACGATATAATGACGGAGGGGATCATGCCTATGGGTATTTGCTTTTTCATTGATCTGATCGCCTATGATGCGGGCAGGGTTGGCAACACGCGGAAGCTGGTGGAATATGCCCGACGCAGGAAGGATCAAGGGTTGATTCAGGTGGAGAACCTGGCGCGTGGCGATGCCGGGGTCAGCCTTCATGACCCTTTGCGACAATGATGCTGCTGCACGAGGGAATCACTTTGCATAAAATTAGGTTGATTTTTACCTATTATCTGATATACTGTTGTATGAGGTGATTTGCCATGAAGATCAATACAAACAGCATCGTCACGGCGACCGAGGCCAACCAGAACTTTTCGAGAGTTGCGAAGCTGGCGGAGAAGAGGGGCAGGGTCGTCATCTTCAAGAACAATCGGCCGAAGCTGCTGGTCATCGACCTGGATAAAGAGCCCCAGATAGAAATGACCGAGGATGAAAAGATCGAGTTTGTGGCTGCCAGGATCCTGAAAGAGCATCGGGCGGCCTTCGAGGAGCTGGCAAAATGATCAGGTTCTCGCGGGAAAAAGTGCTGCTGCTCCACCAGCTGCTGGCGGAGGCTACAGGCGGCAGCGTTGGCGTGCGCGACCAGGGGCTGCTGGAGTCCGCCCTCGAAAGCGCTTTCGCCGGCTTCGGCGACCAGGAATTCTATCCCACCAAGGAGGAAAAGGGCGCGCGCCTTGGCTATACGCTGATTTCCAACCACGCCTTTGTCGATGGCAACAAGCGCATCGGTCTGTATGTCATGCTCTCCTTCCTGGAAATGAACGGCATCCGCATTCACTGTACTGATGCGGAGCTCGTACACGTCGGCCTTGCCGTTGCGGACGGGACGATGAGGTACGAGGATCTGTATAACTGGGTGCTGGCGCACGAGGAATAGGAGATCATATGACATCGGGGACGGATGCGAAGAGCCGTCCCCACGTCCCTTCATGGCCACGGGAACCGCTTCGCGCCTTTTTGGCGCGCGGTCGTGACAGAGGTGGGGAATCCCCAAAGCGTGAAGGAGCTTATTTTATTGCCTTTTTGATGTCCGCCACCGCCTGGGGGATCAGCTCGATCAGCCGGTCCACGGGCTGCTCGCACCGGGCGGGCAGCACGCGCACCGAATCCGGGCCGGTCACCAGGAAGCCCAGGGGCTGCACGGTGACGCCCGCGCCGGTGCCGCCCGCGAAGGGGAAGGGCCGACCCGCCTCCTCCGGGGGCCTGGCGCCGCCAGGGCAGTGGTACTCCGCGCCGCCGGCCACGAAGCCGAAGCTGACCCGGGAAATGGGGATCACGGTGCTGCCGTCGGCGGTGGTGATGGGCTCGCCGATCACGGTGTTCACGTCGATCATGTCGCGGATGCTCTCCAGGGTGGTGGTCATGATGCCTTCGATCGGATGTCTGTCCATTGGGCAATCCTCCCGTTCAAATCGTCAATGCCGCTGCGCGCGGCCGCGAGTATAATTTGCCCCGCCCGCGCCCGCAGCATACCTGCCAGCGCCACCGCGGGCCCCTTGCCGTCGAACCGGGGCGAGATACGCACCTCCACCCGGTCGGCGACGATCCCCAGCGCCGGCAGCAGCGCCTTCAGCGCGCCGCAGGCCAGCGCCGTGGCGGCGGCGTCGCCCAGGTCCAGGCTGCCCCGCAGGGTAAAGGACAGGCCCTTCAGCCTGCGCAGGAGCCGAAGCGCCCGCCCTCCGTCCGCCCGCTTTTTCATTTCCGGGCGCTTCAGCGCGGACGCGCCGGTAAAAAGTCCCACGCCCGCGCGCAGGGGCGGTTCGCTGTCGGTGTTCACGCGAAAGGCCGCGCACACCGGGATCGAACACAGGTAAAACAGGGCCTCGAGGGCCGCGACAAGGTAGATCATCACAACACTCCCGCCGTTTCGATTAATTAGATTTTCCCATATTGTCAATAATTATTCTTTATTGCTCCGGTAGAATTGTGCTATAATCAATGGTGGCAGATTATGGCTGCGCGTGCGGCCTGCTTTCGGGAGGCGATGCGCGGTGGCGTTGATCGTGGCGGAGCTGATGGGTCACCGGCTGGAGCTGGAGACCCGGCCCGGCCTGTTCTCGCCGACCCGCGCGGATCGCGGCACGCTGGCGATGCTGTCCGTCGCCCGGTTTGAGCCCGGCATGCGGGTGTTGGACCTGGGCTGCGGCTGCGGGCTGGTGGGCATACTGGCCGCGAAGCTCTGCGGTCCGGCGAACGTGGTGATGAGCGACATCGATCCGCTGGCCGTGGAGGTGGCCGCCCGAAACGCGGCGCGCAACGGCGTGGCTGGCGTGAAGGCCGTCGTTTCCGACGGGTTCGCGCAGCTGACTGACGCGGGTTTTGACCTGATACTGTCCAATCCGCCCTACCAATCCGATTT
>JBGUQG010000373.1:0-7486 GCA_045130815.1 Christensenellales bacterium
GCCTTCAGCTTCTGAAGGATCATGGCGCTGATCTCCGGCGGGGTGTAGTTGTGGCCGTCGATGGTCACCTTGCGGTCGGTGCCCATGTCGCGCTTGATGGAAATGACGGTGCGGTCCGGGTTGGTGACAGCCTGGCGCTTGGCGACCTGGCCCACCAGGCGCTCGCCGGTCTTGGAGAACGCCACGACGGACGGGGTGGTGCGAGCGCCCTCGGCGTTCGCGATGACGACGGGCTCGCCGCCCTCCATGACGGCGACGCAGGAATTGGTGGTGCCCAAATCGATACCGATGATCTTGCTCATTTTATTTTCCTCCTATATCATGTCGAAGATGTTCGTTGTTGCCCTGTCTATCCTTCCACCGCGACCTTGACCATGGCGTATCGTATGATGCGGTCCTTCACGCGATAGCCCTTCTGGAAGACCTCCAGCACCTTGCCGGGCTCGTCCGAGACCTCGCGCATCACGGCGTTGTGCTTCTCGGGATCGAATTCCTCGCCCAGGGCGGGGACCTCCTCAAAGCCGAAGCGCTTCATGCCCTCCATCAGGGTGTTCAGCGTCATCCGCACGCCGTCGGCCAGCGCCTCGGCGCCCTCGGTCTTCTCGGCGGCGTCCAGCGCGCGCTCCAGGTTGTCGATGGCGGGCAGCATGGCCGCGATGGCCTCGCGCACGCCGTCCTCATAGCCGTCGGAACGGGCGGTCTGGTTGCGGCGCTTGAAGTTCTGGAAGTCGGCCTGGGCGCGCAGCAGGGAATCCTTCAATTCGTCCCGCTGCTTCACGGCCAGCTCCAGCGCGGCCTGCCACTCCTCGGCGGTGGCCTCCCGGGCTTCCTCGGCCTGGGGCTGAGCTTCCTGCGCCTGGTCGGCGGGCAGCTCCTGCTCGGTCACCGGCTCGGCGGGAGCCTGGTTCTTGTCCTTCTTCTTCATCGTCTCTGTCCTCTCTTATTGATACTCTGAAAGCACGTCGCTCAGCGCCCGGCTCATGAAATCCAGCACCGAGATCACCCGGTTGTAGTTCATGCGCGTGGGGCCGATGATGCCCAGCGTGCCGGTGGATTGATCGCCCAGCCGGTAGCTGGCGGTGACGATGGAACAATCGCTGAGCGCCGGCAGCTGGTTCTCCGGGCCGATGCGGATGGACACCTCCATGCTCCCGTCCCGGTTGAGCAGCTTGCGCAGCGTGTCCTTCGATTCCAGCACCGACAGGAAGCTTCGCGCCTTGTTCACGTCGCTGTACTCCGGATACTCCAGCAGGTTCGTGCTGCCGCCGACGATCACGTCCGAGGCGTCGCCGCCCTCCTCCAGGCGCTTTTCGATCACCTGCAGCGCCTCGCCCAGCAGCTTTCGGTTCTGCTCCGCGCTGCGCAGCAGCTCTGAAAACGCCTGGCGCACGGCCTCCAGCGGCTTGTCGGCCAGCTTTTGGGTCAGCACCCGGGAGATGGAGTACAGGTCGTCGGCATCCAGGCCGTCGGGCACGCGGATCACCGCGTCCTTCACGATGCCCGCGTTGGTGACGATGATCATCAGCGCCGTGCGCTCCGCCACCGGCACAAGCTGCACATGCTTGATGCGCAGGCTGCCCAGCTTCGGGGCCACGATCACCGAGGTGTACTTCGTGGCGTCGGAGAGCACCCCGGCGGCGCTGCGGATCACGCTTTCCACCTGCTTGGATCGGGAGACCAGGTGGTCGTGCATGCGCTCCCGCTCGTCGTTGGTGAGCTTGCTGGTCTTGATCAGGTGATCCACGTACAGCCGGTACGCCTTGTTGGAGGGCACGCGGCCCGCCGAGGTGTGCGGCTGATCCAGATAGCCGAGCTCCTCCAGGTCGGACATCTCGTTGCGGATGGTCGCGGGCGAGTAGCCGACGCCGGACTTTCGGGAGATCGTGCGGGAGCCCACCGGCATGGCCGTCAGGATGTAGTCGTCGATGATGGCCTGCAGGATCAGGTACTTGCGTTCGTCCAACTGCAAATTGCTCTCCCCCTTTCGATCCGCTCCGCCTGTTAGCACTCAAACACATCGAGTGCTAACGGCTGAACATAATATACAACCGGCCCCGGAATTTGTCAATGGGTTTTCGACTTTGAATTTGTTAATTCTTGATGAACGTGCTGCCCGCGCCGGATTCTCCGCCCGTTCCCTGTGTGCTTTTCCCTTCTCCCTGCTTCCCGCTGCCTGTTCCCTCCTGCCCGATATAATGTAAAAATTCCCGCAAGTCCTTGCCGCGCGGCACACAGTGTGCTATAATGACTGTTGCGTGATTAATCAGATGCCGGTTCCGCCGGAGAGCCGACAGTCCGATTAGAGTGAGGTGAAAACCATGAAGGAAAACATCCATCCGAATTACGGCAAGGCAATCGTTCGCTGCGTTTGCGGCGAGACCTTTGAGACCGGTTCCACGAAGAAGGAGATGCGCGTCGATATCTGCTCCAAGTGCCATCCTTTCTACACCGGCAAGCAGAAGCTGGTTGATACCGGCGGACGCGTGGATCGCTTCAAGAAGCGCTACGGCATGTAGGAACCCAGCAAGCATCGGCATGGCAAGGCTGTGTCGATGCTTTTGCCGTTCTAATGCGCGTAGGACCCTGAATGACCGACGGATACGCGCCGGTTTCTTTTTTTAGTTTCCGTCAAGGCAGGTGGGCATCATGTCACACAGCAAGCTGAATATCCACGCCAGCCCCGTGGCCGAGGGGGTGCGCTTCCAGGTGGGCAGCGCCACCGCCTTTGCCGTGCGCAAGGAGAGCAAGGACGTGGCCCTGCGCATCCGCCGGGAGTTCCACCCCGCCCGCGACGCGATGGAGCGGGTGCCCTTCCTGCGCGGCATCGTGCGGCTGGTCGGCGGCGCGGCGGACTTTCTGGACGGCGTGGCCGAGTCGGCCCAGCTGATGCCCCAGCGGATCGTGAAGGGCCGCCGGGGCGAGCAGCGCTTCGCGGAGCTGTTCCGCGTGAGCCCCTCCGCCCTGGTGGCCGCGGGCAGCGCGCTGGCGATACTGTTTTTGCTGGGCGGCCTGGTGATCGCCATGCCCTGGGCGCTGGCCCGATGGGTGCTTCCGCTGTTCGAGCTGTCCCGGACCGCCATAAACATCGTGGCCTGCGCGGCCCGGGTTTTGGCCGCGCTGCTGTGCGCGGCGGTGATCCCGCGGCTGCGGGTGATCAACCGGCTGGGCATGTACCGCGGGGCCATCAACAAGGTGATGAACACCCCCGCCGAGGCGGACGGCCAGATCCTGCGGGAGAAGGCGGAGCGCTCCGCCTACCTGTCCCGCCGCAGCGACGCCGCCTTCACGGTGACGGTGCTGCTGCTGTCCGTGATCGCGTTCGCCGCGATCCGCACGTTCACGCTGCCGGTGCAGCTGCTGGTGCGCGTGCTGGTGGTGCTGGCCATCGCCGCCGTGCTGAACGAGGCGCTGCTGCCGCTGGAACGGGCCAAGCCCGCCCCGTGGGTGGACGCGCTGCTGGCCCTCCAGCTGTGGCTGGAGCGCCGGATGGTGCTGCCGCCCCACCCCCAAATGGTGGAGGTGGCCGTGTACGCCTACAACGCGGCGAAGGAGAACGACCGGTAAGTCCATTCAGAAAGGTGTTTTCCCCATGACCATATCAGACTGGCTCGGCCGGGCCAAGGCGCGGCTGGAGGCCTCCGGCTGTCCGGACCCGGAAATCGATTCCCGCTGGATCGCCGAGGAGGCCTTGGGCATGACCCGCTCCGAGCTGAAATTCGAATCCGATCACGCCCTCTCCCACGGCCAGCTGGTCCGGCTGGAATCGATGCTGGACCGCCGCACCTCCGGAGAGCCGGTGCAGTACATCCTGGGCAACGCCGACTTCATGGGCATGCGGTTCGAGGTGACGCCGGACGTGCTGATCCCCCGGCAGGACACGGAGACCCTGGCCGAGGCCGCGCTGATCGACCTGCGCGCCCGCCCCGGCGAGCCCGCCCTGCTGGACCTGTGCGCGGGCAGCGGCTGCATCGGGCTGAGCCTGGCCTCGCTGGCCCCGGACGCGAGGGTGACGCTGTCGGACATCAGCCGCGAGGCGCTGGACGTGGTCAAACGCAACGCCCATGCCCTGGGCGTGCGGGTGGAGCTTCGGCACGGCGACCTGTTCGCCGCCGTGGGGCGGGAGCGCTTTGACGTGATCGCCAGCAATCCGCCCTACATCCCCCGGCAGGAGCTGGCCGGGCTGCAGCGCGAGGTGCGCTTTGAGCCTCGGCTGGCGCTGGACGGCGGCGAGGACGGGCTGGACTTTTACCGCCGCATCGCCCGGGACGCCGCGGCGCACCTGAACAGCGGCGGCGCGATCTTCCTGGAGGTGGGCATCGGCGAGGCCGCCGCGGTGCTGGCGCTGATGAAGCAGCACCTCAGCTGCCTGGAGGCCGGCACGATCAGGGACCTGAACGGCGTCGAGCGGGTCGTGTTCGCAAAAATCGACTGATAAGGAGCCAATCCATGCAATCCACATCCTTCAACGAACAGGAGCGCATTGCGGCCCAGCTGGAGGCCGTCCACGGCCAGTTTGAGGAGCTGTCCATACGCATCACGCTGCCGGAGGTCATCGCCGACACCGAAGAATTCGCCAAGCTGATGCGCCGCCACAGCGAGCTTTCCGAGCTGAACGACATCGCCGTGGCCTACGAAAAGCTGCTCAGTGAGATCGACGGCGCGCGGGAGATGCTTTCCGACCCCGACATGGCCGACCTGGCCAGGGAGGAGCTTGCCCAGCTGGAGCCCCGGCTGGAGGAGGCGACCCAAAAGGCCCGCATCGCGCTGCTGCCCAAGGACCCGGACGACTACAAGAACGCCATACTGGAGGTGCGCGCCGGCGCGGGCGGCGACGAGGCCGGCCTGTTCGGCGCCCAGCTTCTGCGCATGTACACCCACTACGCCGACAGCCAGGGCTGGAAGGTGGAAATGGTGGAGGACGGCAGCACCGAGCTGGGCGGCCTGAAGGAAAGCGTGATACTGATCCAGGGCAGGAACGTGTTTCAGAAGCTGAAGTTCGAATCCGGCGTGCACCGGGTGCAGCGCGTGCCCGTCACCGAGTCCTCCGGCCGCATCCACACCAGCACCGCCACCGTGGCCGTGCTGCCCGAGGCCCAGGACGTGGAGGTGGAGATCAGCCCCAACGACCTGCGCATCGACACCTATCGGGCCTCCGGCGCGGGCGGACAGCACGTCAACCGCACCGACTCCGCCGTGCGCATCACCCACATCCCCACGGGCCTGGTGGTCACCAGCCAGGACCAGCGCAGCCAGATCCAGAACCGGGAAAAGGCCATGCGCGTGCTGAAATCCCGGCTGTACGAGCTGCAGCGCGAGCAGCAGGAGGGCGAGTACGCCGACCGCCGCCGCACCCAGGTAGGCACCGGCGACCGCAGCGAGCGCATACGCACCTACAACTTCCCCCAGGGCCGCGTCACAGACCACCGCATCGGCCTGACCCTGTACAAGATCGACGAGATCATGGAGGGCCACCTGGACGAGCTGATCGACGCCCTGACCCTGGCGGAGCAGACGGCATTGCTGAACGAAAGCAGATAGGAGGGGCGCTGTGTCGATTGAAGTTCGCCGCGCGACCGAGCGCGACATCCCCGCCATCATGGACCTGCTGGTGCAGGTGAACATGGTGCACCACAACGGACGGCCCGACCTGTTCAACGGACCGACCACCAAGTACACCAAGGGCGAGCTGAAGGGGATCATTGCCGGTGACGAGACCCCGGTGTTCGTGTGCGTGGACGGCGAGGGCCGCGTGCTGGGCCACGGCTTTTGCGTGATGCAGCACTCCGGCGGCCAACTGATGGTGGCGCACGACACGCTGTACATCGACGATATCTGCGTGGACGAGGCCGCCCGGGGCATGGGCGCGGGCCGCGCGCTGTACGAAGCCATTCTTGAATACGCCCGCGGGCGGGGCTGCTACAACGTCACCCTGAACGTGTGGAGCTGCAATCCCGGCGCGATGAAGTTCTACGAAAAGCTTGGGATGGCGCCGTATAAGGTTGGGATGGAGAAGATACTGTAAACGACCTCCTCCGGAAGGGAGCGTGCCCATGATCCGTGAAGCCGTCGCCAATGACCTGGACGCGCTGCTTGCGCTGTACCTGCACCTGCACGAGAAGGGTTTGCCGCAGCACGAAGCGCGGGTGAAGGCCGCGTGGGACAAAATCCTCTCCGACCCGGACCACCATGTGCTGGTTTACGAGCAGGACGGTAAGCTCGCGTCCTCCTGCGTGTGCGTGGTCGTGCCGAACCTGACCCGCGACGCCCGGCCCTACGCGCTGGTCGAGAACGTAGTCACCCATCGGGAACATCGGGGGCGCGGCTATGCCAGCGCCTGCCTCGCCCGCGCGAGGGCAATCGCCGCCGAGGCCGGCTGCTACAAGATCATGCTGCTCACCGGCGCGAAGGACGCGGCCACGCTGGACTTCTACCGCCATGCGGGCTATGACGGCGACGAAAAGACCGCGTTCGTCATGCGGTTGTAACCGTCGAACAAACCAAAGGAGACTTTCACTTGCAAACCGAGCTTCTTCCCGTCACCCCCGAAGCCATCGCCCTCGGGGGCGAATTGATCCGCCGGGGCCAGCTGGTGGCCTTTCCCACGGAGACGGTGTACGGCCTGGGGGCGAACGCGCTGTCCGGCGAGGCCGTGAAGCGCATCTTCGAGGCCAAGGGGCGGCCCGGGGACAACCCGCTGATCGCCCACATCAGCGCCATAGAACAGCTGTATCCGTTGATCGCCGTACAGCCCTCCCCCGCCGCCCGGGCGCTGATGGATGCCTGCTGGCCGGGGCCGATGACGCTGATCTTCCTGAAGTCGGAGATCGTTCCCAAGGAGGTCACGGCGGGCCTGGACACCGTGGCGGTGCGCTTTCCCGCCCATCCGGCGGCCCGGGCGCTGATCGACGCTGCGGGCGTGCCCATCGCCGCCCCCAGCGCGAACCGCTCCGGTCGGCCCAGCCCCACCACGGCAGGGCACGTGCTGGAGGACATGGAGGGCCGCGTGCCACTGATCCTGGACGGCGGCGAATGCGCGGTGGGCCTGGAATCCACGGTGATCGACATGACCGGGAACACGCCGAGGGTGCTGCGCCCCGGCGGGGTCACCCCCGGCCGGATCGCCGAAATCTGCGGCAGCGTGGCGGTGGACGACGCGGTGATGCGCCCGCTGAAGGAGGGCGAGGTCGCCCGCAGCCCGGGCATGAAGTATCGCCACTACGCCCCCGCGGGCGAAATGACCATCGTGCAGGGCGAGGATGTCCAGGTGATCGACACCATCTGCCGCCTGTACGACGAAGCGCTTTCGGGCGGCAGGCATCCGCTGATCCTGGCCCTGGAGGGCCACCTTGCCGACTATGGCGAGCGCAGGGCCCTCTCCCTGGGCGCGGACGCCGCCGGGATGGCCCACGCGGTATTCGCCCGCCTGCGGGATGCCGACGACATCGGCGCGGAGGTCATCTTCTCCGAGGCCGTGCCCGGCGACGGA